>NZ_JBHXDQ010000007.1:0-190833 GCF_042725875.1 Streptomyces sp. NPDC127038 | reverse complement strand
CGCGTCGGCGCCTGCCTCCGCGCCGGCCCCGGTGCCGCTGCCCGAGCCGAAGCGGGGCGGGGGGGGCGCCCGCCGCCCCCCCCCCCGCGCCCGCATCGCCCGCCGGCGGGACACCGCACCGGTCACCGGGGCCGGGCGCGGACCCGACATGATCGGGTCGGGTCCGCGAAACAGCGCAGGGGGTACGACATGGCCGGCTACGAACTCCAGAACCGCTTGGTCGTCGGGATCGCCTCCAGCGCGCTGTTCGACCTGACGGAGGCGGACGCCGTCTTCCGGGACCAGGGACAGCAGGCCTACCGCTCCTACCAGGAGCAGCACGTGGACGACACCCTGCACAAGGGCGTGGCCTTCCCCTTCATCCGAAGGCTGCTGTCCCTGAACGACCTCTCACCCGAGGACCCTCTGGTCGAGGTCATCATCCTGTCCCGCAACGACCCCGACACCGGGCTGCGCGTCATGCGGTCCATCGAGGCCCACGAACTGCCGATCAGCCGAGCCGTGTTCATGCAGGGTCGCTCGCCCTACCGGTTCATGCCCGCCCTGAACATGTCCCTCTTCCTGTCCGCGCACGAGGACGACGTCCGCGAGGCCGTCGCGCTCGGGCTCCCCGCCGGCCGCGTCCTCGGCCCGGCGGTGCCCGACGAGGAGGACGACCAGGACCTGAGGATCGCCTTCGACTTCGACGGGGTCCTCGCCGACGACGCCTCGGAACAGCTGTACCAGGCCCAGGGCATCGAGGACTTCCGCTTCCACGAAGCGGCCAACGCCGCCACCCCTCACGACCCCGGCCCCCTGCGGGACTTCCTCGCGGGCGTCAACCGACTCCAGCGGCGCGAACAGGAACGACGGGCGGAGGACGCCGACTACAAGATCCGCGTCCATGTCTCCCTCGTGACCGCTCGCAGCGCGCCGACTCACGAACGCCCGGTGCGCAGCCTGAAGAACTGGGGCGTTGCCGTCAACGACGCCTTCTTCCTCGGCGGCATAGACAAGAGCACGATCATGGAAGTGCTCAGGCCCCACATCTTCTTCGACGACCAGGTCGGCCATCTCAACGGCACCGCCCGCAGTACGCCGAGCGTGCACATCCCCTTCGGCAAGCTCAACGAACCGGACCGCCCCGGGCACGGGGGTCAGTGCTCGCAGAGCGAGAACTCCCGTTCGTAGAGCTGCTCGTTGTGCTCGTCGACGAAGAACTTCCTCTCCCGCATGAGCTGTTCGCGGTAGTCCTCGGCCTGCTCAAGGGTCATCGTGGAGGTGTCGGACCAGGGCTGCTGGGGTGCCACGTCGGAGGTCGAGACGATCTTCTCGGACGGGTCGACGAGGAAGAACGCGACGATCTTGCGATGGCCCGGGCGGGTGGCGTCCACGAGACGGAACGAACCGACGCGGTGCTGCAGGATGTTCGGGAACGCCAGACAGCGGCCCGCCGGGGTGGCCGCCGATCCCAGTGTCTGGTTCAGCGCGTCCAGGTCCTCCAGACCGTAGACCTCACGCATACCCTCGTCGTCGCTCTGTTCGTAGTCCGGGTCGTCGAGCGCGGCCCGGAAACTCAGCCGGCTCTCGGTGATGTTCTCGCTGTCCCAGTAGTAGATGCCGGTCGAGACGATCCGCTCGTTCAGCATCCCCTCGACATGCCAGGAACCGCCGGCGTACTCGGGCTTGTCCGGGGTGAGGTGAATGGTGGCGAGCTTGACGATGACCTGGAGACCGCGACCGCGCAGATCGACCCGGGCGGATTCGTCAGGCGTCTCGGGCGCGCTGAAGGCCGGGGCGTCCGGCACGACCGGGCGGCGGTTCTGCCACCAGTCGTCCTGAGCCGCCTCCCACACCCGGACAGCCTCCGCGTAGGCCGCGTCATCGGTGTAGGCGGACTTGACCGGATACTCCGTCCCCTGCGGCTCGTACCACCCGTACGGATCGGCCTCGATACGAAGGGGCCGCGGATGACGCAGATCCGTGAGTACGTTCTCCAGCAAGGGGCGCATGCGCGCGAACAAGTCCGGCAGGACGGAGGCCAGTTCGCGATGCCTCTCGGGATGGACGTTGTTCACGTACGAGCGGAAGGCGACCTCGCCGTCCTCGCTGACGTCGACGTCCGTGGGCAGCCACTGGAACTTCTCCGAGAACTCGTGCTTCGAGTAGCGGTCCGTCGGGTTCCGCCAGGCCCGCTCGGGCGCGCCGCTCGCCTCTCGCACCAGACAGAACAGCGAGGGGTGGACCAGATCGAGTACCTGGCCGTCCGATCCGGGATGCCAGTCCTGCTCCGCTTCCGGGACCTCTTCCAGCACCCGGACCGCCTCGCGCAGCCGGGTGGCGAGCTTGTCGTCGATCAGCGTGTCCGACTGCCACACCCCGTCGACGGCGGACACCTCGACGCCGGTCCGCTCGTCCCGCAGCGCCGCGTAGTGCGCGAGTTCGGCGAGCACATATCGAACCTGCGCATCGGTCAGACCCTGCGCGAGCGCCTCCTGCGTCCACCGGGCGACGATGCCGGCGTCGTTCATCTTGTCGAACCACCCAGGCTTCGCCCGGACATGGGCGCTGCACTGCATCATCTGAAGCTCCCGCAGCGTTCGCGGCCTGGCGAACGACAAGGAACGGGAGGCCTGGAAGGGCAGCGGGAAGGCAGTCAGGCCAGTCAATTCTCTTGATCCTCACAGTCGGTGTCCGGTGGCTCGAAGGGTATGCCAGGGGTCTGACACCGCCCCCTGCGCACATCACCGTCGATGTCAGTGGCGGTCCATAGAGTGCGGCCATGAACTTTGGTGATCTTGACGAGTCGGCCCCCGCTCTCGCCGACGTCAGCGCGCGCACCGTGGGCGTACTCCTCGAACACGGCTACCTGGACCTTGTCGTCGAGGCCGCCGGGTCGATCCGTACGGGAGGCCCGGGTGCATGGGAATGCGCGCGGGGAGCGGCCAGGGAACTGAGCCGCCGAGGCGAGCGGGAAGCCGCCTGGCAGGTCCTCGACCCGTATGTCCGGCCGCGCAGTTGGGCGGCCGTGGAGACCGCGGCGGAACTGCTGGAGAGCTGGGGCCGTGCCGAGGAGGCGCTCGCTCTCGTCCGTACCCAGGAGGGCCACGACCGTCTGGCCGCACCGGTCGAGGCCCGGCTCCTGGTCGCCCTCGGCAGAGCGGAGGAGGCGATCGACCTCCTGCGCCCGCACCTGGGGGACTGGTACTACCTCCAGGGCCTCGTGGATGCCACCCAGGGCGCGGGCCGCGACGAACAAGTGGCGGACCTCATCGCCCCGTTGGTGGAGCTGGAAGCGCGCACGAGCGGACCGCTCCTGGCCTCGGTCAGGCTGGCGGAGGTCCTGGAGCGGCAAGGCCGCGTGGACGAGGCTGCCCGGGCGCTCCAGCGGAACCTCGACACCAGCAGCTCCGTCAGCGTGAACGTCGTCGAGGCGCTCGCCCAACTCCTGGCCCGGCACGACCGGTTGCGGGAACTGGACGACCTCACCACACGGTCCTACGGCCAGTACGCCGTCGGGGACCTGATCGGCAAACTGGAGGAACTCGGCCGTACCGAGGCCGCCTTCACCGTGGCCCGCCGTGCCGCGGCGAACCACGGCACGCGCGGGGCGGCGCATCTCGCCGATCTGCTGCTGCGCCACGGACGGCCCGACGAAGCCCTGGAAGCCGCCCGCCCCCTGCTGGCGTCCCGGGACTGCGGCTGCTACGAGCAGGACCTGCTGGGGAAGCTGATCGACCGCGGCCACCCCGACACCGCCCACGACCTGCTGGCCGAACTCGCCTCGAAGCCGCCCCGGGTCACCGACGACGAGGACGGCGCCGCGTACCTCGCGGAATGGGAAGAGAGGCTGACCGGCCTCCGGATCTGGCTGCTCTCGGAAACCGGACGCGCAGACGAGGCCGTCGCCGTGCTCGAAGGCTTCACCGACGACGAGTTCTTCCTCCGCCGGGAGACGCTGGCGGGCGTCCTGGAGAAGCAGGGGCTCTACGGCGAGGCGATAGCGGTCCTCGCCGCCTCGACCGAGAGCCTGGAAGCCTACGAACTGAGCGACCTCCTCATCCGCCAAGGCCGCCCCCGCGAGGCCTTCGCCGTCTTCACGAAGCAACCGGACGCACCCTTCAGCTCCGTCTTGGGACGCTGACGGGGGTCCGGCCGCGACCCGACTGGACCGCCTCGGCGTCCCGATGCGGATCCGCTGCGTGCTGGTCTCCGGATGGACTGACGATCCGGGGTCCGACAACGCTTCCCGCAGCGGCGTGGGGTCGCCTACCGACGTCCGGGCCACGCTCGGTAGGCGGCCACAGCCGTCGGGAGCGTCGGGAAGATCCGCTCCTCGCCGACCGAGTCCACCAGTCCGTACGCCTCAAGGTCGTCCAGCAGCTCCCGCTTCACCCGCGCGAGAGCGAACACGACCCCGCGGCGCGTCAGTTCGCGGCGCAGTTCGTCGACCGCGTCGAGCGCGGTGATGTCGACCTCGACATTGGCCTCGGTGTTGAGGACGAACCAGTGGACAGGCTCGGTCTGTTCGTCGACGGCCGCCAGGGCGCGGCGCCGGAAGTTCTCCGCGTTGGCGAAGAACAGCGGGGAGTCGTAGCGGTAGACGAGCAGGCCCGGGATCGTGCGGGCCTGCGGGTAGTCGTCCACGTCGTGCATGCCCGCCACACCGGGAACCAGGCCCTCCACGGCGTCGTGCGGGCGTGCCACCCGGGTCAGCAGCTCGGCCACCGACAGAGCGACCGCCACGATCACCCCGTACAGGATGTCCAGGGCGAGCACCCCGGCGAAACAGCCGAGGGCCAGGAGCAGTTCCCGGCGGCGGAACGAGGCCAGCCGCCGGAAACCCGCGAGGTCGATCATGCGGACCGCGGCGTAGACGACGAGTGAACCCAGGACTGCCGAGGGTGTGCGCGCCAGCAACGGGCTGAGGAAGAGCAGCACGGCGAGTACCACCGCGCCGGCCACCAGTGAATTCGCCTGGCTGCGGGCGCCCGCCGAGGATGCGAGAGCGGTGCGGCTGGCGCTGCTGCTCACGGGGAAGCCGTTCAGGAATCCGGCGCCCACGTTCGCGGCGCCCAGGGCGAGGAACTCCTGGTTGGCGTCCAGGCCGGGACCTTCGTCGTCATGGGCGGTGAACGCCCGCGCGGTGAGGATGAAGTCGGTGTACGCGACCAGCAGCACGCCGAGAGCGGGCAGTACGAGCCGCGGCAGTTCGCTCAGGTCCGGAACGGCGAGACCCGGCAGACCGGACGGGACCTCGCCGATCACCTTCAGTCCGTACCGCCCGTCGAGGTCGAAGACCACCACGGCGGTGGTCCCGAGGACGAAGGCGACCAGCGGGCCCGGCACGGCAGGGGCATGACGGGCCGTCATGAAGAGGAAGGCGAGGACGACGGCGGAGAAGCCGACGGTCGCCGGGTCCGCGTCGGGCAGGTGGACGAGGAAGGACCACAACTGGGGGAAGAACTCCGTGCCCGTCGTCCGCACCCCGGTGAGCCTGGGCAATTGATCCACCATCATGATGAGCGCCACGCCCGCCAGATAGCCGATCAGGACGGGGCGGGACAGCAGGTCCGCGAGGAAGCCGAGCCGCATCACCCGGGCGACCAGGCAGAGCAGGCCGACCGTGACCGCGAGGCCCGCCGCCAGGGCCGCGTAGCGCCCGGCATCCCCACCGGCCAGAGGGGCGACGACGGCGGCCGTCATGAGGGCGGTCGTGGACTCGGGACCCACCGACAGCAGCGGTGAGGAACCGAACAGCGCGTATGACGCGAGGGCCGGGAGGATCGCCCACAGTCCGGCGACCGGTGGCAGTCCGGCCACTCCGGCGTAGGCCATGACCTGCGGCACGAGGTACGCGGCCATGGTCACCCCGGCGAGCAGATCGGCCGTGAGCCAGGCGCGCCGGTAGCCGAGGAGCGCGCCCAGACCGGGCATCAGCCGTCGCCACCGCGGGACGTGTCCGTCCAGGACCTGTGCCATGGGCCGCCTTCCGTCGTGGACCCTCATGATCCACCGCTCGCGAGAGCTATGGCCAGACCCCACCGGACGGTGCGTGGCATTGCGCCCAACAGCCCCTGCAAAGAGGGCCGTTCGGCCCCGTGGTCGCGGACCATCGGCATCCGCCGCCGACCGACGGGCACGGCCAGAGTCAGGGGTGTCCGGCACCGACCCGACCGCCCTCGAAGGGAAACACGACCATGGCCGTGCACGAGCACCCTCACCGGAGCTCCGGCTTCCACCTGCCGTCGCTGCGCAGGAACCGGGACGCCTCCGCGCAGGCGTCGGAAGGCGTCGGCGCGCACACCGCCCGGGACTACGCCTTCGCATCCCTGCGCCTGCTCACCGGGTTCGTCTTCCTCTGGGCGTTCCTCGACAAGACCTTCGGTCTCGGTTACGCCACCCCGTCCGGCAAGGGCTGGATCGACGGCGGCTCGCCGACGAAGGGCTTCCTGGGCTCCGTCGCCGTCGGGCCGATGAAGTCCACCTTCCACTCCTGGGCCGGTGACCCTTGGGCGGACCGGCTGTTCATGCTCGGGCTCCTCGGGATCGGTCTCGCCCTGGTCGCCGGTGTCGCGCTGCGCATCGCCGCCGTCGCCGGCACCGCGATGATGGCGTTGATGTGGATCGCCGAGTGGCCGCCGGCCAAGCACCTGTCGGACGGCTCGCCGAGCATGTCGACGAACCCGTTCGCCGACTACCACGTGATCTACGCCGTGGCCCTGATCGTCCTGGCCGCTGTTGCCGCGGGCGAGACCCTGGGCGCGGGCAGGCTCTGGGCCAGGCTGCCCTTCGTCCGCGACCACAGCTGGCTGCGCTGAGTGCCCGCGGTGCGGCGGGCCGGCCGCCCGGCCCACCGCACACAGCCGTGGGGGGTGTCGGTCGGCCCGGATTCGGGACCAGTGGCCCCTGCACGAGCGACCGCCCGAAGACGACGCTGGAATCGGAACCATCGCCCCAGGAGGTGGAGATCATGCTCCGCACGATCACTGTAGGTCTCGACGGCTCCCGGGAGAGCCGGGCAGCCGCGGAATGGGCGGCTCGCGAGGCGAAGCTGCGCGGCCTGCCGCTGAAGATCGTGCACGTCTGGGTGCCCGTGCCGGAGCCGATGGCTCAGGCCCCTGTCCTGGGCACCGAGACCCAACAGCACTGGACCGAGAGGGTCCCCCGCGAAGCCGCCGAGGGGATCCGGCAGCGTCACCCCGGCATCGAGGTGTGCACGGAACAGCTCTCCGGTCACCCGGGCGACGCGCTGGCCGAGGCGGCCAAGAGCGCCGAGCTCCTCGTCCTGGGCTCGCGCGGCTTCGGCGGGATCGGCGGGTTCATGGTCGGATCGGTCGGCCTGTCCGCCGTCGCCCACGCGGACGGCCCCGTCGTCCTCGTTCGCGCGCTGGAGGCCGCCGCGGACGAGCACGAGCCGGATCCGGCGGGTGTCCCGTCCACCGCGACGCCGTTCCGGCCCGTGGTCCTCGGACTCGACGTCGACCACCCGGACGAGACGCTGATCGCGTTCGCCTTCGACGCCGCCGAGCGCCGTGCGACATCGCTGCGGGTCGTCCACGGCTGGAACCCGCCGCCCTACTACGCGTACGGCACCACCGCCAACCCGGCGCTGCACGAAGCACTGGCCCTCAGCGCGGCCGAGGCCGTCGACGAGGTGCTGCGCCCCTGGCGGAAGAAGTTCCCGGACGTGCAGGTCGTCGAGGTGTGCCGCTACGGCAGCGGGGCCCTCCACGTCGTCAAGGCGTCGCGCGACGCCTCCCTCGTCGTCGTGGGCCGGCGTGTCCGGCGCAGTCCCGTGGGCGCGCACATCGGACACGTCACGCACTCCGTCCTGCACCACTCCACCGCTCCGGTCGCCGTCGTCCCGCACAGCTGACCCGTCTCGAGGGGAAGAGATCGATGAAGGAAGTGGTCGTACGCGCCTTGGGCGCATGCCCGCTCGCCCATCGGGCCGGGCCGCTCGGCTCCGCCGGTGAATCCGTCGCCGATGAGCCGAACGGCTGGGCCGAGGGCCGGGTCGTCCTCGGCGCGGGACGGTGAGACCGATGGACAACCTCCCGATCGTCGTCGGGGTGGACGGCTCCGAATCCAGCATGCGCGCCGTCGACTGGGCGGCCGACGAGGCCGCGCTGCGCGGGGCACCCCTGCGGCTGGTCTACGCCTCCCTCTGGGAGCGGTACGAGGGCCGGTCCCTGGCGGATGACCTCCACAAGCCGCTCGAACAGGTCACGGCGGAGGACATCGTTCGGACCGCCGGGCAGCGTGCCCGCCTGCGTCGGCCCGAGCTGGAGATCTCCACCGACGTGCTCCCGGAGGAACCCGAGTACGCGCTCGTCCGCGAGGGACGTCAGGCCGCCGCGCTGGTGCTCGGTACCCGCGGTCGCAGCGGCCTCACCGAGATGCTGCTCGGTTCGGTCAGTCTGACCGTCGCCGCCCACGCGAACTGCCCGGTGATCGTGCTGCGCGGCAGCCACGACAACAAAGTCAGCGCCGGAAAGCGTGGCCGTGTCGTCGTGGGCATCGGCGAGAAGTCCTGGGACTCCGCCGCGCTGCGCTTCGCCGCCCAGGAGGCGAAGCTGCGGCGCGCGTCCCTGGACGCCGTACGGGCGTGGCGGTGTCCGGCGCACGAGAGCACCGACCACCCGCTGCCGGCCGGTGAACCCGCACGTCTGCACGAGGCGCAGGCCACCGAGATCCTGGACAAGGCACTGGAGGACGCACCCGCGGATGTGGACCTGAGCCGGCGCGCGGTCGAAGGTCCGGTACGCCGGGTCCTGCTCGACGCCTCGCGCGACGCCGATCTGCTGGTGGTCGGCGCGCGGCGCGGCCGGGAGCATCTCGGACTCCAACTGGGCCGCGTCGCCCACGCGGTGCTGCACCATTCGGCCTGCGCCGTCGCGGTCGTACCCGAGCGGACGTGAGAGAGGCGGCAGGTCGCGCAGCGCCCCGCCGAATGGACCGTGGACGCGTCTCGCACGTCTCGCGCATGCGTTCCGCCGCAGTTCCTCGCCGGCCGGACCGAGTGGGGCTGCACCAACCACCTCCTGGACCTGACGGCCCTCGTGGTGGACGACTGACGCACCCCGACCGCCGGGCGCGACCGCGGAAGCGGGCCGGTCGGCGGTCACAGTGGGGCCGACCGGCCCCGGTGCGGCCCGTACAGCCCATGGGATCGCTCCGGGTTCCGGCGGACGATCGAAGGAGCCAAGGCGATGGAGGAGATCTGTCATGACGGACGACCTGCTCGACCGGCCCACGGTCCACGCCCTGCTCGCGGACGGCACCACCGTGTGCGTACGCCCCCCGCGGCCGGCCGATCACGACCAGTTGCGGGGCTTCTACGAGGAGATGTCGCCGGAGAACCTCCGCCTGCGGTTCTTCTCGATGAGCAGGCGCTCGGCCGCCTCGGCAGCCGATCGCGCCTGCGCCTCGCCCCACCCGGGATACCGGGCCCTGCTGGCCGAAGTGGACGGCAGGGTGATCGGCCTCGCCGAGTACGACACCGGCGGGGAGACGGACGGCGGTGAGGAGGGCGGCGCGGAGATCTCCATCGCCGTCGCCGACGGCCTGCACCACCGGGGCGTGGGCACCCTGCTCGTCGAACACCTCGTCTCGGCCGCGCGCGCGGAGGGCATCACCACCTTCACCGCCGACGCGCTGAGCGAGAACCACGAGGTGCTCCGCCTCTTCGCCGACCTCGGTCTGACCACCTCCCGCCGCTTCGAGGGGCCCGAGGTGCGCTGCACCATCCACCTCGACCAGGACGACACCTACCTTTCGGCCGTGGAGGCCCGGGGCCGCGCCGCCGACGTGGCCAGCCTGCTGCCTCTCCTGCGACCGTCCGCGGTCGCCGTGGTCGGCGCCGGACGCACCCCCGGATCGGTGGGCCGAGCCGTGCTGCACCATCTGCGCTCGGGCGGCTTCAAGCATCGCCTCTTCGCCGTCAACCCCGGTGTCGAATCGGTGCTGGGCGTGCCGTCCCATCCCTCGGTCGCGGCCTTGCCGACGACACCCGACCTGGTCGTCGTGGCCGTGCCGGCGTCCGCCGTCGCGGCCGTCGCCGAGGAGAGCGGCAAGGCCGGGGTACGCGCCCTCGTCGTCGTCACCGCCGGCCTCGACCACACCCAGGCGCAGGCCCTGCTGACCGCCTGCCGCACCTACGGCATGCGACTCGTCGGCCCCAACTGCCTCGGCGTGTCCAACACGGACCCGGAACTGAGCCTCGACGCCACCTTCGCCGCCGAGCATCCCCGCCCGGGGACGGCCGGTGTCGCCGTGCAGTCCGGCGGGGTCGGCATCGCCCTGCTCGACGGACTGTCCCGGCTGGGCATCGGGGTCTCCTCGTTCGCCTCGCTGGGCGACAAGTTCGACGTCAGCGGCAACGACATGCTCCAGTGGTGGGAGAGCGACGGCCGTACCGACCTCGCCCTGCTGCACCTGGAGTCCTTCGGCAACCCGCGCGCCTTCTCCCGCACCGCCCGCCGCGTCACGCGCCGCATCCCGGTCCTCACCGTGGACGCGGGCCGCACAGACGCCGGCCGGAAGGCCGCCGCCTCGCACACCGCGGCCGCGGCGACCCGCACCATGACCCGTGCCGCCCTGTTCACCCAGGCCGGTGTCACGGCGACCCGCTCGGTCGGCGAACTCCTGGAAACGGCCGCCCTGTTGCACTCCCAGCCGCTGCCGGAGGGCAGCCGCGTCGCGGTCGTCACCAACGCGGGCGGAGCGGGCGTGCTCACCGCCGACGCCTGCGCGGAGGCCGGGCTCGTCCTGCCGCCGTTCACCCCCGCGATGATCGACGATCTCCTCGCGGTGCTGCCTGACGGCGCCACCGTCGGAAACCCGGTCGACGCCACCGCCGCCGTGTCCGAGGAACAGCTCACGGAGTGCGTCGACCGCCTGACCCGGTGCCCGGGCATCGACGCCGTCGTCGTGGCGCTCGTCCCCACGGCGGTCGCCGCGGCCACGGGCGACGACCTGGTGCGCGCTGTGACCGCGGCCCCCGGCCGACGGGCGCGGCCCGTGCTCGCCGTACGTCTGGAGCAGGACCGGTCCGTGCGGCTGCTGGCCGCCGCGGACGGAGGCACGATTCCCTCGTACGCGGAACCGCAGGCGGCCGCGCGCGCCCTGGCACACGCCGCGAAGCGCGCCGCCTGGCTCGCCAGGCCGGCCGGTGCGGTCCCGCTTCTCTCCGGTGTCGAGAGCGACCGGGCACGGACCGTCGTGGCGGACCACCTGTCCCAACTCGCCCTGGCGCGACTCCGTCCGGCAGGAGGGACCCTCGACGGCGGTGGCTGGATCGACCCGCGAACCTGCGCCGAACTGCTGGCCTGCTACGGCATCCCGCAGACTCCCTGGGCCTGGGCCGAGACCGAGGACGACGCCGTGCTCGCCGCCGACCGGCTGCGCGGCTTCGACGGCCGGGTCGTGATGAAGGCCCACTGGCCCGGACTGCTGCACAAGTCGCAGCAGCGGGCGGTCCACCTGGACCTGCGCGGTGACGCACAGGTGAGGGCCGCGTTCCGAGACCTGGAGACCCGCTTCGCGGACCTCATGACCGGCGTGGTCCTCCAGCCCCTGGCCGCCCGTGGCACCGAACTGTTCGCGGGTGTCGTCCAGGACGAGGTCTTCGGGCCGCTCGTCCTGTTCGGGCTGGGCGGCACGGCCACGGAGGTCCTGTCCGACCACGCCGCGCGCCTCGCCCCGCTCACCGACCGCGACGTGCACGAGCTGATCACCTCGCCGCGGTGCGCCCCGCTGCTGCTGGGCGCGAACGGAAACACCCCTGTCGACCTGGAGGAACTGGAGCAGCTGCTGCTGCGGCTGTCCCGGATGGCTGAGGACCTGCCGCAGCTCGCCGAGGCCGACTTCAACCCCGTCCTGGCGACACCGGGCGGCATCACCGTGCTCGACGCACGGGTGCGTCTGCTGCCGCGCCGACCCCAGGACCCGTACCTGCGCAGACTGCGCTGAGGAGGAACGGCCATGAGGCACGACAAGGTCGGCTCCGTGATGACCACGGACGTCGTCCGCGCCGAGTACGGCACTCCGTTCAAGGAGGTGGCCCGGCTGCTGGCGGACCACCGGATCAGCGGACTGCCGGTGGTGGACGAGGACGACAAGGTCATGGGGGTCCTGTCGGAGACGGACCTGATGGTGCACCAGACGACCGTCCCGGACCCCCACGAGCCGAAGCACCGTGTGAGGCTCGCCGAACTGACGCCCGGCGCCAAGCGCCAGACCGCCAAGGGCAGGGCCCGCACGGCCGGTGGGCTGATGACGACACCCGCCGTCACCGTGCACGCCGACGACACCATCGCCCAGGCCGCCCGCGTCATGGCCCAACGGCACGTGGAACGGCTCCCCGTCCTCGACGAGGAGGACCGGCTCGTCGGGATCGTCTCCCGCCGCGACCTTCTCCGGGTCTTCCTGCGGCCCGACCAGGAGATCCGCGACGAGGTGATCGAAGAAGTCCTCGTCCGCTCGTTGTGGCTGTCACCGCGCAGCGTGGACGTCTTCGTGACCGAAGGCGTCGTCACCCTGGCGGGCCGGCTGGAACGCAGGAGCGAGACGGAGATCGCCGTGTCCATGACCCGCCGGATCGACGGCGTGGTCGACGTGGTCGGCGATCTCACCTACCGGCTGGACGACGCACACGTGCGCCCCGGGGAACAGACACAGGTGCCGCACGGCGTGACCGAGGACTGGCTGCGCCGGCTGTGAGAGGAGGCGGACCGTCATGACCGACACCGTGTTGGTCACCTACGGAACGACGAACGGTTCCACAGCGGAGATCGCCGACGCGGTCGCCGGGATCCTGCGCAAGGGCGGGCTGGCCGCGGAGTCCTGTCCCGCCCGGTCCGTGCGGAGCGTGGCGCCCTACGACGCGGTCGTGGTCGGTGGCGGGCTCTACGCGGGACGCTGGCACAAGGACGCGCGGTGGTTCGTCCGCCGTCACCGGGACGTACTCGCCCGGCGGCCGGTGTGGTTCTTCAGCAGCGGGCCGCTGGACGCCTCCGCCGGCGATCGTGACATCCCGCCCGTGCGCGGCGTGCGGCGTTCCATGGACCGACTGGACGTCCGGGAGCACGTCACCTTCGGAGGGTGCCTGAAGGAAGGAGCCAAGGGACGGATCGCCAGGATGATCCTCAGCTCCGGGAAGGGCGGCGACTTCCGGGACTTCGGCGCGATCGAGACATGGGCGCAGGGCATCGCCGACGCGCTGACGCACGCCTAGGAGGACAGGAACTCGGCCCGTCGAGGTCGGCCTCGGTACCCGGCGCGAACCGGGCATCGGGGCCGGCCTCGTGGCGTCGTGCGGGCCGGTGCCACAGAGGTCGGGGCCGGGCAGGCTTTCTGATTGCCTTGCCCGGGCCCACGCCGGACCGCGCACCCGCCATCGCACGTGCGAAAGGGCTCCAGGCCGCTCTCAGCAAGCCTGGAGCCCGGATCCGTCGCGCGCACTAGCTGATCTTGTGGCCCCAGCGCGGCCCCACCTGATCCCATTCCCTGCCCCACTCATCGAGACGGCGGCGGTCGAGCTGCCACCGGACGACCGCACCGGCTCCGAACACCGGGAGTGCGAGTCCGGCCGCCGCCGCGACGCCGAGGAAGTCCGACTCGACCGCGGCCTCGGCCGGGCTCTGCGGCGCGGTGGCGAGACGGCCGTGGCCGTCCTGCCAGACCGTGACCCTGGATCCGGCCTTGAGACCGACGTCCACCTCGGTTCGACCGGTGCGGGTCGAACCGTCGGACGCCACCCAGCGCACGGCTGCCGTCCGGCGGCCGTATGCGCCGCCGATCGCGGGGGCGTTGAGGGGGACGTCGTGCAGGACCACGGCCCGGACGGGCTCCCGTTCGGCTCGCTGTGCCGCGAACGTCTCGTCCGCGGCACGGGCGGTCACCAGACCGGCGACGGAACCGCCGACGGCGAAGACCGCCCAGACGGCCAGCACGATCCAGGCCTCGACGATGTCGTCCCGTCGTCGCAGCGAGTTGCTGTGCCACCGCCACAACCGCTTCCTCGCGTACTTGCCCCTGGGCATGGGTCCGCACCTCCTCGTCGTCGTGACACCTCGACGGTGTCAGCCGAGGTCCTGCCGGAGCATGGGCCGAGCAGGTGCCGCCGCAGGGCCGCCCGGGACCAAATCCACTGCGGGGAAGGGCCGTTCAGCCCAACAGACGTCGAAGGCCGACGAGCACTGCCTTGGTCGTGCGGGCTCGTGCAGCTTCAGGACGCGGGGCTCAAGGACCCCGAGGCAGCGACCCCGCTCGTCACCACCGGACGGACGGCAAGGACCGTTCGGCACACGAAGGGGCCGGTCGGCCCAAGCGAGGGAGGTCATTACCGGACAAGCTGGATGTGTGGGGCAATGTCATCGATCGGAATGGGATGGGGAGGAGCGTCATGAAAGGCTTCGTCTTCCACGGTCCCGGGCAGTCCGCCTGGGAAGATGTCCCGGATCCTGCCATCAAGGAATCCACCGACGCCATCGTGCGGATCGGCGCGGTCACCATCTGCGGCACGGACCTGCACATCCTCAAGGGCGACGTGCCCGACGTGCGTCCGGGCACGGTCCTCGGACACGAGGCCGTCGGTGAGATCGTCGAGGTCGGCAGCGAGGTCCGGACCGTACGTCCGGGCGACCGCGTGCTGATCTCCTGCATCAGCGCCTGCGGGCGCTGCCGCTACTGCCGTGAGGGCAGCTACGGCCAGTGCCAGGGCGGAGGCGGCTGGATCCTGGGCCACCTGATCGACGGCACCCAGGCCGAGTACGTCCGCGTTCCCTTCGCCGACCTGTCCGTGCACGCCCTGCCCGGAGCGGTGGAGAGCAAGGACGCCGTCCTGCTGGCGGACATCTTCCCGACCTCCTACGAGGTGGGTGTCCTCAACGGACAGGTGCGTCCGGGCGACACGGTCGCCGTCGTCGGGGCGGGCCCCATCGGGCTCGCGGCCATCGCCACCGCGCGTCTGTTCTCTCCCGAGCGGATCGTCGCCGTCGACCTGGCGGCCTCCAGGCTCGAGGCCGCCAAGCGGCTCGGCGCCGATGCCGTGGCCGACGCCCGCGAGGAACCCGAGCAACTGATCGCCGATCTCACCGACGGGCTCGGCGCGGACGTGGTCATCGAGGCGGTCGGCGTGCCGGAGAGCTTCGAACTGTGCACGCGCATGGTGCGGCCCGGCGGCCACGTCGCCAACGTCGGCGTCCACGGCAAGCCGGCGACGCTGCACCTGGAAGACCTGTGGATCAAGAACGTGACGATCACCACCGGCCTGGTGGACACCTCCTCCACGCCCACCCTGCTGCGCATGGCCACCGCCGGACGCCTGCCCACCGCGCAGCTGATCACCCACACCTTCGCTCTGGAGAGCATGGAGGAGGCCTACGACGTCTTCGCCCGCGCCGCCGAAACCGGTGCCCTCAAGGTGGTGCTCGGTGAGCCGTCGCACGAGGAGGTCGCCGTACCGGCGACGAGAGGACGTGAGGGGTCATGACCGGACACGCGCAGGCGAACGTCTCGCAGAATCTGCCCTCGGGCGACCTGGGCCGTCGACTTGCCGCACGCCGTGCCCAGCTCGGTCTGACGGCACAGGAGACGGCCGCACGGGCGGGCGTGGCCGCCAGCTACGTGACGCACCTGGAACGGCACCCAGGCGCCGCACCCGGCCGGGGCACACTGCTCAGTCTCGCGGCAGCGCTGGGGACAACGGTCTCGGCCCTTTCCGGCGGCGATGCCGATGTGCCTCCCGGCCGTGAACAGGCCGGCCGCGCTCCCGAACTGCTGGTGCTGAGCAGGGCCGAGTGCGCGGAGCTGCTGTCGACGCACGGTGTCGGAAGGCTCGCGGTGTCCACGGACCTCGGGCCGGTGATCGTCCCTGTCAACTACACCGTCGTCGATGGCGCGATCGTCTTCAGAACGGCTCGCGGTGCGACACCGTCGCTGGCATCCGGAAGCATCGTCGCCTTCGAGGTCGACCGTGTCGACGACACCTTCAGCCAGGGCTGGAGCGTGGTGACACGCGGGTACGCGCACACGGTGAACGACCCCGATGAAGAGCGTCGGCTCGCGAAGCAGGCGTACAGCAAGCCGTGGAGCGGTGGGCGGCGCGACATGTGGGTGCGCATCGAGCCGTACGCCGTCACAGGACGCCGCGTCGTGGTCTGAACGGTGTCCGGCGTGTGGAGCCAGGGCCTCTGACCCGAGGCTGCCCCACCGCTCGCGGGTGGACCGGTGCGGTACCGCTTCGTCAGGTGAGAGACGAGACGTCAGATGGACGCCAACGACGGATTCCGCCGACTCGACCGGCGGGAATGCCTGGGCCTGCTGGCCACCGTGCCCATGGGGCGCATCGTTGACCGAGGCCGCCCCGCGGGCGATCGCCGGGGATGCGAAGGCCTTCGCCGCGGTTGTCACGGAGGTGCTGGAACTGGCCGGCGGCCCGCTGTGGGACGCGTATGCCATCCGATGAGTCGGCGTGGCGCACATGCACCGTCCTTGCCGCAGGTGGGGGCGCGGCCATCACCGCCGCGAAGTGCGGGGCCCGGTGCGTCATCGCCCGGCTCCGATGCGCCCCGGCCGGGTGGGTCGCGCCGGTCATCCAGCTGGACGAAGGCCGGCTCGATCTCGCCGGACGCTTCCGCTGTACGGCACGACGCCCGGTAGCGCACGCCTCATCGCCTCAGGGCCCTGTCCAGCGCAGGGCCGAGCTCCGCGGCAGTCGTGAACTGAATCGCGTCGATCCCCAACTCCTGGGCGGCCGCCACATTCGCGGGCTTGTCGTCGACGAACACTGCCTCACCCGCGGCACTGCCCATCATCTCGAGCGCCCGGTCGAACAGCGCCGTACTGGGCTTGGTGGCCCCGAACCGGCACGAAAAGAGAAGGGCATCGAAGCGCGACGCCACCTGGGGCAGCTCGTCCGGCAACGCGTCCAGGAGCAGGTGGTCATTGTCGGTGAGCAGAGCCGTTCGCAGCGGGCGCGCGCCATCCACCAGGTCCAGCACCCGCTGATCCGGCTCGAAAGCGCTGCACCAGAGCCGCCGGAGCGCCGCGAGACTGCCTGGATATCCCAACCGCTCCCGCACCACTCGGTGGATCTCCACGGAGGAGCCGAGGCCGCGATCCCACCCCTCGACGAGCCCGGATCCATAGAGCACGCGTTCTGCCTGCTCCGCACTCACTCCGCACGCCTCACCGAGCGCCGCAAGTCTCCGCTGCGGCAGGAACCGGCAGACCACGCCTCCAAGATCGAAAAAGATCACCTTCGGCTGCATGCGCTGACGATAGCCGCGGCCGGCCCCTCAAGGCGGCCGGCCACGGCAGCAACGTACGGACCGCGAACAGGTGGCGGGCGGACCGACCCGGGGCTCGCCGACACAGAACCACGGGACAGCGGCTCGCGGCCCTTTCCCTCATCGGCGATGCATGGTCTCCACGGCGGCCGCCAGTACGTGGGGGTCGTGGTGGCCCTTGTAGACCTGCGGAGGTCGCTTGTCCAACCCCAGAAGCTGTGCGACCGCCGTCCAGGCCGTGCGTACGGAGTACTCGACCGTGAAGACGACGTCGTCGGGCACCTCCGCGAACTGCCCGATGAAGGCGAGGTTGACCGACTTCTCCGGGACCACCTCGGGCCGGTCGCCGTGGCGACGGGCCAGGAACTGGCTGGTGATGTACGGCATCAGGCAGGGCACGACGGTCGAGGTCGCCCGGATCCGGTCCGCCGTCCCCTCGTCGAACGGGAGGTGGTGCAGGACCTCGTCGAGGATCTCGCGGCCCGTGCACATGGTCATGGGCTTGGGCGTGCTGTTTCCGGCGCGGTCGGGGAACAGGCCGTAGCCCCACCAGACCCCGACGTCCTGCGGCTGGTCGCGGTAGACGGGCTGGCGGTTGGCGACGATCGTGAGCAGCCAGTTCGATTCGGTGAAGGTCATCAGGCCGCCCCTGCCCGCGGGACGGCCACTGAACTCCTCGAGCGCCTTCAGGAAGGCCGGGTCTTCGGCGGTGACCGTGAACGACTCCCAGCGGGACTCCTTGACGTGCTTGTCGAAGACGCCGGGGTCACCGAAGTCGTCGCGGCCGCGCGCCAGCCGGTGCCACAGCAGCCAGGCGTCCGAGCGATGCGGAGCCGGCCGGGGCGCCGACGTGTGCGAACCGAGGCTGGAGGCGTCGGTCATCGACCCGTTGGTGACCAGGACGAGGTCCTGGGGTGCGACGGTGACCGTCTCGTCCTCGCCGCCCCGACTCAGGTGGATGGTGTCCACCGTGCCGCTCCCGATGCCCGGGGTGAAGCCGAGGTCGGTGACGCGGCAGCCGGTGTGCACGGCGACGCCCTGCTCGTGGAGCCACGCGGTCAGGGGCCTGACGATGGAGTCGTACTGGTTGTACCGGGTCCGGTGGATGCCGGACATGGAGGCGAACCCGGGGAACAGATGGATGAAGCGGCGCAGGTAGCGGCGGAACTCGATGGCGCTGTGCCAGGGCTGGAAGGCGAACGTGGTGCACCACATGAACCAGAAGTTGGTGGTGAAGAAGTGTTCGCCGAAGCAGTCGGTGATGCGCTTGCCGTCCAACTGCCCTTCGGGCGTGGCCAGGCAGCGGACCAGCTCCAGCCGGTCACGTTCGGAGAACCCCATCGAGGACGTGTCGACGATCTTGCCGTTCCCGTCCACGAGCCGCGCCATGTCGTCCCAGGCGAAGTCCTCATGGCCGGCCAGGATCTCCTCGGTCACCGACACCGCGGGGTCGTCGAGGCTGGGGATACCGGACAGCAGGTCGTAGGTGCAGCGGAACTCGGCCTCGAACATGCGCCCGCCGCGCATCGTGTAACCGGCGTCCGGTGTGCCCCCTGCGTCCAGGCTGCCGCCGAGGGTCCGCTGTTCCTCGAAGAGGTGGATGTCCGATCCCGTGAACCCGCCGTCCCGGATCAGGAACGTCGCCGCGGCCAGCGCCGCGATTCCGCCGCCCACCAGATATGCCTTCGCCATCACACAACTCCTCGTCCTCGCCCGTCGACCGGTGGCCGGACCCACGGTTCCCTGCCGCCCGGTACCGCGTCAGTGGGCCGTTGGTCGGCCGCAGTGCCGGGTTCGGCGGGGCCCGACCGCTCCGATGCGTCGCGCCAGGGCGGGGCCGTCGTCCGCTGTCCCTTGTCCCAGGGCCGGGAGGCCTTCTCGGTCTGGCGGCGCAACCGGTCCCGGAGCCGGTCGACGACCTCCGTGCCCGTCGCCTCCTCGGCGGCCGCCACCAGTTGACGACCGTCGATGCGCAGGTCGGCCGTGGCCGACCACGGGCGGCCGGCGTGGTGGGCGGCCGCCCGCACGATGTGCACCTCGCCGGTGACGACGGGCAGGCCCGGCCTGCCCAGGACCAGGTCCAACTTCGTACGGGCATAAGCCAGGGTCTCCTCGTCCACGGCGCCGTCGGAGCGCAGCCGGACCGGAGGAGTCTCCTGGGTGTGGTCGGTGGTCATCGGGGGCCTTTCTTCGAGGCGTGAGAACGTGTGGTGCGGTTCAGTCCGTGGTGTCGGGCAGCCACTGGTCGGGTCCGAAGACCTCGTAGCGGATGTGTCGCGCGGGAACCCCCGCGCCGAGCAGCTGTCCGCGTACCTCTCGCATGAACGGCAGGGGTCCGCACAGGAAAACCGTTGCGTCGTGCGGGAGTTCCGTGTGACTCAGGTCCATCAGGCCGGTGCGGGCGTCTGGTTCCTCCGGCCCGGGGCTCTCGTACCAGAAGACGGCCCGGGCGTTCGGCAGTTGCCGGACGAGTTCGCGTGTCTCGGCGCGCAGCGCGTGGTCGGCGGGAGAGCCGTCGGCGTGCAGGACCAGGACCGGGCGGATCGAGCGGAGGGCGGCCAGGTGGGCCAGGATGCCGGTCATGGGGGTGCAGCCGATGCCGGCCGAGACCAGCACGACGGGGGTGGTGGCATCGACCGGGTCGTCGAGGAAGACGTCGCCGAACGGTGCGGACAGCGTCAGTTCGTCGCCCTCGTGTACGTGGTCGTGCAGCAGGTTGGAGACCTCGCCGCCGGGCGCGTCGGTGTCACCAGGCACCCGCTTCACGGTGATCCGCCTCAGACCGTCGCCCGGGTCCGCGGACAGGCTGTACTGACGCAGTTGGTGCACGCCGTCGGGCATCCGCACGCGAACGCTCACGTACTGTCCGGCTCGGGCCCGCGGCGCGCGTTCGCCGTCGGACGGGCGGAGCAGGAAGGACACCACGTCACGGGTCTCGGTACGGCGTTCGACGACCGTCCAGGGCCGCCACGTCTCGCCGGGCCGTACACCCGCGTCCTGGTACAGGAGTGCCTCCCGGCCGATCAGCGCCCCGGCCATCAGCCAGTAGACCTCGTCCCAGGCTGCCGCCACCTGCGGGGTGACCGCGTCGCCGAGGACCTCGGCGATCGCACCGAACAGGTACTTGTGCACGATCGTGTACTGGTCGTCGGTGACCCCGACAGCGGCGTGCTTGTGGGCGATCCTGGACAGCAGCGCGTCCGGACGGGTGTCGGGGTTCTCCAGCAGCGCTCCGGCGAATCCGGCGATCGAGCCTGCCAGGGCCCGGCGTTGGGCCCCGCTGGCCTGGTTGCCCCGGTTGAACATGCCGTCGAGGAGTTCGGGCCGGTCGTGGAACATCGTGGCGTAGAAGCGGGCGGTGATCTCGTCGAGCGCTCCGGCCACGGCGGGCAGGGTCGCCCGCACCAGGGCGGCGGATTCCGCGGACAGCATCGATCCTCCTGCGAGGGTTGGGTGAAGGGGAGAGGGGGAGGGGAGCGGGCGTGGTGGGAACTGCTCAGTTCACCGGAACGGAGCCGCCGGTCTCCGTCTCACGGCCGTAGTAGGCCGCGCGCATGAGTTCTCCCATGTCGTCGAGCATCGGCATCCGGGGGTTGGCGGGTGCGCACTGATCCTCGTAGGCGTTGAGAGTCTGCTGGGGGAGGGCGTCGAGGAAGGCGCGTTCGTCGACGCCGAGCGCCTGGAAGCTCGGTTCGATGCCCACCGCGTCCCGGAGCCGTTCCACCGCCGAGGCCAGCGATTCGACCCCCTCGGCCGGGGTGGCGGCGGGCAGTTCGAGGGTGCGGGCGATCTCCTGGAAGCGTTCGGGGGCGCGGTAGCTCTCGTACTTGGGCCAGCCGGTGAGCTTCGTGGGGACGGTGCCGTTGTAGCGGATGACGTGCGGCAGCAGAACGGCGTTGGTGCGTCCGTGCGCGACGTGGAAAGTGGCGCCGAGCGTGTGGGACATCGCGTGGACGATGCCGAGGAAGGCGTTGCCGAAGGCCATGCCGGCGATGGTGCCCGCGTTGTGCATCTTCTCCCGCGCCCGCTCGCTGGCCGCACGGTCGTTGACGGCCGCCTCGATGTTCTCGAAGATCAGCCGGATCGCGTGCAGGGCGAGGCCGTCGGTGAAGTCGTTGGCGTAGACGGAGACGTAGGCCTCGATGGCGTGGGTGAGGGCGTCGAACCCGCTGTCGGCGGCCAGGGTCCGGGGCAGCGCGGTGGTGAGGAGCGGGTCGATGATGGCGACGCTGGGAGTGAGCGCGTAGTCGGCGAGCGGGTACTTCTTGCCGGTGGCAGGATCGGAGATGACCGCGAACGGGGTGACCTCGGCACCCGTGCCCGAAGTGGTGGGGATGCACACCAGTCGGGCGAGCTTGCCGAGCACGGGAAAACGGAAGGCCCGCTTGCGGATGTCGGAGAACTTGTGCCGCATGTCGGCGAAGTCGACGTCCTTGCCCTCCGCCTGCTGCTCGTACAGCAGCCACATCACCTTGGCCGCGTCCATGGGGGAGCCGCCGCCGAGGGCGATGATGGTGTCCGGGCGGAAGTCCCCCATGAGGCGGGCGCCGCGTCGGACGGAGTCGATGCTCGGCTCGGGTTCCACGTTGTCGATGACCTGGACGGTGACCGGCTCACGGCGCCGGCGCAGGACACTCTGGACCCGGTCCACCAGGCCGAGGCGGGTCATCGTCGCGTCGGTGACGACCGTGACGCGATGGACGTCCGGCATCGAGGCGAGGTAGCGGATGGACTGGGGCTCGAAGTAGATCTTGGGCGGCACCTTGAACCACGGGAGGTTGTTGCGGCGGACCGATACCCGCTTGATGTTGAGCAGTTGGGCGGCCGACACGTTGTTGGACACCGACGTGCTGCCCCACGAGCCACAGCCCAGCGTCAGCGACGGCAGCAGGCTGTTGTAGATGCCGCCGATCGCACCTTGCGAGGACGGGGAGTTGACGATGATCCGCACCGTCTTCATGCGCTTGCCGTAGGACTCCGCCAGCGCGGGATCCTGCGTGTGGATGACGGCGCTGTGACCCTGGCCGTGGAAGGCGACCATGTCCGCGGCCAGGTCGAAAGCCTGCTGCTCGGAACCGGCGCGCAGGACGGCGAGGACCGGGCAGAGCTTCTCGCGGGTCAGGGGCTCCTCGGGGCCTACCCGGTCCGCCTCGACGAGGATGAGGGAGGTGTCGGCGGGGACGGCGAAGCCCGCCTGCTCGGCGATCCACGCGGGGCTCCGGCCGACGGCGGCGGAGTTGACCTTGGGCTCGCAGCCCGCCCCCGCGGCGTCGACCGGGAACAGGAAGGACTCCAGCTTCGCCTTCTCCTCGGCGGTGGCCAAGTGGGCGTGCAGCGTGCGGAATTCCGCCAGGACCGCGTCGTGGATCTCGTCGTCCACGATGACGGCCTGCTCGGAGGCGCAGATCATGCCGTTGTCGAACGACTTCGACAGCACCAGGTCGTTGACGGCCCGGCGCAGATCCGCGCTCCGGTGGACGTAGGCGGGGACGTTGCCGGCGCCGACACCGAGCGCGGGCTTGCCCGCCGAATACGCGGCCTTGACCATGGCGTTGCCGCCGGTGGCCAGGATCAGCGAGACACCCGGGTGACGCATCAGGGTGCCGGTCGCCTCCACGGACGGTACCTCGATCCACTGCACGCAGTGCTCCGGGGCGCCCGCGGCGACGGCGGCATCGCGCACGACACGGGCCGCCTCGGTGCTGCACCCCTGGGCGGAGGGGTGGAAGGCGAACACGATCGGGTTGCGGGTCTTCAGCGCCATCAGTGCCTTGAAGACGGTGGTCGAGGTCGGATTGGTGACGGGGGTGATCGCACACACGACGCCGACCGGCTCGGCCACCTCGGTCATGTCGTCGATGTCGTCACGGGATATGACACCGACGGTCTTCATCGGGCCCATGCTGTGCGTGACGTATTCGCAGGCGAACATGTTCTTGGCCGCCTTGTCCTCGAAGACGCCGCGCCCGGTCTCCTCCACCGCCAGCCGCGCGAGTCCCGTGTGCTGGTCCAGCGCGGCCACCGAGGCCTTCTTCACGATGTGGTCGACCTGCTCCTGATCGAGCGCCTCGTAGTCGTCGAGCGCCTTGAGCGCGCTCGTCACCAGACGGTCCACCGCTATGGCGATGTCGGACGGCGCTGCGACCGGCTCGGTGGTCGCGCTGCGGTCGTCGTGGCGGGTCATGGGGGCGTGCCTCCGTCGCTGATGAGGACGGCGCCGCTTGGTCCGCGGCGCGGGGCGGGAGAGACCGCGGGGGATGGTGGCCGCTGCCTCTCACAACGGCAGCGTCTCGCGTCGAAGGGGTCGGCCCCAGACCCCGTTGGTCCCTCGGAGGGGCCGATCGGCCCCGAACCGACGTGGACCGTCAGCCTGTTGACGTGGTCCACCTCTCTGCTCAGGCGGTATCTCCGCGGGATCGCGAGCGCATGGACCTCGCTGAGCTCCGAGGTCCGTCGAACCCTGGGCGGGGTCCTTGGGCCCATGCCCTCACCGGCGTCGTGGCGGGGCCTGGAGGGCAGGGTCGCCGCGACGAGGCGACAGCGGTCCTCGCTGCTTCGACCGAGTGCCTGGAGTTCTGCGACCTCAGCGACCTCCTCATCCGCCAAGTCCGAGTCGGGACGTAGCGCCAGTCGGACCTGCCGCACTCGGTACTCGTGGCATCCGGGACGTGTGCCGGCCGGGACTTGTGCCGGCTGGGACTTGCGTCGGCTGGGACTTGCGCCGGCCAGGCTGTCAGTCGTGGGTGCCAGAATCCTCGGCATGCCACTGTGCGACTACTTCTCCGCCGCTGACGATCAGGCCGCCGTCGCGGTACTCCAGACTCCGGGAGGGCCGGGTCAGGCGGACCTCGACGTGGTCTTCCTCAAGAACATCGACCCGGTCGTCGCGATCGCCCAGCTCGAAGCGATCCTGACGGGCTGCAGTTATGAGCAGGCCCGCGTCCGCCCGCGGTCCGGGCAGCTGCTGTCCGAACCGGAGGAGGACGGCGCGGCATTCGTGGTCGCCCTGACGGCCAGCTTGACCACTGCCCTCGCCTCGGCGTCGCAGGACGACCTCGTCCGCTGCGCCGAACCGTGGTCGAAGACGGACGAGCTTCGGCAGATCGGCATCAGCGTCGAGGACACGACGGGCGTCCTTCAGGCCTTGGCGGGCCTGGCACAGCGCGCCAACGCCGCCGGGCGGCAGCTGTATTGCTGGTGGGCGCTGTAGCGCGCGGGTACCTCGCCGTTGCTCACGGGACCTGGTTCCCGGTGGGAGGCCGACGGGACAGGCGGCTGCTCCGAAGATCCGCCGTTCTGATCGACAGCGGACAGTCGCGTCAGAACCTGAGTGACGTCAAACGAATGTCGACCGTAGGCTCCCGGTGAAAGGGAGGCGCGCAGTGGACATCAGGGTGCAGTGGATCAAGACGTCCTGGACGAAGGAGTCTCGGGGCGGGGAGGCCGCTGCCCGCAGGAACTCGGCGTCGGTCGGCCTCTTGTTGCCGCAAGTACCCTCTGGATTCGCCCACTTCGTCCAGATGTCCGAGCGTGACGGCTTCGAGCCGCGTTCGAGCCAGAAGGACCTTCGCGAGATCGGTGTGAGCCTGCGGGACGAAGGCGATCGGCTCCGCGTGCTCGCCCGTGTGGACCCGCTCTTCGGGCTGCCGCCTCGGCCGCACAGGCCGCCGGCAGTTCGACTGCTTCCCGGGCAGTGGGTCCGCTGGCAGTTGAACTACCGGTTCAGCAGCGCCATGGGAATCCGCGGTTGGTCGTATTGGCTCGACACGTTCAACATCGCCTATGGCCCCGTCGACCGGGACCTCTTCCTGTCGGAGCCGACCGTGCTTGTCGACGAGTGCGGGCCGGTTCGATAGAGCAGGCGGATCGCGGTGAGCCCCGGCGCCCCGTATGCACGCCCCGGCAGCACACCAGATGCCTGCCGGGAGGTAGCCTTCCCGTCCGCTCGAAGGTCTTCGGAAGGGTTTCCTGTGCACACCGTTGTCTTCCTGGTGAGGGGCATGCTGCTCGTCGGCGGCAGTCTGGTGTTCGCGTGGGAGCAGGACCGCCAGGCTTCGGGGCCGGGTTGGAGGAAGCCGCGGGTCTTCGCTGCTGCGGCAGCGGCGCTGCTCGGCGTGCTGCTCACCGCCTACGCATGAGGTCGCCGATCAGCGTCCCGTTCTGCGTCCATTCTGTCGGGAATCCCGGGGGAGTCATGACGCCGTCTCCGCACTGGCGCGCACAGCTCCTCATGAGAGGCTGGACGGCATGGGGGCAACACCGGACGCCGAGATGGTTCGGGAGTTCTTGGCAGGGATCCACGTCGGCGACCTCCGCAGCGGGACGGTCGCAGAAGTCACGCGGTCCCGCGGGGTGGCTGTGACCCTGGACGGGTTCTCGGCGCGTCCGCTGGGAATCGTCTGGCCGCCGAACGTCTCCTGGCGCTGGAACACAACCATGGCCGTGGCGGTCGGCCAGAGGATCACCGGCCCTCTGTGTAACCAGCTTTCGCCGTACACCCGTGCAGAGCAATAACGTCCCGCGTCCGATGTCGTTTGCTCCCTGGAGACACCTTGGACGGAAGGACCAGATGATGACGGAGCAAACGGTCGAGGAGTTCGGTACGGAGAGCCTTCTCCATCTTCTCCAGGAGTTGTTCGCGTTCCCCGAGGACATGCTGAGCCCCACGACGACCCTCGACGACCTGGGCCTGGATTCACTCGCCCTGATGGAGCTGGGTGCGGTCCTCCAGGAACGTACGGGTGTGGAAGTGGGCACCCTGGTGGAGGGCATCTCCCGGTCCGAACCCCTTGACCAGGTGGCCCGGACCATCGCACGTGTCCTGGCGCGATGACGGAAGGCCGTGTTCGTGTGTGTAACGTCGCCGATCCGGTAGGGCCGGTCGGCCCGGCCGCCCGGTGGTGGGGGAGGCCCGGTGGGTGAGGCGGTCGCCGTCACCGGGATCGGTCTGCTCACCGCCGCGGGCTGCGACGCCGAGACGAACTGGAAGAACCTCTGCACGGGCCGTTCGCTGGCCGCCAAGAACCCGGAGTTCGAAGGCCTCTCGGTCGACATCTCCTGTGACGTGACGGACTTCGACCCTGTGACCGAACTCGGCGGGCGCCTCACGCGGCGCCTGGACCGGTTCGCGCATCTGGGGCTCGCCGCGGCCCGTCGTGCCGTCAAGGACGCGGACCTGCGTATCGAGGACGGTCCCGCGGAGCGAGTGGGCGTCGTACTCGGAGTCGGTTCGAACAGCCTGCGGACGTACGTCACCGAGTTCTCGCGGCTCGGCGAGGGCCGGCCAACAGCGGTCTCCCCCCTCGCTCTCCCGCGCAGCGTCCCGAACATGGTCGCCGGCGAGATCGCTCTGGACATCGGGGCCAAGGGGCCGAACTTCACGGTGTCCAGCGCCTGCGCCTCGGGCGGCAACGCGATTGGTGTGGCCCGGGGCATGCTGCTCGGCGGCATGTGCGACGTGGTCCTGGCCGGCGGCAGCGAGTCGTGGTCACGGATGAGTGCCGTCTGTTTCTCCCAGCTGGGGGCGCTGTCCCGCCGAACCGGCCGGCCTTCCCTCGCCTCGCGTCCCTTCGACCGTGACCGCGACGGCTTCGTCCTGGGCGAGGGAGCGGCCGTTCTCGTTCTCGAACGGCTCGGCCGAGCGCGAGCCCGCGGGGCGCCCACCCGCGCACTGCTGTGTGGATACGGGGCCTCCGCCGACGCCTACCATCCGACGGCTCCGCAACCCGAAGGGGCGGGCGCGGAGCAGGCCGTGCGGCAGGCTCTGGCCGACGCCGGATGCACGCCGGGCGACATCGGCCACGTCAACGCGCACGGCACCTCGACCCCTCTGGGCGACGCCGCCGAGGCCGTCATGCTCCGACGCGTCTTTCACGGCTCCGTGCCCCCGGTGACGGCGACGAAGAGCATCATCGGCCACACGATGGGTGCGGCGGGGGCCATCGAGGCCGCGGTCACCGTGCTCGCGCTGGAGCGGCAGTCCGTCCCGCCTACGGCCAATGTCGACGAACAGGACCCCGGACGGGAACTGGACATCGTCACCCGTACCCCTCGCGAGGTGAGGTTCAGCCGCGCACTGTCGACGTCCTCCGCCTTCGGCGGGCAGAACGCGGCGCTGGTGTTCGCCACCGCCTGACGCCGCTACGACCCGTGAGCCAGGCGGTCGCCTTCCTCGCGCCACGCGTTCGCCTTCCCCGCGCCCGGCGAGGACCGGCAGCCGTACCCCAGGCGATGTGAGCCGTCAGGGGGATCCCGGCCGCGGACGCGTGTCCCCCCAGGTCAGAGGTCGTTTCCCAGGGCGGCCCGAACCGGTGCCGTCGCAGTCGTCAGGAGTCGCACCGTAAGGGGGGAAGTCACGTGCGGATCGCCGCGGACCGGGTCCAGGACGGCGCGGGGAACGGACATGGTCCGGGCCCCGGATCCCCGCTGTCCTTCGGCCGAGCGGGTCCCGGCTCGCGCGCCGGGCGGGACGCCCTCGTGTTCAGCCGGTATGCCGACGTGGCGGTGATCGCCCGGAACCCGGCGTTCGTGGCCAAGGACGCCGACTGGTTCGACGCGCATCTCCCGGGCTGGCGACGGAGCGCGGGAATGCGGATGTTCGGCACCACCATGCTGTTCCACAACGGGGCGACGCACCAAAGGCTGCGAAAGGTCATGTCGCCCGCGTTCAGGCCGGCCCGGCTGCGCGCACTGGGCGAGGTCGTGAGCACCACCGTCCAGCACCTGCTGGACCGCCTCGAAGAGCGGCCGCGTGGAGAAGTCGTCGATCTGCATGGGCTGTTGACCCTCCCGGTGACGCGTACCACCGGCTGCGCTCTCATCGGTGTCCCCGAGAAGGACGGCCCCCTTCTCCACGAACTCGTGCAGCCGCTGCTGGCCCTCCTCGATCCCGAGACCGGACCGCTCACCCTGACGCGAGCGGACCGTGCGGCGCGGACGCTGCGGCCCCGTCTCGACGAGCTGGTGGCCGAACGGCGGGCGAGACCGAAGGACGACCTCGCCTCCATGGTCGCCGGCTCCCTCGCCGACGACGAGGCGGCCTCCGCGCTGGCCCTCGCGCTGGCCGCCGGTTTCGACACCACCGTCACGCTGCTCGACCACGCGGTCGACAGGCTGATGACGTCACCGGCGGCACGCGAGGCGGTGGCATCGGGCGAGGAGGACGCCGTCGACTCCGCGGTCGACGAAGCCCTGCGTCTCGCCTCGCCGATCAGACTGATCACCCGCGTCGCCCGGCACGCGGTGACCGTCGGCGGAACGCGGGTCCCGGCAGGCCAGGAAGTCATGGCGTGGATCCGCGACGCCAACCGTGATCCCCGGCGCTTTCCCGATCCGGACACGTTCGACCCGGGGCGCCCCGCGAGCCGGCTGCTCTCCTTCGGCGGCGGGCCCCATTACTGCCTGGGCGCCCAGCTGGCGAAGCTGGAAGCCTCCCTCGTCCTTCCGGCGGTGCTGCGGCGCTTTCCCCTCATGGCGCCCCTCGGTTCTCCGCGCCCCAACGACCGCGTCACTGTGCGCGGTTGGACGGACTTCCCCGTCGTGCTCGATCCCTGACGCCGGTCCGGACACCTCCCAAACGCACTCGCACTCGCACACGTCACAGAAGGAAAGGAAGGAACCCATGCGTCCCTCTCTCAAGACGGCCCGGTCCGCCTGGCGCCTGCCGACCGTCACCGTCCTCGCCGCTGCCCTGTGCGCGTCGATGACCGTCCTGACGCCGGCCGCCTCCGCGAACAGCGCCGTGGCCGATCCCGTCACCTGCGAGACCACCTCGACCAGCTCGCTGGACACCCCGCAGGCAGGGATCCCCGGCGAGACGACCTTCCAGGGAACGGGTACCGTCACCTGCCGCGACGCGCAGGGGGACCCCGCCCTCGAAGGCAAGAGCACGTTCAGCGGCACTCTGCCGTCGCCGGACGCGACCACGGCAACCAGTGGGCCCGTCTTCCGCAGCCGGGTGGACTGGTCGGACGGCACCGTGACCACGGGCACGTTCACCGACTTCCGTACGAAGGCGGCCGACAACGGGATCGTGGAACTCACGATCAACGGCGTGAACGACGCCGACAGCACCCGGTTCGCCGGCTACTCCGTCTCCGCCACCGGGGAGTCTGTCCCCGCGGGTGTCGACCCGGACGGAAAGATCCTCAGCACGCAGACGGGCAAGGTCACCTACACACCCTGACCCCTCGTCGGATGTGGCAGCGCCCCCGCCGGGCGCTGCCGCACCCGACGGGCCGTGCCGTTGTGAACGCTCCCGCGCGAAAGACCTGGCAATGAACCCGTCACCGGCCCCCGGGCTCGCGGTACGGCCCTACTTCGATCCGTTCGATCCCGCGCTCCACACCGACCCGTACGGCCGTTACGCCTCCGCGCGCGAGACCTCCGCCCTGTGCGAGGGGCCGTACGGCCTGGTGGTGGTGACCCGTCACGCGGAGGTGTCGCGGGCCCTCCGGGACAACCGGCTGGGGCACGGGCCACTCACCGCGCCGAACCGGATCTTCTCCTTCCTGGGCATGGACCCGCCCGACCACGGGCCACTTCGCCGCCTCGCCTCGCGCTTCTTCAGCGCGTCCGCCATCAGCGCACTGGCCCCCAGGATCGCCGTCCTCGTCGACTACCTCCTCGACATCGCGCTGGAGAAGCGACAGGTCGACCTGCTCAGCGACTTCGCCTACCCCCTGTCGCTTCGTGTGGTCTGCGGGCTGTTCGGGCTGCCCGAACAGGAGCAGCCGTGGATCCGCGAGCAGACCCCACCGATCGCACGGCTCCTGGACCCGCCCTACGCCCTCACCGAGCAGGACATGACCGCCGCTCACTCCGCGGCCGCCGGATTCGTCGCCTACCTGCACCGGAAGATCAACGACCGACGGCGGCACCCCGGCCCCGACGCGCTCAGCGCCCTGATCGCCGAGGCCGACTCCGGAGGCCCGCCGGCCCGCCACGACCTGCTTCCGCTGTGCGCCCTGCTGCTGATGGCCGGTTACGAGACCACCGCCAACATCATCACCAACGGCGCCCTGGCCCTGCTGCGGCACCCGGACCAACTCGCCCTCGCCCGGAGCAGGGCCGGCGGCGGACTGCTGGACAGCGGCGCCATGAACGAGCTGCTGCGGTACGACTCCTCGATCCAGATCACCTTTCGCACGGTGCAGCAGCCGGCCGTGATCGCGGGCACGCCCCTGCACCGGGGAACACCGGTGGCCCTGCTGATCGGATCGGCCAATCACGATCCTCGCGTGTTCGCCCGCCCCGAACGGCTCGACGTGAGCCGCGCATCCAACCCGCACCTGAGCTTCGGCGCCGGCATCCACTACTGCCTCGGCGCACCTCTCGCCCGGCTGGAAGCCTCCGTCGCCCTGGGCCGGCTCCTCGCCAGGACCCGCGGCATCGAATCGACCCCCGGGGCGGTCCGGCACAAGGACATCACCGCCACCCTCCGCGGAGTGACAGCGCTCCCCGTCACCCTGACCGCCCCCTGACCCGGCGCCCCTCGGCCTCCGTCGTCGCCCCTCCGTGTCGCTCGGCGTCCCCGGGTGTCCCTCGGCATAAGGAACCACCAGCGAACATGACGTCCGTCAGCCCCCAGGGAGTGCAGCCCCCTCCAGTTGCCCGCTCCTGCCCTCACCCACGGCTGGTGACCGGCGATCCCTCGTCCTGGGACGCGTCCATGGCCTTCAGGGAACTGCGTGAACAGGCTCCCGTCCAACAGGTCGTCCTGCCCGGAGATCTCCTCGCCTGGCTGATCACCGGCGCCGCCCCGGCACGACAGGCACTGGCGGACCCGCGTCTGGCCCACGACATGCGCCGACTGCCCGATCCCCGCCAGGGCTTCGGCGGGCACCGCTACCCCGACGACCTCTTCTCCGCCGAGGGCCGCCATCTGCTCAACAGCGACGGTACGGACCACCACCGCCTGCGGACGATCCTCGCCCCGCTGCTGTCCCGTACGGCCGCGCAGCGATGGAAGCCGTTCATCGCGCGGACCTGCGACGAGCTTCTGGACGACCTGGCCGCGGCCGCCCGGCCCGACCTGGTCAGCGATTACGCCCGGCCCCTCGCCGTACGCGTCACCGGGGCCATCCTGGGCATCCCGGCCGGGGCGCAGCAGGAGCTGAGCCGCCTGACCCTGGAGATGATCAGGGCCGTCGATCCCGAACACCCGACGGTCCGCGGACGCAGGACCGAACTGTTCGGGTTGTGGGCGCGCATCGTCGGCCACAAACGGCGCCGGCCGGGCGACGACCTCCTCACCCGTCTCACCCTCGCCCGCGGCCAGGGGCGCCTGTCCACGGCGGAGCTCCTCTCCGTCGCCTGGGGACTCTTCTCCGGCGGCATCTCGCCCACCACGACCCTGATCGCCTCCGGAGCGATCGCCATCATGCGAAGCCCCGAACTGCGCCGAGCCCTCCGTGACGAAGCCACCGCGGCCCGCCTCACCGAGGAACTGCTGAGGCTCACCAGCCCGTTCCCGGCCTCCGTCTGGCGATTCGCCCTCGACGACGTCACCCTCGACGACACCGTGATTCCTCGCGGCGCCGTGGTGCTGGTCGCGCTGGCGGCCGCCAACCGTGACCCGGCGGTCTTCCCGGAACCCGGCACCGCACGCCTGAACCGAAAGGGCGGCCATGTGTCGTTCGGCCTCGGCCCGCACTACTGCCCCGGCGCGCCCCTCGCCCGCCTGCTGGCCACCGCCGCGCTCACCGCGCTGTTCGGCAGGTTCCCCGAACTCCGCCTCGATACCGCGGAGACCGCACTGCGTCGACAGGGCGTCCTCATCGAGAGCGGCTATGAGCGCGTTCCCGTGAGTACGGGCCCCACCGCGGCCGACGCGGTCACGCGTACGGGCCCCACCGCAGCCAAGGCGGCTACGCGTACGGGCCCCACCGCAGCCATGGCGGCCACGCGTACCGGCGGCATCGTCACCAAGGCGGCCCCGTGATCCAACTGCCCGCGGAGGACGCCGAGATCGATCCCGGTCACGCCCACACCTGGTGCCTCTCCTTCCCGGACGCCGCCGCGCCGGCTCCCCGACGGCCCACCGGCTACAACCAGGCTGCCCACCTCGCAGCGGCCTGGTCCGCGCACACGGCGAACCGGCCGACCACCTTCGCCATCGCCTGCAGCTTCGAACTGCCCGGCCCCGTCGACCTGCCCGCGCTCGAAGCGGCCCTCCTGCACCTGGCCCATCGGCACGAGGTCCTCCGCACCCGCTGCCGTCCCACAGCATGGGGCGTTTCCGTCCACGTCTGCGCACCCATGGAGGCATACCTCGCACACGTCGAGGAAGGCCCGCTCACCTCACGAGCCTCCACGCGCGCCCACCTGCACCGGCTTCTCCGGCAGGTGAACCCGGTCACGGGACCCCTGGTCGTCATGGGTGCCGTCGTCCGCGAGGAATCGGCCACGGTCCACGTCGTGTACGACCATCTGGTGGCCGACGTCCTGTCCGCCCCGATCACCGTCCACGACCTCGCCCGCGTCTACGAGGACCTCATCCACCGCCGCCGCCCCGATCCGACGCCCGCCGGCAGCTATCTGGACTTCGCACGCGAGGAGCGCGCGTACAACAGCGTGCTGCGCGCACAGGACGAACAACTCAGGCACTGGAGGGACTTCATCACCCGTGGAGCCCGGTTCCTCCCCACCTTCCCCCTCGACCTCGGCGTCCGGCCCCACCACTCCTGCGCGCCGGTCAACCGCACCCACGACCTGCTCAGCGGTCCCCTGACGCAACGGGTCGAGACCGCGTGCCGCGCGTCCGGCGGGACCCTGCTCACCGGACTCCTCGCCGCGATGGCCACCGCCGTCCGGGACGAGGGCGGCCCCGACACCTACCGGGCCCTCATGCCGCTCAACCGGCGTGGACCGGACCGGTACCGCCGTTCCATCGGCTGGTTCGTCAACGCCGTACCCATCGAGATCCCCGCCCCGCGCCGCGCCCCTCTCGACGTCCTGGTCGCCGGGGCCCGCCAGGGCTACGAAGCGGCACGCCGACAAGCCGCCGTCCACTCCGTACGAGCACAGCAGCTGCTCGGCCGCGCGGACGACACCGCGACCGACGACCACCCCGCCGTCTTCTTCTCCTACCTGGACTTCCGCACCGCGCCCGGCGCCGAGCACCCGTCGACACGCGCCGCGCGAGTGCACCTGTGGTACCCGGCCTCCGACGGAAGCTTCTTCTGGTTCCATCGCACCCACGGCGGGCTGCACCTGAACACCCTCCACGCCGACACCTCGCGCGCACGACGCACCGTCAACTCCCTGGTCCAGGGACTAACTCGTACGCTGCGCGCCTTCGCGGGTGTTTCCGGCTGACGGGGGCGCCGGCTCAGGGACCGGTGGGTGCCGCGGTGCTGTGGCGGACGATGAGGCGTGGCGTCATGGTGATCTGTGTGGCCCGGTCGCGGTGACCCTCGACGCGGCCAACGCTCCAAATGGTCCTACGCAACGCTTCGGCCCCTGACCGCTACCTGGTCAGGGGCCCGTTCACCTGCGATGGCTGTGGGAAACCGGTCGCCGCCACCGCGACTCCGCCGCGACCGGGACCAGGTCTCGCGCCTGACGTGAAGCGGCGTATGCGTGAGCCACGCCGGCGACGAGGCACCCGACACCAACGGCGGTGCCCAGCAGTGTCCGGGCTGCTGCGTCGGAGGCGTTCCGACCGCCCTGCTGTATGTAGTCGTCGAGAAGGGTCCGGGTCACGGGGATGGACTCTCCGACCTGACTTTCGGACGGCGCCTCCGCGTGCTCGTCGACCTCACCCGCGTCCGAGCGGAACTCGCCGGAGCAGACTCGCGTCGGCGAACTTCGCGGACCCCCGGGTGTCATCGCGCATCGGTCGATGTGCAGCGTTCCGGTGGCCGTGCCCGTGCCGAGGGCGGCTGCCCATTCGAGAGCGCCGAATGCGACCGCTCCTCCGAGCAGCAACAAACCGGCCAGGAGGTAGCCGGTCGCGTACACGCGGCGTCGGCCCGGTGACGGAGCACGCCGTGCGGTCCTCGCCCCCATGTGATCGTCCCCTTGCACAGTTCACCGCAGCCGGACCGTCCGAGGAGGATCCGGGCGAAAGTCAGAGTCAGGCCTGCGGAGGAATGTCCGTGCGTACGAGGCGGACCCGCCCGGCCGGTACGCGCTCGGGGAGGTAGAAGAAGCCGTTGCCGTTGTCGAGGAGCGAGCCCGTGTCGACGCCGTCCACGGACCAGAGATCAACCGGCCCACCGGTGTTGTTGATCTGGAAGAAGAACCCCGTGTCCTCTTCCCGGCAGACGAAGATGCCCTCCACCTCGGGGCGGCGGCTGCCGGCGATTCCCCGGGCTGCGCCCATCCGGGTCCAGTCCAGGCCATGCCGAGTGATCGACCGTCGATTGAGCACGGACGAGACGTGGAAGAGGGGCGATGCATCGAACACGCCAGGAGTATAGGAGGCGGTGCGGTTTCGGCCGCGGGCCGAGGGTCCGTTTCCCCGTCGCGGGGCAGCGGCAGGGGGCGACGGCCGTGACGAGACAATGCCCGATCCGGCCGCCGAACCTACGGTGGTGCCATGGCGGTGATCAACGAGGGGAGCCGGGGAGGGCGAGCCCGGGTCCGTGCGAAGGACGCGATGGGCGCTGCCGTGCTGTTCGCGCTGTCGGTCGTGGCCGCCTCGATCCAACCGCACCAGCACCAGTTGGTGCTGCGGTGGCCGACCGTGGTCCTGGCAGCGGTCGGCTGCGGTGCACTCATGTGGCGACGGCGCCACCCACTCGGCGTACTGGCCGTCACCGTGGGCTGCGGTGCGGTCTTCCAACTGCTCGGGATTCGCGACAGCCCCCTGGTGACCAGCCCGGTTCTGGTGTCCGTCTACACCGTGGCGGTGCGAACCGACCGGAGAACGGCCTGGGCCGCGGCATCCGTCTCGGCCGCGGTCCTGCTGACCGCCGCGGTGTTCGCCACCAAGTCGTGGCTGGACCCGGACAAGGCTGCCATCGTGGCCTGGACGGCCCTGCCGGCCGCCGTCGGGGACGGCGTGCGCTCACGCCGCGCCTATGTGGCGGCCGTGGAGGAACGGGCGGAGCACGCGGAACGTACCCGCGAGCACGAAGCACAGCAGCGTGTGGCTGCCGAGCGCGTCCGGATCGCGCGCGAACTGCACGACATCGTCGCGCACCACATCGCCCTGATCAACGCTCGGGCGGGCGTCGCCGTCCATCTCGTCGACCAGCGACCGGAACAGATTCTCACCGCACTGGAGGACATCCGGGACACCAGCCGCGCCGCCCTGGACGAGCTACGGGTGACGGTAGGTCTGCTCCGGCAGTCCGACGATCAGGTGGCGCCCCGCGACCCGATGCCGGGCCTCGCACAAGTCCCGGCCCTTCTGGAGTCGTTCGAACGTGCCGGGCTTGCCGTGAGCCACACCTTCTCCGGCGCCGCGGAGCCGCTGGAGCCGGCGGTCGACCTGGCCGCGTTCCGCATCGTGCAGGAGTCCCTGACCAACGTACGCAAGCACGCCGGAGCCGATCGCGCCCGGCTGTCCGTGCGCTACGACCGTGAACGGCTGACGATCACCGTCGAGGACGACGGGTGCGAGGGACCGCACCAGCCTCGACCGGGGGCCGGTCACGGACTGATCGGGATGCGTGAGCGGGCCGCCACGATCGGGGGCACGCTGTACGCGGGAACGCGCCCGGAGGGCGGTTTCACCGTGACCGCCGAACTGCCGCTTCGCCCCGGCTGTCCCGGCCCGGCTCGGCACCGGAGAGGTGGCCATGACGATCCGTGTACTGCTTGCCGATGACCAGGCCCTGCTGCGGGGCACCTTCAGAATGCTGTTCGACGCCACCGACGACATGGAGACCGTGGCCGAGGCGTCCAACGGGCTGGAGGCGGTCGAGCTGGCGCGTGCACAGCACCCGGACGTGGTCCTGATGGACATCCGCATGCCGGAGATGGACGGCATCGAGGCGACCCGGCTCATCGGCGAGTCCGAGGACCTCGCAGGGGTGAAGGTGCTCATCCTGACCACGTTCGAGGACGACGAGTACGTCGCCGAGGCGCTGCGCGCGGGTGCCAGCGGCTTCCTCGGTAAGGGGGCGAGCCCCGAGGAGCTGCTCGACGCCGTCCGTACGGTCGCGGACGGCGAGGCGCTGCTGTCCCCGTCCGCCACGCGAGCGCTGATCACTCGCTTCCTGGCCCAGCCGGATCCCCGCCCCGTGGCCACGCACGACCGGCTGGATTCCCTGACCCCGCGGGAACGCGACGTCACGAGCCTCGCCGCGCTCGGGCTGTCCAACGACGAGATCGCCGAGCGCCTGTTCGTCAGCCCGCTGACCGCCAAGACCCACGTCAACCGGGCCATGACCAAGCTCGCGGCCCGTGACCGCGCCCAGCTCGTGGTCATCGCCTACCAGTGCGGACTGGTGAGTCTCATGGCTGAACCGAGTCGCCCCCAGTCACGCGCGCGGTCGTGAGCACGGCGTTCCCCGGTCTGTGCCGGCAGTAGACCGGCGGGCCGTGTACCACCGTCGTGGTAGCCGGGAATCGCTGCGCGGGGACGACGCGCCGGGGCCCCTGCCTGGGCGAAGGTGGGACCAGGAACGGAGGTTTCGCCATGATCGAAGCCAATCGCCCGGCACGGACGTCCGGTGGGAAGACGGCCGCCGAGGAATGCCGTACGACCCGCAGGCTGCCGTCCGGACACGCAGTCGAGCCCGTCGCGCCGGATGAGGCGACCGCAGCGAAGGCTCGCGCGGCCATCCGCGGAACACGCCGGGACGAGTACGACCGTCTCGCGGAGGTGCCCGCACACCTGTCGCTTCTGCGCGACGCCCTGGCACGCGGCGAGGACCGGCAGGCGCGGACGTGCCCGGCCACCGGAACCGGTCGCGGTCCGACGCACCCGCGCCATCGCAGGCCGTTCCGAGCGGCCCTGACGACGCAGATCACGCTGTCCCAATGGGTCAGCAAGACCTCGTCGTGCGTCTCCTGAGGGTGTTCAACGCCGCAGGTCACCGCGGTCCGGCTGAAATGCGGTCCTTCGTCCGGCGGAGCGCGGCGCGCGTCGGCTTGTGTGCGCGGGCCGCGCCCGATTGTCTGCGTCACGTCAGCCAGCACGTCCGCTGTCAGCCAGGATGTCCACTGGCGGGCGGCTACATCGGGAGTGATCGTGCGCGCACGAAGCCTGTCCCTGGCGGCCTCCGCCGCTGCTCTCGTCCTGCTCCAGCCGGGCCTCGCCGCCGCGGCGGACGACCCCAGCACCACCGTCACGTACACCGTCACCTCCGGCGCGCTGACGATGTCGGCGCCCGTCACCGCCGACCTCGGCTCGGGAGCGCCCGGCACCACGATCAGCGCGCCGATCGGCGCAGTGACCGTCACCGACAACCGAGCCCTCGCCTCGGCCTCCTGGACCGTGACCGCGGCGGAGACGGACTTCGCGAACGGTCCGTCCACGATTCCCGCCACCGACGCCACCTACTCGGTCGGAACGGTGACGACGACCGGCACCATCACCGCTACTTCGACGAGCGTGACGCTGAGCAACTCCAGCCAGACCGTGCTCACCGGGTCCGACGGCGTCGGCGACAACACCGCGAGCTGGGACCCGACGGTCGCCGTCAGCGTGCCCGCCAGCACCGTCAGCGGGCCCTACACCGGAACGCTGACCCAGTCCGTTGCCTGACGGAACGCGGGGCGCGTCCGCCGCCCGCCGCATCGCCGCCCTCACCCCGCGCCGGTCCCTGGCCCTGTTGCTGGCCCTGGCCTTCACCCAGACGGCAGCGGTGATGCCGGCGTCGGCGGGGCCGCCGCGCGCGGGCGTGGCGCCCTCTCCCCACGACGGGGCCGTGCACCGGACCATCGGAATCCGGCTGCTCGACGCCCCGGAGAACCGCAGGGACGACCCCAGGGCGCAGGCGTACATCGTCGACCACCTCGCGCCCGGCTCGACCATCGAGCGCCGGGTCGAGGTCGTCAATGATTCACCCGCACCGATGCACATCGATCTCTACGCCGCCGCGGCCTCCATCGCCAAGGGCCGGTTCACCTTCGCGCCGGGGCGCACGCCCGACGAGCTGACCGGTTGGACGTCGCTCGACAGGACGGGCCTGGACCTGGAGCCGTCCGAGACCGCTCGGGTACGCACCACCATCCGGGTGCCCAAGGAAGCCTCCGAAGGCGAGCGGTACGGCGTCGTCTGGGCGCAGACCGGTACGTCCGCGAGCGGCTCGCACACGGTGAGGATGCTGGGCCGGGTGGGCGTCCGCATGTACATCGACGTCGGTCCGGGTGGCGAGCCGCGCTCGGACTTCACGATCGACCGGATCCGCTCGACCCGCGCCGGCGACGGGCGGGCGGAGGTCCACGCCCGGGTCCACAACACGGGGGGCCGCGCACTGGACATCAGCGGGGCGCTCTCTCTCCGTGACGGGCCGGGCGGGCTGCGCGCCGGACCGTTCGCGGTGAGGACGGGGACGTCACTGGCCCCGGGCGACACCGCGGAGACGGTCGTCCCGCTGGACGCACGGCTTCCGGACGGCCCGTGGTCGGTGGCGCTCAGCCTGAGGAGCGGCCTGGTCGAGCGCACCACGCGCGCCAAGGTCACGTTCCCGGAGGCTCCCGAGACGGCCGGAGAGGTCGTCGCGGCGACCACGCAGCAGGGCCGACTTCCGGGGCAGGTCCGCAGCCTCGCGATCGCGGCGCTCTCCGTCCTGGTCCTGGCCGCCCTGTGCCTGCCGGTCGCCCGGTACTTCCGGCGCCGCCGGTGACCGGCACGTCTGAAGCGATCTCGATGCCCAGTGGAATGCCCATGACGGCTTGTTGCCGACGACATGGAAGCGGAGATGACGGTGTTCAGGCATGACGGAGGGCGGCCTGGAGCGGGCCGCGACACGGTAAACCAGGGCGGTACGGATCGGCCGCGCCGCAGGGCGGGGGCGGTCATGACGTCGAGTCTGGGGGTTCTGGCGATCGCCCTGGCCACGGCGTGGTCGGCCACGGCCCAACACGCGGACGGCACCCGGGCCGAGGACCGAAGGGCCCCGGTGACCGACACCTTTGCGACGAGCGGCCTGGCCAATCCCAAGGGCGCGGATTCCGCCGACACGGCGAGCACGCCCGACGCGGGTGGGGCCGGCAGGCGCGAGAGGTCCGACACCACCGGCAACACCGGCCTCACCTTCACGGTCGTCCCGCCCGCGCACCCCTCGCTGACCATCGCCAAGCGGCACCGCGGCGCCTTCACCCAGGGCGAGGACGGCGTCTACACCATCACCGCGGCCAACGGCACCGCGGCCGGCCCGACCGACGGTACGAAGGTCATCGTCCGCGACCTCCTGCCCGCGGGCCTCCGGGTCGAACGGATCGACGGCAGGGGCTGGCATTGCATCCGGACGGCCCTCACCTGCACCCGCAGCGACGTGCTGCCCGCCGGGCACAGCTATCCGGCCATCACCCTGAAGGTCGACGTCGCCTGCAACGCCCGTCCGCGGGTCACCAATGTCGCCGTCATCACCGGCGGTGGCGACACCACCCGCCACACGGCGACCGACCCCACCAGGATCAACGAGCGCTCCCACCACGGTCGTCCGGACCGGTGCGCTCCCCATCACCCCTGACACCAGGTGGACCGAGCGCCACCACCTCCGTGTCCGGCACGGCGCTGAACGCCTGGATCACGTAGGCGGCGAAGCGCTCGGAGGCGGTGAACCGGGCGGCACGCGGCAGGTCCTGGAGGCCGCGGTGGGCCGTGAGCATGAGGACCAGGTCGTCGACGACGAAGCCGGGGCGCAGCCGGCCGGACTCCTGGGCGCGGCGGGCCAGTTCGCCGACCGCGCGCAGGGTCTGCTCCCGGTCGGCGGTGAAGTCCATGGCATCGGGGAAGGTCGCCATGAAGGCGTCGGCGAATCCCCGGCTGTGGGTGTGCAGTTCGCAGATCCGCTCGATCAGGCTCCGGAATCCGCGCCACGGGTCCGGGTCCGCGAGCGCGTCGCGGACGGCGGCACGGCAGGCCCGCCGCTGCTCGGCGAAGGTCTCCGCGATCAGTTCCCGCTTGGTCGGGAAGTGCCGGTACAGCGTGGCGGGGCCGACGCCCGCGTGCCGGGCGATCCCGCGCATGGGCGCGCCCAGGCCCTCTTCGCCGAACACCGCGCGGGCGGCGTCCAGGATGCGGGCGCGGTTGTCCCGGGCGTCGGAGCGCTGGGGTTGAGGCAAATGGCCGGTCATCGTGTCTCACTTTAGACAAACGGACGGGGGCGTCCGTTACGGTCCGATGGCGGTGCCGCCTCCCCGTCGCGGCACTTCGCAGGTGATGCCATGGCTGCGGGGGCCCGCTCGACCCGCGGCCCCATCAGCTGCGACCGGTCCTTCCGACGACCCGAGGAACCTAGATGAAAGCTGTCGTGATCAGGACGTTCGGAGCACCCGACGGCTTGGAGATCGTCGATGTGCCCGTGCCCGTCCCTGCCCCGGGACAGGTGCGGATCGCCACGGAGGCGATCGGGGTGGGCGGCGTGGACGCCGTGATCCGCAGGGGCACCCTTGCCGCCCACGGCTTCAGGGAGGGGCATCTCCTCGGCAGCGAGGTCGCGGGAAGGGTCGACGCGGTGGGAGAAGGCGTCGACGCCGGGTGGATCGGACGGCGGGTGTGGGCGTTCACCGGACTGTCGGGTGGGTACGCCGAGCAGGCCGTCGCCCTGGTCGAGAACGTTCTTGAGCTGCCCGACGGCCTGACCGGCGCGGACGCGGTGACCCTCGGCGGCTCGGGCGTGGTCGCCCATTTCGCCCTGGAGCGGGCCCGGTTCAGGCCCGGGGAGTCGGTGCTCGTGCGCGGTGCGGCGGGCAGCATCGGCATCACGGCGGTCCAGCTCTCGGCGAGGGACGGCGCGGGCGCGGTGGCGGTCACCACCTCGTCGGTGGAACGCGGCGCCCGCCTGCGGGACTTGGGCGCGACGCATGTCCTCGACCGCTCCGGCGAGGGCGGCCCGCAAGCACCGGCGGGCTTCGACGTGGTGATCGATGTCGTCGCGGGTCCTCAACTTCCGATCTTCCTGGACAAGTTGAACCCCGACGGGCGGTACGTGGCTGTCGGCGTGGTCGGCGGGCAGCCGCCGGTGGACTTCGGCACGCGGCTGATGGACGCCTTCCGCAGGTCGTTGTCGTTCGCCACCTTCAGCTCCGACACCGTGCCCGGCCCCGACCGGCAGGCCGTGCGGGCGTCCCAGTTCACCGCTGCCGCGCACGGGGACCTGCGCACGGTCGTGCATGAGGTGCTGCCGCTGGACCAGGCGGTATCGGCCCACCGCGACATGGACGCGGGGAAGGTGTTCGGCAGGGTGGTCCTGGTGCCCTGAGCCGGAGCAGGGAGGGGCGCGCCGGAGCAGGGAGGAGCGGGTCGTTTCCCTTCGCGCCTCCCGCGCCGTGGTAACGACTGTTACCATGCTGGTATGGCGAAGACACAGCTGGGCGCGCGCGTGGACGAGGACGTGGCGGAACTCGCGCGGAAGCGGGCCGCCGACCTGGGCCTGAGCATCGGCGACTACCTCGCCCGGCTGGTGCAGGACGACACTAGTGGCCTGCGGGCCCGTGGCGTGGACGCGGCCGCCCGCTTCCTGGCCGAACACCAGGACGTCTTCGACGAGGCCGAGGACGCCCGTCACGCACCCCGGGGAACGCGCGCGGCCTGATGAACCTGCACATCGACGTTCCCTGGATCCTGCAGGTCGCCGAGGTCGCCGGAGCCGATGATCCGGCCCCCGACGACTACGGTGTCCCCGTCTCGGCGGTCGCCCGCCACCGCGCCGAGCTGTTCGAGCAGCCCGTGTACGACGGCCCGTACGCCAAGGCCGCCGCCCTGGTGCACACGCTGGGCCGCTGCCGCTGGCTTGACCGCTCCAATCTGGCCGTTGCCGCCGCGACCGGTGTCATGTACCTCGAAGCCGCCGGTATCCCCGTCAAACCCGTCCGCGAGGACGCCGTCGCCCTCAAGGACCTCCTCCTGGACCCCGCCTGCACCGCCGGGAAGATCGCCGCCCTGCTGCGGACCTGGCCCACCACGACCTGAAGCGCCTTACGTGGCCCGCTCTGAACCGTCGTTCAGGGCGGCCGCGGTCAGGCTGAGGTGCCGGGTCAGTACGGCCGCTGCCGTATCGGCGTCGCGGGCCAGCGCGGCCTCCTCCAGCTCGCGGTGTTCCCGGGCGCCGTCCCGGTCGGGGTCACGGTGCGCCGACCAGCGGCGGGCCAGCTCGCTCGCGGTCCACATCCGGTCGAACGTCTCCAGCAGAGCATGGTTGCCGCACCCCTCCAGCAGCGTGCGGTGGAAGACCCGGTGCGCCTCGGCCCAGGCCTCGGTGTAGTACGCGCCCTCCTCCGGCCCGTACGCCGGAGTGCGCGTCAGACGATGGTGCGCGGCCCGCACTCGGGCCTCCCAGTCGACGTCGCCCCGCTCGACGGCCATGCGCAGGACCACCGGTTCGACGGTCCTGCGGGCTTCCGCGATCTCCTGCCAGCGCCGGTCGGAGAAGGACGGGACGGCGAAGCCGCGGTTGGGCAGCCGGTCGGCGAGCCCCTCGCCGACGAGTCGCACCAGTGCCTCGCGCACCACGGCCAGGCTCACGCCCTGCTCCTTGGCGAGGTCCTGCGGCTTGAGGGCAGTTCCGGGGGAGTGGTCCCCGCGCATGATCGCGTCCCGCAGGTGTCCGTAGACCTGCTCGGAGAGCATCCGCTTCCCCGGCGGGGTGGAGGGGGGCGCCGTCTGAGTCATGGGCCCATCGTAGACCACCGGATTGATTATCTGCCTGATAATCGATTATCTGTGCTATGGTCGATTCAGTAGCCGGTAGGGGCGTCCTCGTCGTGACTGCCGAAACACCCACCTGACCGCGCCGCCCAACTCCATGGAGGTATCACCGCCATGCACTTCGACGACCTTCCCGCCCCCGTCCGCCCAGGCGGCGAGCCGATGGACCTGAGCGCCGTCGCCGACGTCAGCCGCGCCGTCAGCGCCGCCCACCTGTTCATCTACCTCGCTCCCGAGAGCGCCGAGGCGGCGGCCCGACTCGGCGTGACCGACAGCGGGCCGGCGTATCTGGCCTTCCGCTCGGCCGCGATGGGCGCCGTACCGTGGCACGTCACGCTCGCCGCCTTCTACAACTTCAGCCCGCGGGCAGTGCGGGCCATGGCGGGCGTGTGGGACGCCGCCCCGCCCGAACGGTGGCAGTCCGCACGCTTCTTGGCCGCAGGACGGGCGATGCGGCGCGCCGGCGTCCAGCTCACGGACGATCACCTTGCCGAGGCCCGCTCGCTGATCGACCCGGTCGTCGCCGCCGCCGACTACGCCGGCAAGGTGCTGGCCGCCGCGAACGCCTCGGTCCCGCTTCCCCCCGATCCCCTCGTCGCACTGTGGCAGCAGCTCACGGTGGCGCGCGAGTGGCGTGGCGACGCCCATCTCGTCGTCCTCGCCGACAACGGGCTCGGACCGTGCGATTGCCTCGTCCTGCACACCGCGATCGGTCGCCTCCCGGTAGCGCTCGTACGAGCCACTCGCCAATGGAACGACGAGGAGTGGAGCGCGGCGACGGTACGTCTGGCCGCGCGCGGCTGGCTCGACTCCCACGGCGTGATCACCGACGTCGGCAGTGCGGCACGCGAGCGCATCGAGCGGGAAACGGACGAACAATGCGTCGCGCTGTGGGCGCCGATCGGCGATGAGGGTGCCCGCCGCCTCGCCACACTCGTCGCACCGATCGCCGACGCGTTCACGGCCATCCCGGCAGCGTCCCGCCCGGCCGGAGGCCTTCGCAGTCAGGAGAGGAGGCAGCCAAGCGGCTGGTAATTCACACCGAGTGTGTGGCCCGGCTCGGTACGCTCAAGCACTGGGCGTCGTGATCCGTTCTGATGAGGCCTGAGTCCGTCCCAACCGGTCAACGCCGTTGAGGAGAGGTGATGTTCGAAAACATGGGACTGGATCCCGAGGTGGCCGCCCGCATGTCCGCGTTGGTCGAGCAGTCCCGGCCGATCCTCGAGAGCGACGGGATGGAGGCCGTCCAGGCCTTCCTCGCGCAGCGCCGCGCGAGCGTGATCCAGGCGATCGCCATCACCCGGGCGCTGCTCGGAAATGCGGAGACACCGCTTCGAGACGCCGTCGACATCGTGACCACGAGCGCGGCTCGACAGTGAGCGAGGCCGCTGGGCGGCGGCGCGGCACCGCCCACCTCGACTCCTGGTGTGACCCGGGGCGCAGCCGAAAGGTGCATCCCGCTAGGGCCTGTTGCGAAGGTGCCGACGGGCCGGACGCGGTGATGCCCAGGTCCGGCCCGTCCGTTCGTCTCTACAGGTCGAGCTGATACTGCAGTGTCGTGCGAGTGGGCAGGTAACCGAGTCGGTCGTTGATGTGTCTCATGTGTGTGTTGCTGTCGGCGGTGTCGGTCAGGAGGCCGCCGAGGTCCGGGTAGTGCCCGTGGGCTTGTCGGATCGACTCGGCCTTCATCCAGCGGCCGAGGCCGTGTCCGCGGTGCTCGGGCAGCACACCCGTGCCGTAGTGCTGGGCATCACCTGTGCCGCCGCCGGGCACGACGAGTTCGGTGAACCCGGCGATCGAGCCGTTGGAGGTGTCGATGGCGACGACGGTGTGCAGGTGGTCGCCGCGCTGTTCGACGGCCTTTGCCGCAGCCCGGACCCGGTCCACGTCCCAGGTCGTGGTGCCGTGGTCGGTGTCCTCCATGGGCATGTCGTCCATGGCACGACGCGAGTCGGCGAAGGTCTGGGCGAGATCGTCGGGGACGGTTCCCTGCCAGGACGCCAGCCGGTAGCCGGAATGCGGACGCTCGACGGTTCCGGTCAGGGAGGGGATGTCCACATCGGCCAGGGGCAGGCGGGAGTACCTCAGGGTGAGGACCTTGCGGAAGCCGCGGGCAGGCAGGAAGGCGGTGCCGGGTGTTCCGGCATCGGCCTGCGCCACGACGCGGCGCCGGGTGTTGTCCCGGGCGGCGGCCACGGCCGTGTCGAGCAGCCGGGAGCCAACGCCTCTGCGGCGCTCCACGGGATGGACGTGGAGGGTCAGTTCGGCCAGGTGCTCCTGACCGCCATCGAACAGGCGCAGAAAGGCCGCCCCGACAGGGATGGCATCGGCGTCGGACGCGAGCCATGCAAGGCGGTGGCTGTGCGCCCCGTGAGCGGGGGCGGTCAGTGGGGTGATGCGGAGCGACAAGGTGTCTCCGTCGTGAGGAGGTGGCAGAGGTCAGTACGCGGGCTCAACTGCTGGGCACTCCTGCGCATGTGCTCCACACCTCCTCGTCGACAGTGCCGGTCCGGATCGACATGGACGGCTGGGAGAACGTAGTTGGTCCATCGGCTCATCGGCAAAGGGTTAATGAAGGCGGCTACGGCCGTGGGGGCACGGCATCCCCGCGCCGCCCGGCCGCCGGTTGACCTGGCGTCAGGTCAGCCGACTCACGTTGGTAGCGTGACGTGGTTCGTGATGTGATCAGTCGGGGGTGCCGGGGTGACCACAGAGGTTGTCGTCAAGACTGGGCTCAGGTACGGGGCCAGTGGCAAGCTCCTGGACGTCTATCAGCCCGGCGGCGCGTCGGGTCCTGTGCCCGCGGTGCTGCTCTGGCACGGCCGGGGCCCGGACGAACGGGACGTCCTCGCGCTGGTCGCCCGCGCTGCGGCAGAGCGGGGCGTCGTTGTCCTGGTGCCGGACTGGCGTCCCGACGCGCCGGACGGCGGGCGAGCGCACCTGAGGGAGTCGGCTGTCTTCGTGCGGCGGAACGTGTCCGACTTCGGCGGGGATTCCGAACGGATCACGCTCGCCGGTTGGTCGCTGGGAGGCAAGGCCGCGGTAGGTGTCGCCCTGAACCCCGCAGCGTTTGGCGACTGGAGGCCGCGAGCGATCGTGGGAATCGCGGGTTCGTACGCATCGGCGGCACCGACCACCGGCACCGTCCCGCTCGACGACCTCCGCAGGGGCGGCCGCCTGCTGCCGCCTGTACCGGTGTGGCTGGTGCATGGCACCGCCGATTCCGTGGTGGACGTCGAGCGTTCACGCGAACTGTGCTCGGCTCTCACGGAACAGGGCTGGCCGGCGTCGCTCGACGAGGTCGCGACCGACCACGCCGGCGTCATCATGACCGAGTTCGTTCCCGAGTACCACCGCTGCCTTCCCAGCACCGCCGCCCACGCCGTCGAGGCGGGATCGCGGACCGCCGACGTACTGGCCCGCGCCGCTGGAATCACCGTTCAGCACTCCAGCCGTCGATCGTGATCTCACTGGTCAAGGCCGGTGTGGGACAGCCGCGGCTACTGGTGATCATCGTCAGTTGTGTGGATGAACGAAGATCGGGCGGTGGCGGCAGGCGCACGAGGTCGTCAGGTCATACGGCGGGCTCGGGGAGGTGACCGAGGTGCTTGATGACACGGTGGCGCAGGAGGAGATACTCCTCCCAGCGCCGAGGCAGGGGCCCCGGTGGGCGTTTGACGTCACGCGCCGCGGTGACGGTCTGGCCATCCTGGAACTGCTCACGCGTCAGGTCGAGTTCCATCCCGCTGGGCAGTCGGTTCCACCAGTGAAATCCCTGCTGTTCCCCGCTGCGGTGGACCTCCCCGACCACGAGGTCACCACCGAAGATGTCGTTCACGATCAGAGCCGTGATGTCACAGTGGCCCCAGGCCGGGTTGCCGGGCTGCCAGCCCGAGCGGGCGAGGTCGTCCGGAGAACAGGTGTCGGCGGCCCAACTGGCGCGCAGGGCCCGGTCGATGTCCAGCAGATTCCAGGGGATCATGCCGACAGCATCGCAGCGGCCACTGACATCATCGGCGGACGGCAGGCGAGACTTCTTCCTCAACTGCCGGATCCGGAGGCCAGATAGCGGCGCAGAGCTTCCCGTCCTCCCGGAACGAAGAGCCACTGGTCGACGACCTCGCACAACTCGGCCTCTGTCAGCCAGTCCCGCCAGGCGATCTCGCCGGGGTCCGGGACCAGAGGCTCCGTCACGACAGCCTCGTGCACCCCGAACCACACGGGACTGATCCCCTTCCGGCAGAGGAACTTGAACATGAAGCGCACGGGCACACGAACGCCCAGCTCCTCGGACAGTTCCCGGGCCGCGGCTTCCTCGTACGACTCGCCCACCTCCGCGGCGCCACCGACCATCACGTCGTAGTAGCCCGGGAACCGGGACAGCGTCTCGGACCGCCGCAGCACCAGGAACCGTCCGGCCCGATCACGGCAGATCGTCGTAGCGATGCGATGCGGCCAGCACTGACGCACCGCCTCGTCTCGCTCGACGACACCCACCACACGGTCGTACTCATCGACGTGCTCGACCAGTTCGCTCACGTGGGCACGACCGCAGACCCCGCCGACAACGCGACCTCACCAGCACGTCGTCGAGAACACCGACACAGCCACTCTGCCGCTGCGCGGAGGGTCGGACTGAGAGGATGTCGTCCATGGAGCAGACGCTGAGTCGGCAGGAAGCCTCGGACGCGGTGAGCGACCTGGGATGGCGATTTCTGTTGGGCACGATCCGAACGTCGGTCCCGGTAGGGTCGATGGCCCAGGGAGCCGAGATGGCGGCGCGCGCGGTGGCGGCGTGCGGTGATTCCGCCGATCGGCACCTGTGCGCCGATGTCCGACCTGGGCGCGTGGTACTCACGCTCCAGTCCCTGGACCAGGCCGCGGTGACCACGCGCGACATCGCTCTCGCGCATCGGATCTCCGGTGCTGTGCGGGAGGCCGGGTCGCGGACGGAGCCCGAGATCGGTGTGGAAGCGCCACGGTCGGTCCAGCTCCTGGAGATCGCGATCGACGCACTCGACGCCGCCGCGATCCGGCCGTTCTGGAAGGCGGTGTTGGGTTACGCCGACGAAGCGGGAGCCGACGGTCCTACGGATGCGCTCGTCGACCCGGTCGGACAGGGCCCGGCGATCTGGTTCCAGCCCATGGACCAGCCACGCCCGGATCGCAATCGCATCCACTTCGACATCTGCGTCCCGCACGACGAGGCACCCCGGCGGATCGATGCCGCGCTGACCGCCGGAGGCCGACTGGTGTCCGCCACCCGAGCACCGGCCTTCTGGGTACTGGCCGACATCGAGGGAAACGAGGCCTGCGTGACCACCTGGCAGGGCCGAGACGGATAAGAGGGGGGCCGGGCGGCGCGGCGGCTCAGCCGCGCCTGATGCCCGACTCCCGACCGTCCCGCGCCGCCCGGGCCCCGGTACGGTTCGCGCCGTGGACAGGAATGGGTGGGAGCGGGGGCATCAGGTCGCCTACGGCTGCGGGGCGTGGGAGCGTGCCGTTCACCAGGCACGCCTGCTGGTCGCCTGGTACGACGGGCGCGATGGCGGCCTGGGACCCGGGGTGCCCTCACGGTTTCCGGCAGACCCCGGCGCGCGGGCGAAGTGGCCATGGGGGAGCGGCAGGCACAACACGCTCGGTCTGCTGTTCTGGAGAGCGGCCTACGACGCGGAGCTTCTCGTCGACCAGGTGGTGCTGGCCGATGCCATGAGCTACTGCGCCCAGGGAGCCGAACCGTTGGACGCCGGGCCCCTGCCGGATGCGGCCCGCAAGACAGGGATCGGCGTAGGCAGCGCGGCGTCGGTGGCCGCGATCAGGCCCGTACTGCAGGCCCATGTCGAGGCGGACCTGCCGCGGCCGCGCCCCGCGCAGGTACGGCTGACGCTCGGATACCGCGTCCGGGAGTCGCTGGCGACTCCCGGACTGGGATCTCGGCGACTGGCCTGCGGCTCTCGCGCAGGTCCGCCACGCCATGGGGCTGGCGGACGAGATGCGGGAACGGGGGGCTTGGCGGCCCACCGATCAGGAACGGTCCATCGGCGGACGCCTCGGCCAAGACCTGGAACGACTGCTCGCCAAGCCAGCTGATTCCGGTCATCCGGCGCCGAGTTGGCTGGGGCGGGCATCGAGGTTGGCCGCCGTGTCAGCCGCACTGTCGGGCGCGGCCGGCACCCTGCTCGGCTCCCGGCCGGAGGATGAAAGTCGGGGCGATGCGAGTTGGGACGACGAGGGCCCCCTGGTCAAGGCCCTCGGCTCCGCGGCCGACGCGTGCGCCCGGCTCGGCGCGAGCACCGAGGAGATCGGACGTCTGTGGGCGGCGGAGGAGCCGTACGAGCCCTCGGACCGGGCGTCCTGGCAGCTGTCCCACGTACCGGCCCCACTGCTGGTGCAGACCGAGGAGACGGAAGACCTGGTGCGGGCGCTGGCTGTCTTCCTGTGGGTCCTTGCCGTGCACTGACGCTGACGTCAGGGGAATTCGCTCCGCCGATGCGGGGCCGAACAAGGGCCCGCGGATCAGGTCTTGTCAGCGGGCCCGGTCGTTGGCCGACCCGATTCCGTTGATCCTGGCCGGAGTTCCGTCCGGGCCGAACGGCCGCTGGGAGGTGAAGGCGTGCGGCGCGGAGCTGTGGTCGCGGAGGTGTTCCAGCCTGGAAACGCCGTCCCGCCAGGTGGGGGTCACGTCGTCGGAGACCCACCAGAACACGTGGTTCGGGTGCCCTGTCTTCTCGAACCAGTCGTAACGCCTGTTCAGCGCCCCCCGGTGCAGACCGGTGTAGATGGCGTCGACGGCGGGGCGCAGGTCGGTCCAGAGCGAGAGGGTCGTGGCCAGGGCGGTGGTCTCCACCGTACGGCCCTTGCCGTACCAGGCCGGTACGGCGAACTCCCCCCACGCACCCCAGTCCGCCCCGAAGAGCATGCCCTGTTCACCGTCTGCCGCTTCGGCATGGGCGAGGTATCCGGGGGACTGACTGATCGCCCGGTAGACGGCCTCACCGATGGCGTAGAACTCGCGCGTGAGAGGCGCGGGATCGGTGAGAGGGGACTTCAGGACGCCGAATGTGTACAGCGCAAGACGGGGCATGCGTCTCTCCCTGGTCGGGGTGCTTGGCGTGGATCGGTTCGGTGGGGGTTGCGCGGGGGGCGAGAGTGTGTCGCGACCGGCTCAACCGCTTCGCTGCGGCTCAGCCCGAGACAACTCCGTTGCGAACGTGAGCGGTTGCCGAGGACCAGGTGAAGGTAGCCGCCTCCGCGAGGTCTGTCGACGTTGCGTTTTCCCCGCTCACGTGGCCTCTCGCACCGGTCATCGCGGGCGGGAGGCGAAATGGCGTCGTCGACACGTACGCGGACCCTTGACGGAGTGTGTGCGGACTGGGACGGTGTGCCCCGGCATCCGCACAGAAATCAAACGTTTCCATCCTTTCCCACCATGCCATGCGTCTGTGTCGTCCCCTCGCTTGCGGTCGTACCCGGTGCAGGGCTGCTCAGGTCGAGCCATCGGTCCGAGCAGCCCCGCACCAGGTAGCCCCCCACCCGGAAGAAGGACAACGTGCGCTTCCACCGTCCCGGCACACCCTCCGCACCCCGCAGGTCCCGTACGGAGTGCGGTGCGGCCCGCACTTCGAAGGCCGCCCGAGGACGCGCCCGTGGCGCGGTCGGCGTGGTCCTGGCCCTGCTCGCTGTGTCAGCCACCTGGGTCATGGGTGCCGCGCCACAGGCAGGCGCGCTGCCCAACGGACTGGCGGCGACCCCGCCGATGGGCTGGAACAGCTGGAACAAGTTCGGCTGCAACGTCACCGAGCAGAAGGTCGAATCCGTCGCCGACTACATGGTCTCCTCCGGCCTGGCCGCGGCCGGCTACACCTACGTCGACATCGACGACTGCTGGATGGCCGGCAGCCGGGACTCCGGGGGCCACCTCGTGCCGGACCCCGTCAAGTTCCCGGACGGCATCAGCGGAACCGCCGCCTACGTGCACGGCAAGGGCCTGAAGCTCGGCATCTACGAGAGCGCGGGCACCAAGACCTGCGCCGGCTACCCCGGCAGCCTCGGCCATGAGCAGACCGACGCGAACAGCTTCGCCTCCTGGGGCGTGGACCTGCTCAAGTACGACAACTGCAACGACGACGGGACCTCCGCCCAGCAGCGCGACACCACCATGCGCGACGCCCTCGCCCACAGCGGCCGCGCCATCCTGTTCAGCCTGTGCGAGTGGGGCGTGGACAACGTGTGGACGTGGGGCGCGGGCGTGGGCAACATGTGGCGCACCACCGGCGACATCAACGACAGCTACGGCTCGCTGCTGTCGATCTTCCACGCCAACGTCAAGCTGGCGCAGTACGCCGGCCCCGGCGGCTGGAACGACCCGGACATGCTGGAGGTCGGCAACGGCGGCATGACGTTCACCGAGGACCGCAGCGAGTTCAGCCTCTGGTCCGAGATGGCCGCCCCGCTGATCACGGGCAACGACCTGCCCAACTCCTCGGCCGCCACGGCCTCCATCCTCGGGAACAAGGACGTCGTCGCGGTCGACCAGGACGCGCTGGGCAAGCAGGGCGTGCAGGTGTCCTCCGCCGGAGGCCTGGACGTCCTGGCCAAACCGCTGGCGGGCGGCGACGTGTCCGTGGCCCTCTTCAACGAGAACTCGGGCCCGGCCACCGTATCCACCACCGCGTCGGCGGTCGGCCTGCCCGCCTCGTCAGGCGGCTACACCCTCGACAACCTGTGGTCGCACGTGAAGACCACCACCACGGGCGCCATCTCGGCCACCGTGCCCGGTCACGGCACCGTCCTGTTCCGGGTCTCCACCGGCTCGGCCACCAGCACCGGCACCACCCACACCCTCGTCGGCGCCTCCTCGGGCCGCTGCGTGGACGCGTACGACAACGGGACCGCGCCCGGTACGAAGATCGAGATCTGGGACTGCAACGGCGGCGCCAACCAGAAGGCCACCCTGACGGCTGCCGGTGAACTGCGGCTGTACGGCGGTACGCAGTGCCTGGACGCCACCGGCGGCGCGACCACCGCGGGCACCAAGGTCGAGCTGTGGACCTGCAACGGCGGCACGAACCAGCAGTGGCGCCCGAACGCCGACGGCACGATCACCGGCGTCCAGTCCGGCCTGTGCCTCGACGTCACCGGAGGCGACCAGCCCGCGGGCAACGTCAACGGAACCCAGCTGGAACTGTGGTCCTGCAACGGCGGCGCCAACCAGCAGTGGCGTCTCGGCTGAGCACACTATGACCGGTTTCGCCTCTGGGTCAGAGAACCGGCTGACGTGCTCGGGCCGCCTCGATGTCCGGGACGTGTTCCTCGGCCCAGAGCCGTACGGCGCGGAGCGGGACGAGCAGGGAGCGGCCCAGCGGCGTCAGGGCGTACTCGACGCGGGGCGGATTCTCGTCGTACTCATGGCGGCTGATCAGACCGTCGGCCTCCAGGGAGCGCAGGGTCTCGGTGAGGGTCTTCGGGGTGATGCCCTGGATGTGCCGCTTCAGTTCGGTGAAGCGGCGCGGACCGTCGTCGAGGGCGTTGACGACGAAGACGGTCCAGCGGGCGCCGATCCGGTGCAGCACCGTGCGGCTCGGGCAGGTCGCCGCCATCACGTTGTACGCCTTGCCCATCGCCGCTCCCAGTTTCGTTGAAGATACCGGTATCAAATTCATACCGTGGTCCTCGATCCTACGAGAGGGAGTCGGGACACATGGAACGGATTCTGGTCATCGGCGGCGCGCGGGCACTCGGTGCGGCTGTCGCGAGGCGAGCGGTGAAGGACGGGTACGAGGTGGTGATCGGTGCCCGCGATCTGGCCGCGGCCGACGCGCTGGCGCGTGAGATCGGTGGCGCCGCGGTGCGGGTCGATCTGCAGGACGAGTCGACGCTCGCGGCCGCGGCGGAACGGCTGAAGGACGGGGTCGACCACATCGTGACGACCGCTTCGGCGCCGCACGACGTTCGCGCGACCGAGCTGGATCGCGACAAGCTGATGGCCGCCTTCACCGCGAAGGTGGCCGGCCCGATGCTCGTGGCCAAGCACTTCGCGCCCATCCTGCGGCCGAACGGCTCGATGGTGCTGTTCTCCGGTGTGGTCGGCTGGCGCCCCGGGCCGGGATCACTCGTCAAGGGGGTCACGAACGGTGCGGTCGAGTACCTCGCGCGCCATCTGGCGGCGGATCTGGCGCCGGTGCGGGTCAACGCCGTCTCGCCCGGTGTCGTGGACTCGGGCGCGTGGGACCGCCTCGGGGAGGGCAAGGCCGGCCTGCTGAGCAAGAGCGCGGCCGGAACCCTGGTCGGACGCCACGGCGAGGCCGACGACGTCGTCGACACGGTGATGTGGCTGCTCCGCGCGGGCTTCGTCTCCGGCGAGACGATCCACATCGAGGGCGGCGCCCGCCACAAGTCCGCCTGACCGGCGACGGCCTAGCGCACGTTTCGGCGTTGACGTTCCTCCACGCCCGATCCGTGGGCGAGGTCGAGGCCGAGTCGCGTCGGGTGGTGGTGGACCGTCTGGCCGTTGCGGGTGGTGGCGATGAGCCCGGAATCGCGCAGGACGGACGCATGCCGTGATGCGGCGGCGGGGGAGACGCCCAGGGCGACCGCGAGCCGGCCGGTGGTCACGGCGGGCGTCCGGGCCACGGCGACCAGTGCTGCTGCTCGGGTCGGGCCGAGCAGCGACTGCAACGCCGCGGGTGGGGTGTCGAGTTCGGGGTCCCGGGTGAGAGGGGCCAAGGCCGCGGGATAGCTGACGACCACCTCGTCGGCGAGCGGGTTGAAGGTGATCCGGGTGGCCAGGGCGGAGGGCTGGAAGATCAAGGGCCGTCCTTCGAGGGATTCCACGGCGTCGACCATGGTGTTGAGGCGCAGATGCCGGCCGTCCCAGCCGACGGACGCGTGCACCGAGCTCAGCAAGCGGTCGGGGCCGCCCAGTTCGGCCTGGGTCCGTGCGTGCGCGGACGCGGTGGCGACCAGGGAGGTGATACGCCGCCGGTAGGGGTCCAGGGCCGTCGCCCGCAGGCCGGCGAGCAGTCGGTCGAGGGTGGCGGCCGCGCGGGGGTGGCCCTCGGCGAGACCGCGTGTGAAGGGGGTCAGCGCCTGGGATCGGGCCAGGTCCCGCAGGTGGGCGACCGCCGGCGGTGACCCCGGGTCGATCGGTGCCGGCGCGGGTTGGGTGGCCGCGTCGAAGAACGCGGGCAGGTAGAGATCCGTGTACAGCTCGAACAGCCTGCTGTGGTACGGGTTCCAGGTGGAGGCGACCTCGTGTCGCCAGGTCGACAGCCGACGGTCCGGAGCCGGGCCGGCCAAGTGGGCCACGCCCAGGGCGAGTTCGTAGCCGAAGTCCGGTGTGTCGGCGACCTGCGTCCGTTCGAGGTCGTCGCTGGTCAGACGGATCCGTATCAAGGCGGCGTCCCCCCGGCGCGTCCCCTGATGGTGCTGGTCTGGAGCTTTTGCACGCTCGCGCAAAAGCGTAGCCGCGCCGTGTCGCGCAGTCCATCGTGGAGCCGCGGCTCGGCCCCAGAATTCGCCATTCTGTTCCCGGCCGCGAGAGGAATCCGTGAAATGCCGTGCCGGCGCCGTGGAGAGGGCGAAGACCCCCGGCCAGGACATTCCGATCCAGTAAGGACGGGCCCCGGTCCGTGGCCCGCGATTTCCAGGAGGGCAATTCCTTGAATTTCAAACTTACGAAGCGACGTTCCATCACCACCGTCGCCGCTACGCTCGCCGCGGTCGCCGCGCTCGTCGCCGTCCCCGCCAACGCTCACGCCGACAGCTCGCTCGGCACCTTCAAGATCCAGAACTCTGGCTGGACCGGAGGCACCGGGAAGGCCATGTGCCTTTGGGGGGCCGGGGGGAACGGCGCCCGCAGCTACATCCAGCAGTGCTCGAACGACGCCCACGACAAGTGGACCTTCTATCCCGAAGGCGGCGGCGGCGCGTCCGGCAGCTGGTACGAGCTGGTGAACGTCGCCACGGGCCTGTGCCTGGACGCCGACGCCAACAACCTGACCGGCGGTGCGGCCGTGCAGGCCTGGGGGTGCAACCAGTCCTACCAGCAGCGGTGGCGGTTCACCCCGCGCACCAACTACTACCAGCGGGTCGCGAACCTGGCCGCCGACGCGGCCAACAAGTGGACCAATGACCGCTTCTACCTCGACATGGACGGGACGTACCAGCGCCTGTGGTCGTCCGACTCCAGCGACAACCAGTTCTGGAGCATGTTCCCGGCGTAGGCCCGATTGCCAGTTCCCAGAGCTCTGTTCGCCGGACGGCCACCATGACCGTCCGGCGTACGGGCGCATTTCAGGAACACTTTTACGTCAGCTTCGCGCAAGTCGGGCGCCGAGTCCCACCACCAGGGCAGGGCCCGAACGGCGAAGGGGCCCGGCATCCGAGGTGCCGGGCCCCTTCGCCGTTTCAGCGGCGTACGCCGGTCCAGGCCCACCGGCTCTTGATCCACTGGTCGTCGGCTTTCCCTGCAGGCGAATTCGTTCGAGACGCCATTGGCCTGTCTTCGCGCGCACTGTCCGAGATCATCCGTCTCGAGCACACCCGCAACTATCTGCAACCGGGCGACTTAAACGCGGCGGTGAGCCTGTGGAAGAAATACGTCCACCAGTCCGCGCGGGAACTGTGGCACGACTACGAGTGGGGCAACGTGCGCTGGTACTGCTGCGACAACCCTCTCGGAGCCCGAGCCCTCCTTGACATCGTGATGCGGGCCGTATCACCACGAACCGCCCGCGAACTCCGAAAGATCGTCAACCGGTCGGATGCCGTCTGGAACCTTCCCTCCCCGCCCTACGAAGCGGACGGCAGATAAAGAACAAGCTCAGATCTGTGCCAGAACCTGAGCGGGTCATATGGCCCAGCGCCCCACTGGCAGGCTCGCCAAGTCTCCGGTCTGCAGCCCGGTGGACCGTTGTCCAGGCTGCGGTGAAAGTCGTAGGAGCCGCTGGGCTGCGGCGCCTCGGGCCGGGTGTGGCGGCGCTGCGGACGCCGACGTGGTGGGAGGCCGGTACATGGCCGACTGTCAGAAGCCGACAGTGTCGACGTACTTCGTCTACGACAGTTCCCCGGGCGACGCCGCCTTCTTGTCGAGCGCAGTGTTTCGAGCGTAGTGTTTCGAAGCATGTCTTCTGAAGAATCCCGCCAGCCTCCGATCCCGGATCACCCGGGGGCTGACGCGCGTCCGCTCCGTCCGCTGGCGGACCCCAAGACGATGAGGGCGGTGGCACATCCGACTCGGCTAGCGCTTCTGGAAGCGCTAGCCCAGCGCGAGCCGCTCACGGCGACGGAAGCCGCCGAGATGATCGGGGAAACGCCGACGAACTGCGCGTTCCACCTGCGGACCTTGGCCAAGTACGGCTTCGTCGAGGAAGCCGGGGACGCGCCCGGCCGGCGTAGGCCCTGGCGGCTGAAGCACATCGGCTTCTCCTTCGGCGAATCCTCGGGTGATGCGGAGATGTCCCACGCTTCCGAGGCTCTGGCCCACCTGCTGTGGGAGACGTGGCTCAACCGGGCCAGCACCGTCAATGCCCGCCGGTCCCGGTTCCCGGAAGCCTGGCAGCAGGTCACCAGCGGCAGCGAGAACCTGGCCTACGTGACGCCCGCTGAGGCCCGGCAACTGAATGCCGACTTGCTCCAGGTCCTCGACCGCTACCGGGACCGCCTTGAGGATCCGTCGCGTCGACCGGCCGAGAGCCTGCCGGTGGAGTTGCTCCTGTTCACCTACCCGCTCGACGCGACCAAACCGGAGGCATGACCAAGGTGCGAAAGCTCCTGTCGAACCGCAATGCCCGGCTCTTCATGGCCGGACAGATCCTGTCGACCTTCGGGGACTCGGCGTTATGGCTCGCCCTGGGCATCTGGATCAAGATGCTCACCGGGAGTGCCTCGGCGGCGGGCCTGTCGTTCTTCCTGCTCGCGCTAGGAACACTGGCCGGCCCGGCGGGAGGCGTACTCGCCGACCGGATGCGTCGTCGACCGCTGCTGATCGCCACCAACCTGGTCACCGCAGCGCTGGTCCTGCTCCTGCTGCTGGTCCAGGACGGCGGCCAGATATGGCTCATCTACGTGGTGATGTTCGGCTACGGCTTGGCGGCCAGTGTCCTTGGGCCGGCGCAGACCGGCCTGCTGCAGACCCTGGTTCCCGAGGACCTTCTCGGAGACGCGAACAGCGTCATGCAGACGGCGCAATGGGGGCTGAGACTGATCACGCCCCTCCTCGGCGCCGGACTGCTCGTCGCGTTCGGCGCGACTCCGGTGATCGTCGGCGATGTGGTGACCTTCCTGATCGCCGTGGCGACCCTGCTCGCGCTGCGCATACGCGACGAGTCGCCGACGCCGTCCGAGCAGCACTGGTTGGCCGAAGCGGCTGCTGGCGCGCGCTACATCCGCGACACCCCATCCCTGCGGCAACTCACCAAGGTCTGCGCCCTGATCATGATCGCTTTCGGTCTTTCCGAGACAACCGTCTTCGCCGTGGTCAGCCAGGGGTTGCACCGTCCGGACGCCTTCCTGGGGGTTCTCATCTCGGCGCAGGGAGTCGGCGCGGTCGCAGGCGGCGTCACCGCGGCGCCGGTGATGCGGCGCCTCAGCGAAGGTCTCCTCGTGGCTCTGGGGATGGCGGGCGCCGCCGTCGGGTTCTTGCTGCTGATAGCTTCCTCGACAACAGCCGTGCTCGTGGGCGCCGCGTTCATCGGCTCAAGTCTGCCGTGGATCAGCGTCGGCATCATGACCCTCTTTCAACGACGCACACCGCCGGAGTTGATGGGCAGGACGGACGCGGCGCTCAACGTGGCACTTTCCCTTCCGCAGACGATTGCGATCGCCGCAGGCGCCGCACTGGTCGCCGTCATCGACTACCGCATACTTCTGCTCGGCGTCGCGACCATGGCTGCCGTATCGTCGGCTTACCTGCTCACTCGCCCCGAGCAGCGTCGCAGTGCTGACACCGCGCCGGAGGGGACGGCGTCGTCTGCGTCTGCCGCATGAACGTAGGGCAATGCCCGCCGGACAGGCCGCTTCGGACGTGATCGGCGGGGGAAGTCCTAACAGCGCAAAGGCCATCCGGTGTACGCCTCGGAGAGGTAGGCGCGGCCCGCGGCCGACTCGACGACCGAGCGCAGTTCGCCGATCTGGCGCATCCGGTCGAAGCCGTTCGCTTCGGGTTGGAGGTGCAGCATGTTCGTCATCCACCAGGAGAAGTGCTGTGCCTTCCAGATGCGCCGGCGTGCGGTGTCGGGGAAGGCGTCGAACAGGGTGGCGTCGTTGTCGAGCAGCAGGGTGTGCAGCGCGTCGGTGAGCAGGACGACGTCCGCGACGGCGAGGTTCATGCCCTTGGCGCCCGTGGGCGGCACGGTGTGGGCCGCGTCGCCGACGAGTACGACCCTGCCGCGCCGCATCTCGTGCGCGACGAAGCTGCGGAAGCGCAGGACGTCACGCTGGAAGATCGGGCCTTCCTTCAAAGTGGTTCCGGGGACTCGGGATTGGAGGATCTCCCACAACTGGTCCTCGGTGTAGGCCTCGGTGTCGGTCTCCGGGTCGCACTGGAAGTACATGCGCTGGACCTCGGGGCTGCGCTGGCTGATGAGCGCGAAGCCGTTGGGCGAGTTGCTGTAGATCAGCTCCTCGGCGCTGGGCGGGGCTTGGCACAGGATGCCGAACCAGGCGAAGGGGTACTCGCGGAAGTGGCCCCCGGACGTACCGCTGACGGCTTCGCGGACGATGCTGCGCGAGCCGTCCGCGCCGACCACGACATCGGCCTGGATCTGGAGGGTGTTGCCGTCCGCGTCATGGGCGATGACGCGCGGCCGGGTCGAGTCCGCGTCCTCGACGCGTTCGGCTCTTACTCCGAAGCGGAGGTCCTGGCCGGCGGCGAGGCGGGCGGCGACCAGGTCCTTGAGCACCTCGTGCTGCGGGTAGAGCCACACGGCCCGGCCGACGGTGTCGGCGAAGTCGATCCGGTGACCCTCACCGTCGAAGCGGAGCTCGATGCCGTCGTGCCGCTGCCCTGCCGTGAGCACCCGGTCCGACGCCTTCGTCTCATGGAGGATCTCCACCGTGCCCTGTTCCAGGATGCCGGCCCGGATGGTGGTCTCGATCTCCTCGCGCGTGCGGGAGTCGAGGACCACCGATGCGATGCCCCGCCGGTCGAGGAGATGGGACAGCAGAAGTCCGGCGGGTCCTGCGCCGATGATCGCGACGCGGGTACGTTCAGGCATGTCGACTCCAGGACGGTTCAAGGGGGTTGCAGGGAGTCTGGCCGTCGTCGGTCCTCGCCGACGATACCTATTCCCATTGAACGGGAAAGGGTTGTGTCCGCCGACCTGGCCTGTCAGCGGTGTTCCTCGGCCGGCATCTCGGCGAGCGGAAACGGCGGGGACGGGTGCCATTCGCGATCGGCGGACGGGTCCGGGTGCGGGACCACGAAGCGATGCGTGCCGCATTCGATCTCCCTGGGTTCGAGGCCCGGCAGGACGAGTGTCGCGACCGATCCGGTCGGCACGGTGACATCGACGCGGAGTTCACCGTCGGCTCGCTCCCACGCGACCTCGGCCAGGCCGTACGGGGTGCGGTGCGCCGTGCGTGCCCACGAGATCCGTCCTCCGGGCCGCGGCTCGATCCGCAGCGACCGGTACCCCGCCGCACCGGGCCCGAGTCCGGCGACCACTCGATGCATCCAGTCCGCCACCGCGCCCAGGGCGTAGTGGTTGAACGACGTCATCTCCCCGGGGTTGACCGAACCGTCGGGGAGCATGGAGTCCCAGCGTTCCCAGATCGTGGTCGCTCCCATCGTCACCGGGTACAGCCACGAGGGGCAGTCGGTCTGGAGCAGCATCTGGTAGGCGTCGTCGACGGCTCCCGCGGACGTGAGGGCGTCGCAGATCGCCGGGGTACCGAGGAACCCGGTGGCGACCTTGTGGCCCTTCTCCCGTACCAGCCGGACCAACTGCCGTGCCGCCCGGGCGCGTTGTCCGGCGTCGGGGAGCAGGGCGAACTCCAGCGCCAGGGCGTACCCGGTCTGCCCGGAGTCGGCGATCCGGCCGCCCTGCGTCACGTACTCGTCGTGGAACGCCTGGCGGACCCCGTTGGCGAGCTCGTCGTACTTGGCCGCGTCCGCCTCCTCGCCGATCACCGCCGCGATACGGGACAGCAGCCCGGCGACGTGCGCACGGTAGGCGGTGGCCACCAGGTGCGCGTCGGTCTCGGCCTGCCAGGGCGCGTCCGGGGGTGCCGCCGGGTCGAGCCAGTCGCCGAGCTGCAACTCCGGTCTGTCGAAGAGGCCGGACTGCCCCAACGACGCGGTCACTCCGTCGACCCAGGCCCGCATGCTCGGGTACTGACGGCGGAGCAGCCCCGCGTCGCCGAACCGCTGGTAGATCACCCAGGGGACGATCACCGCGGCGTCGCCCCAGCCGGCCGTCGCGGACGGCTCAGTGAACGGGCCCGGGAAGTCGATCCGCGGCACGAACAGCGGAACGACACCCTCCGCGGTCTGGTCCGCGGCGAGATCGGCCAGCCAGGAGGTGAGCAGCCCCGCACAGTCGAAGAGGTAGGCGGCCGTCGGGGCGAAGACCTGGATGTCGCCGGTCCAGCCCAGGCGCTCGTCGCGTTGCGGACAGTCGGTGGGGACGTCGACGAAGTTGCCGCGCATCCCCCAGACGACGTTCTCGTGCAGCCGGTTGAGCAGAGGGTCGGAGCACTCGAACCAGCCCGTCCGGCGCATGTCCGAGTGGTAGACGACCGCGGTCGCCCGGAGTTCGTCGTGGTCGCCGCTCACCTCGGCGTAGCGAAAGCCGTGGCAGGTGAAGGACGGTTCCCAGCTCTCGCCGCCGGTGTCCCCGGCGAGCACGTACCGGTCCGTGGCCGTGGCCGTGCGCAGCGGTCGTACTCCGAGTTCGCCGTTCTCCAGCACCTCGGCATGGCGCAGCGTGACGGTCGCGCCGCGACGGCCGTGCACCCGGATACGGAGTCGCCCCACGAGGTTCTGGCCGAAGTCGAGGACGGTACGGCCGGAGGGAGTGGTGATCGTGCCGACCGGGACGCGCTCCTCGACCGCCCGGACGGGAGGCCCCGACGGAGCCACCAGGGTGGCGGGGTCGCGTTCGCCGCGGCGCACACCGCCCCACCCGAGGTCGTCGAACCCGGGGCTGGACCAGCCGGGGAGCGCCATCGTCGCGTCGTAGGTCTCGCCCTCGTAGAGATCCGCGGACCGGATCGGGCCGGTCGAGGAACGCCAGTCCTCGTCCGTGGGGATCACTTGACGCCGGCCGTCGGCGTAGTCGATCTCGAGCTGGGCGAGCAGGCCCAGCGAGCTGCCGTAGGTGTCGCGCCACCCGGGCACGAACCCGACCCGGCCCCGCCACCAGCCGTCGGCGACCTGCACCCCGATCGCGTTCTCACCCGCGCGCACCTGGGCGGTGACGTCGTACGTCTGGAAGCGCAGCCGGTGGTGGTAGCTGGTCCACCCCGGGGCGAGGGCGTCGTCGCCGACCCGCTCGCCGTTGAGCTCGGCCACGTACAGCCCGTGCGCCGTGATGTAGAGGCGGGCGCGGACGATCTCGCCGTCCGTGACGAAGGGGCGTCGCAGGAGCGCCGCCGGTCCCCGCTCGTCCTCGGCGGGCTCGATCAGCGTGGCCTTCCAGTCGGAGGCCACGAGACCGCGTTCCGCGCTGACCGGGTCGCTCCAGTCGGAGACCTCGCCGTCGGTGCCGATGACGCGGACCCGGACCTCGCGAGCCTCACGGGACGCCAGCGGCTTCGCGGGCCACGGCACCAGCACGGAGTCGGCCGAGTCGACGTGGAAGAACTCGTCGCCGATGGTCAGCTCGTAGGCGGCCTGTCGCCGGCCCTCCTGACTCGCGACCTGCCAGGAGAGCCGCGGGCGGTCCTCCCCGATGCCGAGCGGATCGTCGCGATGTTCGAGACGGACGGCGGAGACCTCATCCACGGCGCAGCTCCGCGACCAGGGCGCCGTAAAGGCTCGCGCTCGGCTTCGGCGTGCGTTCGAAGGTGAAGGGGTCGACGCTGTGCAGCCCGAACTTGGGCCCGAAGCCGAAGATCCACTCGAAGTTGTCCATCAGGGTCCAGTGGAAGTAGCCGAGCACGGGGACGCCGTCGTCCATCGCCTCCCGCACCCCTGCCAGTGACGGCTCGATGAACGCGGCGCGCCGGGTGTCGTCGTCCGTCTGCATGCCGTGCTCGGTGATCAGGACCGGCACGCCGCTCACGGCGTGGGCGTACCGCGCGCAACTGCCGAGCGACGCCGGATCGGTGCGGTTCATCACCCCGCCCTCCGCGGGCGTGCCGTCGACGTTCACCGCACGCGTCGCGTCGTAGTAGTGCCGCTCGTAGTTCTGGACGCCGATGAAGTCGTCCTCGCGGGCGATCTCCAGCCAGGACGCGTAGACCTCGGCGCGCTTGCGGTCACGCAGGGTGGGATCAGGGCCGTGGACGAGGTCGTCCACCATCGCGATCGACAGGCCGACGGGAAGGTCCGCGCGACGCGCCTTGATCGCCGCGCGGGCCGCACGGTGCCCCGCGGCCTGGCCCGCGAGCAGTGCTTCGGCCTCCTCGGGGAGCGTGATGTTGGTGAGGCGGTAGCGCTCGACGCCGGCCGCCCGGGTGCAGGCCTCCAGCGTCGCCCGTTCGAGGTCCCTGACGACGTCGGGCAGCCCGGCCCAGGCCAGCATCGGGGGCAGGTTGGGTTCGTTCATCGTCACCGCCACCGCGATCCGGTCGCCGAAGGCCGCCATGATCCGGTCGCAGAAGCGCGCGAACCGTTCCGGGGCTCCGGCGTCGAGCCATCCGCCGCGTGCGGCGAACCAGTGCGGGGCGACGAAGTGGTGGAACGTGACCACGGGCGCCAGACCACGCTCGACGCAGTGGTCGACGATCGCCGCGTAGTGGGCCAGCGCGTCGGCGGAGAACTCGCCTTCGACCGGCTCGACCCGGGCCCACTCGACGGAGAAGCGGTAGGCGTTGAGGTTCATGGCGGCGGCCAGGTCGACGTCCTCGCGCCAACGCTCCCAGCCGTCGCAGGCCTTGCCCGAGGGCTCCTTGAAGACGGTCGGTGTCGCGTTCTCGGCGAACCAGCAGTCACTGGCCAGGTTGTCGCCCTCGGTCTGGTGGCCGGCACTGGCCACTCCCCAGAGGAAGTCGGCGGGAAACGGGTGCATGGGGATCTCCATGGGGGTGCTGGGGTCAGTGGGTGGCACGAAGCGCGGCGACTTCGTCGAGGCGATGGCAGGCCGCGAAGGAGTCACCGGTGCCGGTGAGGGGCGGCCGCTCGGTGCGGCAGCGGTCCGCCGCGAGCGGGCACCGGTTGACGAACGGACAGCCCGTCGATGCCGCGCTCGCCGTTCCTGCGGCGCCGATGCCCAGTGCCTCGCGCGCGGCGCGACGGTGCGCCTGCTCGGCCGGACGGGGTACGGGTGCCGCCGCTGTCAGTGCCACGGTGTACGGGTGACGCGGTTCCTGGGTCACCGACTCGACGTCTCCCTGCTCCATCACCCGGCCGCGGTAGAGAACCACGACCCGCTGGGAGAGGAACCGGACGACGCCCAGGTCGTGCGCGATGAAGAGCAGGGCGAGTTGTCGCCGGTCACGCAGATCGGCCAGCAGGTTCAGCACCTGCGCCTGGGTCGAGAGATCGAGGGCGCTGACCGGCTCGTCGAGCACGATCACCTTCGGGTCGCAGACCAGGGCACGGGCGATCGCCACCCGCTGGCGCTGACCACCGGAGAGCCGCGCCGGATCGCGGTCGATCACGTCGCGGGGGAGACCGACCGCGGCGAGCGCCTCGCGGGCCCGCTGCCACTGCTCCTGCTTCGGGACGCGCAGCACCCGCAGCGGCTCCACCAGGGTCTGGCCGATGCTCTGGGCCGGGTTGAGCGAGGAGTAGGGGTCCTGGAAGACCGCGCGCAGGTCGATCGCGCTGATCCGCCGCTGTCGTAGCGAGGCCGTGGTGATGTCCGTCCCGTGCAGGGTGATCGACCCGGAACTCGCGGCCTGAAGTCCCAGGATCGCCTTGCCGATGGTCGACTTGCCCGAGCCGGACTCGCCGACGAGGCCGAGGGTCTCGCCCGGTGCGATGTCGAACCCGACCCCGTCGACGGCCGGAGGGGTCCTGTGACGGCGTCCGTAGTGAACGACGAGGTCCCGGACGCGGAGGGCTGGTTGGTTCATCGGACGGCTCCGGATTCGTTCGGCACGGCCGTGCCGGGCGCCGCGGCCGTCGGGTGGATGCAGCGGACGGTTCCCGCTCCGTGCGCCGGCGCGGCCGCGATCGGCTCGTGGCATTCGGGGGTGGCCAGGGGGCACCGGCTCGCGAACCGGCAGCCGACGGGCCAGTCCTTCGGCGCGGGCACCGTGCCCGGGATCGAGGGCAGCCGGTCCGGGACCGCCTCCCCGTGCGGGATGTGGGGATTCGCGGCCAGCAGGGCCCTCGTGTAGGGATGGGCGGCCTGGTCGAGGACCTCGGCCACGGTCCCGGACTCGACCACTTGACCGGCGTACATGACGGCCACGTCGTCGCACAGGTCCGCCACCACACCGAGGTCGTGGCTGACCAGGACGACCGACAGGCCGGTGCCGCGCACCAGCGAGCGCAGCAGGCTGAGGATCTCCGCCTGCACCGTCACGTCCAGGGCGGTGGTCGGCTCGTCGGCGATCAGGAGCTTGGGGGAGCCGGTGAGCGCGAGGGCGATGCAGACGCGCTGGGCCATGCCGCCGGACAGCGCGTGGGGGTGGCTGCGCAGGATCCGCTCGGGGTCGACGATGCCCACCCGGGTGAGCAGGTCGAGCGCGATCGTCCGGGCCTCGTCGCGGCCGACCTCGCGGAAGCGGCGGATGGGCCGGGTGAGTTGATGGCCGATCGAGAACATCGGGTCGAGTGCGACCATCGGTTCCTGTGAGATCAGCGCGATGTCCCGCCCGCGGACGGCCTGGTACTGCTGGTCGGAGAGCCCGGCCAGGTTCCGGCCCTCGAAGAGCACGGCGCCGCCGCTGACCTCGACACCGTCGGGCAGCAGTCCCATCAGCGAGCGCGCGGTCATCGTCTTGCCGCACCCGGACTCGCCGACCAGGCCGAGCACGGTGCCGGGCCGGACCGACACCGAGACGCCGGTGACCAGCTCCGTGCCGTCCACGACGCCGACGTGCAGATCCCGTACCTCGAGCAGGGCCCCGTCGGTCCGGGGTGTTGCCTCGCCCGCGGCCGAAGCCGCCGCCGGAGGCCGGCCGAGGTGTCGTACCGGGCGGCGGGCAGGGACGGTCCGCTCCCGCTCGCCGGCCAGGGCGTCGGCGATCCGGTTGGCCGCGATCACGGTCAGCGCGAGTACGACACCGGTGGGAACCATCATCCAGGCGTCGTCGTAGATGTGCTGCTGGGCGTCGCCGATGAGACCGCCCCAGCTCGGCGCCGGTATGGCCGGACCGTAGCCCATGAAGGCCAGGCCGGCCTCGATCAGGATGCCGAGCGCGAAGAGCTGGGCCGCCTGGACGGCGATCGTGGTCGCCATGCCGGGCAGCACGTGACGCACGTTCACCAGCAGGGAGCCGACGCCGTTCACCTTCGCCGCGTCGACATGGAGGCGGGTGCGCAGCGACTGGGCCGGCGCGAGCAGGATCCGGTACACCGGAGCCGCGAGCAGAAGCCCGAGGACGGCCATGATGGCCCATACGTGGATCCCTACGGCGCCGACGAAGGCCAGCAGGATCACGGTGGTCGGCAGGGCGAGGAGCAGCTCGGCGACGCGGCTGCCGGTCCGCTCGACGCCCCGGCCGTGTTCGGCCGCGAGCAACGCCATCGGCACGCCGACACAGAAGGCCACCGTCACCGCCAGCAGTGCCGGGCCGATCGAGACCCAGCCGCCGGTGACGATCCGGGAGAAGATGTCGCGGCCCAGTTCGTCGGTGCCGAGCCAGTGCCTGCCGGAAGGGCCCGTCAGGGAGTGCGCGGGGTCCTGCCCGCCGACGGGGAACGGCACCCACCAGCGCGCGGTCGCCGAGGCGATCACGATCGCGGCCAGCCACGCGATCGCGAGCACGGAGCCGGGTCGGCGCAGCGAGGCCGCGAGGCGGCGCCGGCCGGATTCGGCTTCGGACGCCAGGGGCTTCTGGACGGTTTCGGTGACGGCGTTCACGCGGTACGCACCTTCGGGTCGAGGGCGGCGAGGACGAGGTCGAGGAGCAGGTTGGTGACGACCACGACCACGGTCGAGACGACGACGACGCCCTGGACCGCCGGGAAGTCGTGGGTGTTGATCGCGGCCTGGGCGGCCTGCCCGAGACCCGGCAGCGCGAAGAGCTGCTCGATGATGACCGAGCCGCCGAAGAGGGCGATGAACTGGATGCCGAGCACCGACACCACCGGCGCACCGGCGAAGCGGAGCGCGTGCAGGTAGCGGATCCGCCAGAGCGGCGTGCCGAGAGCCCGCAGGGTGCGGATGTGCTCCTGGCGCAGCGCGTTGACCATGCCGGCCCTGGTCGTGCGCGCGATGATCGCGGCTCCCGTCAGCCCCAGCGCGAGGACCGGGAGGACCAGGCTCTGGACGTACTGCGCCGGCGAGGTCGTGAACCCGACGTAGCCGGTGGCGGGCAGCAGATGCGCCTTCACCGAGAGCACGTACACCAGCAGGATGCCGAGCCAGAACTGAGGCAGGGAGAGCATGACCCCGCTGGTCACGGTGATCAGGCGGTCGAGGCGGCCCCCGCGCACCGCGGCCAGGACTCCGACCAGGATCCCGAGGACCCCGCTGAACAGGGTCGCGAAGACCGCCGTCGACGCGGTGACCGGGATGCGCTGCACCAGGTCCGGCCAGATGGCGCGGCCGTCGATCAACGAGACCCCGAGGTCGCTGCGGACCGCGTGTCCGAGCCAGCTCGCGTACTGGGCGACGAGCGGACGGTCCCAGCCGAGCCGGACGTTCTCCGCCGCGATCTGGGCCCTGGTCGCCCCCTCCCCGGCGGTGATGGCTCCCGGGCTGCCGCCGGAGGCGTGCACCAGGAGGAAGCTCAGGGCGGACGCCACCAGGACGGTGACGACACCGAGCCCGACACGGCGGGCGACGTAGGTGAGCATGCGGTTCCTTTCCGGGATCAGGGCGCGAGCGCGCCGTTCCGGCGGTCGGCAGGCGTTCCGAGGACCACCGGCCGACCGCCGGGAACGGTCAGCCGACGGGCTTGAAGGAGCTCAGCAGCGGGTAGCCGTCGGTGCCGGGATAGGTCGGCGCCTTGAGCGCCTTGGCGTCGTATCCGGCGTACGCGTACTGCTCGGCGACCGGGATCAGCCAGCCCTCGTCGATCAGCGAGCCGTTCAGCTTCTTCAGCGCGGCGGCGTGGTCGGGACCGGAGGCGTTCGACGCCGCCCCGAGCGCGGCCCCGATCACCGGGTCCTGCGTCTTGTGCGGGTTCGCGAAGCCGCCCACGAGAACCCCGGCGGTGACGCCTATCTCGTTGCTCATCGTCAGCGGGATGAAGCCCAGTGGCTGGGAGTTGACCGCCGCGAAGAGCCGGCCGGTCGAGGTGGTGACGTCGATCTTCATGTCGACGCCGATCGCCTTGAACCCGTTCTGCAGGAACTCCAGCGCGGCCTGGTCGGTCGGGCTGGCGGTGATGGTGAACGAGAACCCGTGCGGGTAGCCGGCCCGGCTCAGCGTGCTCTTCGCCTTGGCGACGTCGTAGGCGTACCGAGTGTTCAGCGCGGGGTCGTAGCCGGGCGAGGACTTGGGGAAGGCGTTGGCCGTCGGCTCGGCGCCCTTGGCCACGCTCTTGACGAAGGCGTCCCGGTCGATCGCGTAGCTCAATGCCAGCCGAACGTCCTTGCTGCCGAACGGCTTCGAGCTCACGCCGGTCTTGTCGAAGACCAGCAGGTCCAGCATCGTGCCGCCGTTCTTGACCAGCGACACGCCGTTGGACGATGCCGTCCGCTCCGTGGACGTGTCGAGGAGCGAGGCGTCCGTCTGGCCGGAGATCTGCGCGTTCAGACGGGCGTTCTTGTCCAGGTACGGCTTGTAGACGATCGTCCGGAACGGGTAGGTGCCCGCGTTCGTGCCGGGCTGTCGGCTCATCGTGTAACTGCTGCCCTTGACCGCGGAGTTCATCCTGTACGGGCCCGAGCCGTCCGGCCCCTTGTCGAGCAGGCTCGGGTCGCTGATCGCCTTCGCTCCGACCATGGTCCCGGGGACGCCCGCGAGGTTCGTCTGGAACGACCCTTGCGCGGCGGGGAAAGTGAGCACCACCGTGTCGGCGCTCGGGGCCTCGACGGCTGCGATCTCGCTGGAACCGCCCTTGGCGAAGCCGGAGTAGGCCTGGAGCTTGGAGTTGCTCCGACGGTCGAGGTTCGCCTTGACCAGCTGGGCGGTGAGCTTGGAGCCGTCGGTGAAGGTGACACCGGACTTGAGCTTCAGCGTCATCCGGGTCTTGGCCTTGTTGTAGCCGAAGCTGGAGACGAGTTCGGGGACGGGCTGACCGTCGGCGCCCTCCGCGAAGAGCGACTGGTAGACCGACTCGTAGAAGAGCCGCTGGCCACCGCCGTAGAGCAGCGGGTCGTAGCCCTGCGGTGCCGGGTCGGAGTCGTAGCCGAGGGTGAGCGTGGTGCTCGAAGCAGAGCCGTTCGCGCCGTTGGTCGAAGAGCCGCACGCCGCCAGAGAGACGGTGGCTACCGCCAAGGCCAGTGTGCTGGCCGCCAGACGCTTGAAGGTGAAGCCGGTCATCGAAGCCTCTCGGGTTGTCCGGGTCGGGGCCTTCGCCCAACTTGACGAGAACAATGAGTGGCGCCGGTCACACAAGTCAGCAATGATTGCCATTGATTGAAACGCGCACTTAATCGGAAGGTGTCATTCGTGAGCGATACGGAGGCCGTTCCGGCCCGGCGCCGGGGCAAGCGACCACCGCAGGGAGAGCCGGTCATCGACCGGGCGCTGTCGCTGCTCGAGGCCTTCGACGCGACACGGCGGCACCTGACCCTGCGCGAACTGAGCCTGCTCAGCAATATTCCGGTCAGCACGACGTTGCGACTGGCCGGCCGGCTGCTCGACTGGGGGGCGCTCGAACGCGACGAAGCCGGCCGGTACTCGATCGGCCTGCGGCTCCTGGAAGTCGCCTCACTCGCCCCGCGCGGTCACGGTCTGCGCCACATCGCTCTGCCCTTCATGAGCGACCTGGGCGCGGTCACGCGACAGCACGTGCAACTCGCGGTCCGCGACGGCCTGGAGGCGACGCTGGTCGAGCGTCTGTCGGCGCACAGGGCGGTGGAGGTGCGGTACAGGATCGGCGGCAAGATGCCGCTGCACGCGACCGGCATGGGGCTGGCGCTCCTCGCCTTCGCACCGGGCGAGGTGCAGGACGAACTGCTCGCGCGGCCACTCCACAGCGAGCCGGACAAGAGGCTGATCCCGGCCTCGGCGATGCGGCGCACGCTCGCCGAGGTGCGCAGGGAGCGGGTGGCCATCTTCCGCCGCACCGAGCTGGAGACCCTGGTGGCGGTGGCCGCGCCGGTCTTCGACGAGCGCGACGAAGCGGTCGCCGCGATCGGCGTGCTGCTCCCCGAACGGGAGGCGCAGCCACGCCGGCTCACCTACGCGGTGAGAATCGCCGCGCAGGGCATCTCGCGTGCCCTCGGCGCCCCCAGCGCGGCCTCGCCCCCGGCGCCGTTCACGCCATGAAGACGTGCCGGCCGGGGCCGGCCACCTCCATCTCGCCGTTCGGCAGGACGACCTCGGCGGTCGTGCCCGGGGGCACGACCACCTCGAGCAGCAACCCGCCGTCTCCGATCTCCCAGGCCGACTCGATGCGCCCATAGGGCGACTCCAGCACCGCGGAGGCCGAGGTGAGACCGCCGCCCGGGAGCGGGGCCACCCGGAAGCGGCGGTAGGCCGGATCGAGCGGCTTCAGCCCAGCGGTGTACCGGTGGAGGAAGCTGATCACCGCCCCCTTCGAGTAGTGGTTGAGCGACTCGTGCGGCGTACCGTCGTCCGCCATCCCGTTCCAGCGCTCCCAGATCGTGGTCGCACCGCGATCGATCATGTGCAGCCAGGACGGCGGACCGTCCTGGAACAGCAGCTCGTAGGCGAGATCCACCTCGCCGTGTTCGGCCAGCACCGGCAGGAGGAGGGGCGTCGCCAGGAAACCGGTGCCGACATGGGTGCCCGCGGCCCGGACGAGACCGACGAGCTGCGCCACGGCGTTCGGCACGGCCTCCTCCGGTACGAGCCCGAAGGCCAGCGCTCGCGCGAGGTTGGCCTGGGTGGCCGGGCGCACCGTGCCGTCAGCGGTCAGGAACTCCACCCGCCAGGCGGCGGTGACGCGGTCGGCGAGCTCGGCGTACCGCGCCGACTCCACCGGTTTGCCGAGCACCTCGGCGATACGGGCCATCAGCCCAGCCGACCGCGCGAGGTACGCCGTGGCGACATCGCTCTTGTCGGCGGCGACGAAGGCCCCGAAGTCGTCGATCTCGGCGCCCGGCTCCAGCCACTCACCCCAGTGGAAACCCGTGTCCCACAGATAGCGCTCGTGCCACGACTCGGGTCCGGAGCGACCCGGATGCCGGCCCCCGGCGGCCATGCGCTCGGCACGGCCCACCCAGCGCACCATGGCCGGCCACAGATCCGCCAAAATCCGCTCGTCGCCGTACGCGCGGTAGAGCTCCCAGGGCACGATGACCACGGCGTCACCCCAGCCGGCCGAACCCTGCAACGGCCCGGTGGGGCCGTGCGGGCCCTCGGCCGGGCCGTGCGGCGAGATGTTGGCGATCGTTCCGTCGGGCCATTGCTCGATCGCGACGTCGCCCAGCCACTTGGCCGAGAATCCGGCGACGTCGTACAGGAACGCGGCCGTCGGCGCGTAGATCTGCCAGTCGCCCGTCCACCCCGCCCGCTCCCGATGAGGACAGTCGGTGGGGATGTCGCAGGCGTTGCCGCGGAAGCTCCACACGGCGGCCTCGTGCAGGCGGTTGATCCGCTCGTCGCTGCACGAGAACCAGCCCGTGCGGCGCAGATCGCTGTGCACCACGACGCCCGTCACGTCCTCCGGCGTCAGATCGTGGGGATGCCCCTCGACGGCGACGTACCGGAAGCCGTGGGTCGTGTGCCGCGGCTCGAACACGTCACCCGGCCGGCCCGCGGAGATGACGCGGTCGACCTGCCCGGCGGGGAGCGGCGCGGGCAGGAACGGCACCGCGGGTCTGAGGTGGTCGGTGGTGAGATCGCCCTGGAGATCGAGTGCCTCACCGTGTACGAGCGTCACCTCGCCGCCCGCAGGGCCGAGGTCGCCGAGCCGGACCCAGCCATTGATGTTCTGTCCCAGGTCGACCAGTTGCCGGTCGTCGCCGCGTCGCACCACCGACCTCGGCCGCAGCTCCTCGACGCGACGCGTCGGTGGCGCCGGCGACCAGAACAGCGTCTCGTGGCCGAGGTCCACCGGCTCCACGGGGCGCCACCCAGTCGCGTCCCTGGCACGCCGGTCGTCGGACACACCGTCGATCAGGTCGGCGCGTACGAGGTTCGACGGCCGCGACTCCCAGCCCGCGTCGGTGCCGAACACCTCGGTGGTGCCGTCGACGTACTCCACGTGCAACTGGCCCAGGAACGCGGTGCGTTCGCCCCACTGGTCGACCGCCCGGAAGATCCCGACCTGACCGCGGAACCATCCGTCGCTGAGCAGCGCCGTCCAGGTCACCGACCCCGGCCGGAGCAGCGGCGTGACGTCGTAGGCCTGCACCGGCACCCGGGCCGCGTAGTGTGTGTACCCGGGGGTCAACTCCAGGTCGCCGACCCGGACCCCGTCGAGGAACGTCTCGTAGAGCCCGTGCGCCGTCGCGTAGAGCCGAGCGCGGAGCACCGGCCGCCGGACGAGCAGGCGGCCGCGCAGCTCGTACGCGGGGCGCGGGGCCTGGGGGAGCGGGTCCGGTTCGCGGGGACCGATCCACGACGCGGTCCAGTCGCCGGTGGCGAGCAGGCCCGTCTCGAAGGTCGCCGCGGCCGACCAGCCCGACTCCCCACGGTCGGTCCGCACCCGGACCCGCCAGCTCACGGGCTGCGCCGACCCGAGCGGGTCGAACGGCCATGGCTCGAGGACACTCCCGGCGGACTCGACCCAGTCCGAGTCGTGCACCGCACCGCCGAACTCCGCTCGGATCCGGTACGCGCTCTGGGCGAGCGTGCCCTCCGGGAGCCGCCACGACAGCCGGGGCGCGGGTTCACCGAGCCCGAGCGGTGAGCCGAGATGTTCGACCGCCGGAGCGGTCGGTGCGGTCGGCGCGCTCATGCGCCGACGGCCACGGGCCGGCCGACCGTGGCCGCGATCAGGTCCAGCGCGGTGGCGGTCGGCCCCACCGTGGCCGCGAGGTTGAGGAAGCCGTGCATCATCGAGCGCACCATCACCTGGCGCACGTCCACGCCCGTGGCCGCGAGCGCCGCCGCGAAGGCCTCGCCGGAGACCCTCAGGTCGTCGTACTCGGCGTTGAGCACCAGCGTCGGGCACATCCCGCGCAGGTCGGCCAGGACCGGGAAGGCGTACCCGTCGGCCTTGCTGAGGGGGCCGCCGAGATAGTTGTGGTTGAAGAAGCCGTGCATCTCCGGTGGGAAGTGGAGCACTTGGGGAACGTGGCTCATCAGCTCGGCGTGCTCGGGGCCGAGCGGCGGGAGCACCGCGTGGGCGACGCCGTAGGCGAAGATGAGGTGGGCGGGGGGCCGTTGGTCCTCGTCGCGCAGCTTCAGGGCTGCTCCCGCGGCGAGGTTGGCGCCGGCACTGGCCCCGCCGACCGAGACGCACGCGGGATCGACCCCCAGACCGTCGGCGTTCTCGCGGACCCAGCGCACCGCGGCCACGACGTCGTCGTGGGGCACCGGGTAGTGCACCCCGCTCTGGCAGAGCCGGTAGTCGACCGAGACCACGACCGCGTCGGCCCGCCGTGCCACCTCCCGGGAGGTCCAGTCCGCCTCGGGCATGTCCAGGTCGCCCATCATGAAGGCGCCGCCGTGCATCCACACGAGTGCGGGCCGCCCGGTCGCTCCGGAACGCTCGCCGTAGACCCGTACCGGGACCGGACCGTGCGGCCCGGGCGCCTCCGCCGCCCGAACCGGGACGTCGGGGACTTCGTAGTCCGGCCAGGCCTCGAACGCGGCCCGCCGCTCGGCGTACTGGGGGTCCTCGAAGAAGGCTTGCATGCTGGGAACACCCTCGATGTACGCGAAGCGCCGGAGGGTCTCAGGATGAATCGGCATGCGTCGCAGCGTTCCGGTCGCGCCGACCCGCGTCACCCGGCCGCTCCATTGAATGGAATGCCGGGGCCGGCTGAGTGGAACACGGGGACCGACTGAACGGAACGTCAGGACCGGCCCGAGTAGCGGAGTCGGCGGACCCGGACCGTGCCCTCGGTCGCGAACGGCCCGACGACCCGGCCCGTGAACGCCTTGGCGGTCTCGAAGCACCAGTGCCGGCCGTCCAGTTCGGCGAGCGTCACCTCGTCGTCGGCCACCCGGGCCGTCAGCCGGATCCGGTCGCCCCCGACCGCACCGGCGGAGAAGTCGGAGGGCGGCGGCTCCGTCGCGATGGTGAGCTCGACGTCTCCGCACGGCAGGGTGGCGTGCCAGGTCCGGTCGAATCCCGCCACCACCACCCGGGCCTCGACCTCGACCCCGGTTCCGGTGGCGCGGGCCTCCAGCGCCACCAGGTTGTCCTCCGCGTTGCGGAACGCGAGCCCCCCGCACCCTTCTTGGACGTCGAACACCGCGCTCACCACGGCGCCCAGATGCCGCTGCCGACGCCCGACGAAGGCCGGTCGTGGGCCGTCCAGCGCGGTGTGACCGGAGGTGCGACGGACGAGGAGACCGTCCGGCGTGGGTGTGGCGACCGCGGTCGGCAACTGGCGTACGGCGATCCAGACGGGGTCGGTCAGCACGTCCGGCGCGCCGAAGTCGTACGTCACCTCCTCGTCCGGCATCGGCGGCAGCTCGGTCAGCCGCGCGCTCGGCCAGCCGTCGGCCCAGTCGACGTCGGCCAGGAAGGTCTCGCGGCCGAGGGGCGAGAACGACTGCGCCAGCCCGACCGGCCGGACTCCGAGGCAGACGAGCGCCGTCCCCGAGTCGGTCTCGACCAGGTCGGCGTGGCCGAGGTTCTGCTCCGGCCGGCCGGTCCCGGCGGCGGAGAGGACCGGATTTCCCGGGCAGCCCTCGAACGGTCCGTCCGGTCTTCGGGCCCGGGCCACGGTGACGGCGTGGCCCCGGTCCGTGCCGCCTTCGGCCACCACCAGGTACCACCATGGGCCACGGCGGTAGAGGTGCGGGCCCTCGGGGGAGTAGCCGCCGCTGCCGGCCCAGACCGCACGGGGGGTGTCGAGGGCCCGGCCGGTCGTCAGATCGACGCGGACCTGCTGGATCGGGTCGGGATGGCGGGCGAAGGTGACGATCGCGGTGCCGTCGTCGTCCCAGGCGAGATCGGGGTCGATCCCGTCGACCGCGGGGATGCTCACGCCGTCGCTCCACGGGCCGGCCGGATCGGTCGCCGTGAAGACGACGCAGCCCCGGCCGCCGAGGAAGACGGTGACGATGAGGTGGAAGAGGCCGTCGCGGTAGCGCAGCGTCGGGGCCCAGACCCCGCCGGGCGTCGGGATCCGTTCGAGCTCGACCTGCTCCGGCCTGGTCGCCACATGCCCGATCTGACGCCAGTTCCGCAGGTCGGTGCTGTGGTGGACCGGCAGTCCCGGCAGGTACTCGAACGACGAGGTGACGAGGTAGTAGTCGTCACCGACCCGCACCACGCTGGGGTCCGGGTTGAACCCCGGGATCACCGGACGGGTCATGGCGTGACGAGCCTCCGCAGGAAGGCGAGGGACTCCCGGTGCAGGGCGGTCACGTCCTCGGCGCCGTCCCAGAAGTGGCTCGCGCCGGGCACGAGCAGCAGTCGCGCGGACCCTCCCGCCGCGGTCAGGGCCGCGACGAAGTCGACGCTCTGCGCGGTCGGCACCATCGTGTCGCTGTCGCCGTGCAGGAGCAGCACGGGCGGCGCGTCGGCACGCACATGCCTGATCGGACTGGCCTTGCGGGCGAGATCCGGGATCTCGGCGGCCGGCGCTCCCAGGAAGAGCGCCTCGCGCGTCCCAGGATCGTCGGGGTCGGGCATGGCGGTCAGATCGGTGACCGGGAACCACGCGACCACGCCAGCGACGGGCGAGCCGGTCAGCGCGGCCAGCAGGGCGAGGTGCCCGCCGGCCGAGTCGCCCCAGAGGAACACCTGCCCCGCGCCGACCTCGTGGGCCGCCATGACCTCGGCCACGGTCGCGACCGCGGCTCGGACGTCGTCGGCCGCGGCCGGGTAGGGAGCCTCGCCACTGAGCCGGTAGTCGATCGCCGCCACCGCGAAGCCCGCGCGCACCATCGCGGGGTAGAAGTCCTCACCCAGGCGCGGCAGCGGGTGGCGACGCGAACCGCGGCGCCAGCCACCGCCGTGCACGTGGACGATGACCGGCACCTCGCCGGCACCGGCGGCGGGCACCGCGTCGGGGAGGTAAAGGTCGAGTTCGAGCGGGCGGAAGCCCGGGATCACCGCGTACTCGACGCCGTCGAACCGTCTCATGCCGTACCGCGCGTGAGCTGCTCGGCACACGAGTGGAACCGGCCGCCCTGCATGATGGCGAGGAGGTTCCCGGCGTCCTGGAGCACGGTCACGTCCTTCGTCGGATCGCCGTCCACCACGAGGATGTCGGCCAGGTACTCCGGCGCCAGGAGGCCGACCGGGAACTCCAGGACCTGACCTCCGTGGAAGGTGGCCGCCTTGAGCGCCTCGAGCGGGCTGTATCCGAAGAGATCGACGAAGAGCTGGAGGTCGCGGGCGTTGCGGCCGATCGGGTTGTTCGGGAAGCCGTAGTCGCCGCCCGGCAGCACGCGCAGGCCGCGCCTGCGGAGCTCCGGGTAGAGCTGCGTCATCGCTTCGAGCGACTTCACCGAGCCCATCTTCCGGGCCATCGCGGTGTCGATTCCGAACTCCTCGCCCTCGTGGACGTTGGCCCACATGATGCCGACGGCCGGGGAGAGGAAGACCGAGTCCTTCGCCTCCTCGAGGAGGTCGATCGCCTCCTGGTCGGCGTAGGAGCAGTGATAGATCGAGCGGAAGCCGCTGGTGACCGCCAGCTTGATCGACTCGGGATTCTGGGCGTGGCAGTTGAGCCAGACACCGGACTCGCGCGCCTGCTCACCGGCGGCCCGCGCCTCTTCGGCGCTGTACTGCGTGACCATCGATCCGCCTTCGAAGAAGACGTCGTCGTTGCTCATCAGCAGCTTGACGCTGTCGAAGCCGATCGCGGCCTGCTCGCGGATGAACGCGCGTATCGCGTCCGGACCCGTCTTCTGCTCGCGCGGGCCGTCGGGGCCCATCTGCACCGGATTGTTGTCGCGCTCGAACGACGCGGCACGCATCCGCGGTCCCACCGCGGCACCCGCCTCGATCTGATCGCGGAGCATCACCTCGGTCGGCACGGGGGTCAGCGAACCCGCCGAGTAGGCGCTGGTGAAGCCCTGGTCGAGCAGGATGCGCGCGTTGCGCTTGGCGATCTCCAAATGCTCGTCCGGCGTCGGCATGTGGTGGAAGAAGCTGACGTCCAGCGGCGGGTTGAAGGAGGTGTCGAGGTGACCGACGGCCGAGGGAAAGGTCAGATGGCAGTGCGACTCGATCAGGCCCGGCATGACCGTCCTGCCCGTGCAGTCGACGACACGGTCGTCCGGCCGCGCCTGTACGCCACCGCCGACGACGACCGCCTCGATCGTCTCACCGCGGACGACCACGTCGGCGGGGACGGCCGGGGCGCCCGAGCCGTCGAAGACACTGCCGTTGACGAACAGGATGCGCTGCTCGGGCATATCAGGCTCCGATCATGTTGTAGCCGCCGTCGGCGACGAAGTAGCTGCCGGTGATGTGCTGGGCGTCCTCGGTCGCGAGGAGGAGCGCCGTGCCGGCGACCTCCTCGGGCTTCGGGATGTGGTGCATCGGGGTCATCTCCCGCAGCTTCTCGCCGCGTCCGTTCTTGTAGTCCTCGCGGTTGAGCATGCGCTCGGTCTCCATGAATCCGGGTGCGAAGGTGTTCACCCGGACCGTGGGTGCGAACGCCTGAGCGTACGACTTGGTGATGCCGAGGACGCCGTACTTCGCGGCCGCGTACTGCGGAGCCCGCGCGCTGCCACGGACCACGACGGTGGAGCCCACGTTGACGATCGAGCCGCCGCCGGGCTGTTCGAGCATCCGGGAGCCGAACTCGTGGGTGCACAGCAGGGTGCCCTTGAGATCCACGGCGAGCGTGTGGTCGATCGCCTCCTCGGTGATCTCACGCCACGACATCTGGTCGCTGGCCATGTCGCCCACGTTGTTGATCGCCACGTCGACCCGGCCGAAGTGCCCCCACACCGCGTCGGCCATGCGCGTGATCTGCGCCCATTCCACGATGTCGGCCTGGACCAGGAAGGCTTTGCGCCCCTCGGCCTCGACCCGGTCGGCCGTACGGCGTGCGCCCGCCTGCGAGCTGCGGTAGTGGACCGCCACGTCGGCACCCTCCTGGGCCGCCCGGACGGCGATCTCGGCCCCGAGGCCGGTGCCGGCACCGGTGACCAGGACGACCTTGCCGGTGAAGCGCTGCGGATGGTTCATGGGTCCGCCTTTCAGACGAGGGTGCGACCGCCGTCGACGTACATGACGTGACCCGTCACGAACGCGGACTGCGGGGAGCAGAGGAACAGCAGGGGTGCGACGACGTCGTCGGCGGTGCCGAGCCGGCCGGCCGGAACGAGTCCGACCATCCCGTCGCGCACGCCCGGCTTGTCGAGGTAGGCGCGTGTCAGGTCGGTCTCGGTGTAACCGGGTGCGACGGCGTTGACCGTGACGCCGTACGGCGCCCACTCGCGGGCCATCACACGGCAGAGCTGGTTGACACCGCCCTTGGTGGCGGCGTACGGAGCGTGGTCGGCGTGCGCCAGCAGTCCGGAGACCGAGGACAGCAGGACGATCCGGCCGTAGCCGCCGGACACCATCACGGCGCCGGCCGCCTGAGCGCTCCACACGGCGCTCTTGAGGTTGACGTCGATGATCCGTTCCCAGACGTCGTCGGGTGTCTCCAGCACCGGGCGCCGGTCGTTGATACCGACGGCGTGCACGAAGACGTCGAGGCCGCCCATCGTCCCGGCGCTCTCGGCGACCGCCGAGCGAGCGCTCCGCGGGTCGGTGAGGTCGGCCGCGCGGGTCGCGATCGAGAGGCCCGCCTCCGCTGCCCGCTCGGCGAGCGCGGCGAGCCGCTCCTCGTCGACGTCCATGACGGTCACGCGGGCGCCGTGTCCGGCGAGGCCGAGGGCGGCGGCAGCGCCGATGCCGCCGGCGCCGGCCACCAGGGCCGCGCGATGATCGAGTCCGAGCCAGTCGTCCATGCGAGGGATGAAAGGCGATGGGGTGTGATCCGCACTACGTTCGTTTCAATCATTGGCACGTGCGCGGGTGTCATGCCACACGTGCGCGGGTGCCATGCCATTGCTTGGCACAGCGATGCGTGTACGCCGGTACGCACACCACACTCGGGGCCATGACACGGCTGCCCCGCCTGGCCCCAGGCGAACTCGACCCCGACCAGCGCTCCCTCTACGACGCGATCACCGGAGGGCCCCGCGCAGGCGGCCCCCAACTGTTCGCCCTCACCGACGCGCAGGGAAGGCTCAACGGCCCTTTCAACGCGATGCTGTTCGCGCCCGGGGTCGGGGCGGCCCTCCAGGAGCTGGGCTCGGCGATCCGCTACCGGACCTCGCTCGGCGGTCGGATCCGCGAACTCGCCGTCCTCACGGTCGCGGCCCACTGGGACTCGGCCTTCGAGCGCCGCGCCCACGAACCGATCGGCCGGGCCGCGGGTCTGACCGACGCGGAGATCGCCGCGGTGAGCGCCGGCACGGCACCCGAACTGACGGACCCCGCCGAAGCGGCCGCCCTCGAACTGGTGCGAGTCCTCGTCGCGCGTGGCGACGCCGACGACGTCGTCTTCGAGCGAGCCGTTTCATTGAACGGCATCGAGGCGGTGGTGGAGCTCACCACGCTGGTGGGCTACTACGCAACGCTCGCGCTGCAGTTGCGCGTGTTCCGCGTCGGACCACCAGGAGCCTCCGCATGAAACTCGTGACCTTCAACGACGGCCGGGTCGGCCACGTCGACGGCGAGACCGTCGTCGAGCTCGACGTCCCGTCGATGCGCGACTACTTCGAACGAGCGGGGGAGGCCGAGGAGACCGGGCGCCGGTTCCCCCTCGGCGAGGTCACCCTGCGGGCGCCGATCGTGCCCAAGAAGTTCTTCCACACCGCGGGCAACTTCACCGACCACCACGACGAGCTGACCGCCGTCGACTGGTCGCACCCGGTGCACAAGGGGATCGTCTTCTTCCAGAACGTCGACGCGATCATCGGCCCCGACCAGCCGATCGTGTACCCCGAGGGGCTCACCAAAGAACTGGACTACGAGCTCGAGCTCGCCATCGTGATCGGCAAGAGCGGCAAGTTCTTCGGCCCGGAGGAGGCCGAGGAGTACATCGCCGGTTACACCGTCTTCAACGACATCACTGCGCGGGACATCCAGCGCCGGGAGATGCAGTCGGGCGTCTTCTCCTTCTCGAAGGGGATCGACACCTTCTGCCCGATCGGCCCCTGGATCGTCACGAAGGACGAGGTTCCCGACCCGCACGCGCTCGCGATGGAGCTCCGGGTCAACGGTGAGCGACGCCAGACGGGCAACACCCAGAAGATGATCATCTCGATCCCGCACCTGGTCGCCTACCACTCGGCCCAGGGCTACACGGCCGGCGACATCATCACCACCGGCACCATCTCGGGCGTCGCCGCCGTGCAGCCGAACCCGTTCGACTTCTACCTCCGGCCGGGCGACCGGATCGAGGCGGAGATCGAGGGCGTCGGCACGCTGCGGAACCACGTGGTCGGCTGGAAGGACGCGCACGACACCGAGCCGTTCTCCATCGACCTCTACGGCCCGGCGAACTGAGGCGGAGCAGATGCGACTGGCCACGCTCTCCGACCGAGCCGTCCTGCTCACCGATACCGGCGCGGTCGACATCGCCGACGCCTCCGCGGGCCGCTTCGGCCCGGACCCCATGGACGTCCTGGCCGACTGGACCGCGTTCCGGGCCTGGGCCGGGAGCGCCGTACTGCCTGCAGCGAGCCCGTACCGGACCGCCGATCTGGGCGCGCCGGTCCCGCGACCCCGTCAGGTCTTCGCGGTGGCGCTGAACTACCGTCCGCACGCGGCCGAAGCCGGGTACGTCCCGCCCGAGATCCCGCTGCTCTTCACCAAGTTCCCCAGCTGCATCACCGGCCCGAACGCGCGCGTCGAGCTGCCCAAGGGCAGGGTCGACTGGGAGCTCGAGATGGTCGCCGTCATCGGCGCGCCCTGCCATCGGGTGCCCGCGAGCGAGGGCTGGGAGGCGGTGGCCGGGCTCACCGTGGGGCAGGACCTCTCCGAGCGCGTCCTCCAACTCACGGGCACGCCGCCGCAGTTCTCGCTGGGCAAGTCGTATCCGGGTTTCGGCCCGACCGGTCCGGCGCTCGTGACCCCCGACGAGCTGCCGGACCGGGACGACATCGCGATCGAGTGCCTGCTCAACGGCGAGAGCGTCCAGGCGGCACGCACCAGCGAGATGATCTTCTCCGTACCGCGGTTGGTGGAGTTCATCAGCGGGGTGTGCCCCCTCTACCCCGGCGATCTCATCTTCACGGGGACCCCGGCGGGGGTGGGCAACCGGCGCGTTCCGCAGCGGTTCCTCGGCCCCGACGACGTCCTGGTCAGCCGTATCGACGGCCTGGGCGAGATGCGCCAGACCTTCCGATGAACACGCCCTGCGCCGGCCCGCAGCCTCTGGGGCCGGCGCGGTGCCGCGAGCGTCCGACGCCTCGTCCCGGGCGTACCGGCGTCCTGGCCGCAAGTGGAGACCGGGGGCATTCGCCGGCGCCCCTCTGTGTAGCCCGCCGATCGCCGGCAGTCGCCGGCACCCGTCCGCAGTGCGCGGTGTCGCACACTGGAAGGGCACTCCCGCTCGGAGTGTGCCGCCGAGGTTCCGCGAGATCGCGGAGGGAACCGCCGGTGGCCAGGTCCTGTGGCACGGACCAGGAGGAGCAATGAGGCTACGTACGGCGCGCGGACGGCAGTCAGGCGGACCCCGTCGGTATGCCGTGCGCCTCCTGGCGATCCTGCGTCGGCGCCCCGCGCCGGTCCCTCCCGCGCGCGCCGCCCAACTGCGGGCGCTCATCGCGCTGTTGGACGAGGCGGTCGCGGCGCAGGCGCCGGCGGATCTGGTGGTGGCGGCCTGCGGTGAACCGGGCCCCCTGTCCGGGCGGACCGCCCAGGAGGCCGGACGGCAGTCCATGGCCCTGCACCGGCTGCACGCGCGCCTGCGTGAACTGCACCTGACGGAGAGTGATCTCGTCCAGGTCCAGGAGCACGCGGGACAGCTGCTCGCCTACGACCAGTGGATGATGCGCGAGGCCATGGACCTCGCCTTCCCCACGAACCCGCATCCGAGGAGCGAGGCGGCCCGGCTCCATCTCAACGGTCTGGGAAGGCCCGCCGACGACCTGCGCAGGCTCCGCGACGCACTCCGCTCCGAACGCGACGGAGAACCCGCCGGCCCAGACCGCTGAGCCGCCGTTTCGCCCGACTCTTACCCAAGCCGGTGATTGGCGACCGGGCATGCGGACACTAGGTCGGCGTGCTGAAGATACCTCTGGTCGCCCTGCTCGGCCTGCTCGCGGTGAGCGGTCTCCTCGCCGCCCTCCTCGTGTCCCCCTGGTACTGGGCTGTCGCCGTCCCCTTGCTCGTGGCCGCGCTGGTGGCCGTCCATGATCTCGTGCAGCGGCGGCATTCGGTTCTGCGGAACTACCCCCTGCTCGGGCATCTCCGCTTCGCGCTGGAGGCGCTTCGGCCCGAACTCCAGCAGTACTTCATCGAGCGCAACTTCGACGGCCGCCCCTTCGACCGCGACACGCGCAGCATCGTCTACGAGCGGGCCAAGGGAACCGCCGCCGAGGAGCCGTTCGGCACGGAGCTCGATCTCTACCGGGCGGGCAGCGAATACCTCACCCCGTCCATGGCTCCGCGACCCGTGCCCGACACCCCTCCGCGCGTGCGGATCGGGGGACCCGACTGCACCCAGCCGTACGACATGGCGCTGCTCAACGTCTCCGCGATGAGCTTCGGCTCGCTGTCGGCCAACGCCGTACTGGCCCTCAACACCGGCGCTCAGCTCGGGGCGTTCGCGCACGACACAGGAGAGGGTGGCCTGTCCGAGTACCACCTGCGCCCCGGTGGCGACCTCGTCTGGGAGATCGGCACCGGCTACTTCGGCTGCCGGACGGACGACGGAGGCTTCGACGAGCGGCAGTTCGCCGAGAAGGCGGCGCACAGCCAGGTCAAATGCGTGTCGCTGAAGATCAGCCAGGGAGCCAAGCCGGGCATCGGGGGAGTGCTGCCGGGCGCCAAGGTGAACAAGGAGATCGCCCAGGTGCGGGGCGTACCGGAAGGGAAGACGGTCGTCTCGCCGCCCTTCCACCGGGTGTACACCACACCCCGTGAACTGGTCCGCTTCCTGGCCCGGATGCGCGAACTGGCCGGCGGCAAACCCGTCGGGTTCAAGCTGTGCGTCGGCTCGCGCCGTGAGTTCCTCGCCGTGTGCAAGGCCATGCTGGAGGAGGGCACCGCACCGGACTTCATCATCGTCGACGGAGCCGAAGGCGGGACGGGTGCGGCGCCGCTCGAATTCGCCGACAACGTCGGACTGCCGCTCGGCGAAGGCCTGATGACGGTGCACAACGCCCTCGTGGGCGTCGGGCTGCGCGACCGCATCAGGATCGGCGCCAGCGGCAAGGTCGCCACGGGCAGCGATCTGGTCAAGCGCCTGGTCCAGGGCGCCGACTACACCAACGCGGCCCGCGCCATGATGTTCGCCGTCGGATGCATCCAGGCGCAGCGCTGCCACACCAACACCTGCCCCGTGGGGGTCGCCACCCAGGACGAGCGCCGCGGCCGGGCCGTCGACGTCGACGACAAGTCCCGGCGCGTCCACCGCTATCAGACCGCGACGGTGAGCAGCGCCCTCCAGATCATGGCGGCGATGGGCGTCGACGATCCGGGCGACCTGCGCCCGTCCATGCTGCTCCAGCGCCTCGACCCGCACACCGTCCGCTCCTACGGCGAGCTCCACGAATGGCTCACCCCCGGGGAACTGCTCGCATCGGCACCCGAGAGCTGGGCACCCGACTGGCAGGCGGCCCACCCGGACCGTTTCACCCACTGAACCGTGCCCTCGTACCAGGGCCGCACCGGACCGAAAGGCATGCCTGTGGCACGCACCGTCGCCCATGTGATCGTCGACGCCTTGGAGGAACTGGGCGTCCGGCACGTCTTCGGAGTCGTCGGGGACGCGCTGAACCCGATGACCGACGCCATCCGCACCAAGGAGGGCCTGAGCTGGATCGGCTGCCGGCACGAGGAGGCCGCGGCGTTCGCCGCCGGGGCCCAGTCGCAGCTCTCGGGAACCATCGGCGTCTGCATGGGGACCGTGGGACCCGGGTCCGTCCACCTCCTCAACGGGCTCTACGACGCGGCCAAGAGCCGGACACCGGTGCTCGCGATCTGCGGTCAGGTTCCCCTCGCCGAGATCGGCAGCGAGTACTTCCAGGAAGTCGACAACGACCTGCTCTTCCGCGATGTGGCCGTCTACCGGGCCACCGTCACCTCCCCGGACCAGATGCCGCGCATGCTCGAATCGGCCGTACGCGGCGCCGTCGGCCACGGCGGAGTGGCCGTCCTGACGGTCCCCGGTGACCTGGGTGACCAGGAACTGGGTGAGGACCGGCCGGCGCGGTTCGCTCTCGACCGTCCCGTCACCCGTCCCGACGACCCCGCGCTCGTCGAGGCGGCCGAGCTCCTCAACAGCGCCTCCCGCGTCACCCTCCTCGTCGGCCGCGGGGCGCGCGACGCCCGCACCGAGGTGCTCCGGACCGCCGAGCTGCTCGCCGCGCCCATGGTGCTCACTCTCAAGGCGAAGGAGGGTTTCGAGGAGGACAACGCCTTCCAGGTCGGCCAGACCGGTCTCATCGGCAACCCCGCCGCCGCCCACGCGCTCGACAAGGGCGACGCGCTCCTCATGCTGGGCACCGACTTCCCGTACCGCGACTGGTATCCGAAGGACCGCAAGGTCGTGCAGATCGACGCCCGTGAGGAGCACCTGGGACGCAGGGTCCCGGTGACCGTGGGACTCGCCGGCGACGTCGGAGCCACCCTGCGCGGCCTGCTTCCGCTGCTCAAGGCGGCACCCGACCGCGCCCACCTGGACGATGCCCGTGACCGGTTCGCCCACTGGCAGGAGGGCCAGCGGCGGCTGGCGGACCCCGGCCACGAAACCCGCCTGCCCGGGAAGCTGCGCGCCGTCCTGGACAACCGGGACCACGAGATCCGCCCCGAGGCCCTGGCGGCCGCGGTCGACGCGTACGCGGACCAGGACGCCGTCTTCACCTCGGACACGGGAATGGCCACCGTCTGGCTCTCCCGTTTCGTCACCATGAGCGGAACCCGGCGGCTGATCGGCTCCTACAACCTCGGATCCATGGCCAACGCCATGCCGCAGGCCCTCGGGGCGCAGCTCTGGGCACCGGACCGGCAGATCGTCGCGTTCTGCGGTGACGGTGGGCTGAGCATGCTGCTGGGGGACCTCATGACGATCAAGACGTACCGGCTGCCGGTGAAGCTCGTCGTCTTCGACAACCGGCGCCTCGGCATGGTCAAGCTGGAGCAGGAGCAGGCGGGTCTGCCCGAGTTCGGCACGGAACTCGACAACCCCGACTTCGCCGCCGTGGCGACGGCCCTCGGGATCACCGGAATCCGCGTGAGCGACCCCGCCGAGCTCCACGAGAGCGTGCGCCGGGCGTTCGACACCCCCGGGCCGGTCGTGCTGGACGTGCTGACCAACCCCGAGGAGATGGCCGTGCCGGGCAAGCCGACCGTGGCGCAGGGCTGGGGCTTCGCCATCGCCAAGGTCAGGGAGATGCTGTCGAGCAACGGAAGCTGAGTCACCGAGGTCGAGGAGACGCTTCCGGGGGTGTCAGTGGCTCATCCGCGCCCGGGTCCCGAGTCGTCGCCGAGGGCGATGTGCGCCGTGACGCGTTTGCCGGACGGCTCCACCTGGACCTGGAAATTACGGGTGACGGCGGCGACGATCTCCAGGCCGTGCTGACCGGGCCGGAGGGGGTCGACGGCGCCGACGACGGGCCGTACGCGGCGGCTGTCGCGTACGGTCACCTCGACGGTGGTCTCCTCGATGCGCAGTTCCATGAATATGGGCCCAGGAGCATATTTACGGGCATTGGTGACCAGCTCGCTGACCACCAGCTGGGTCAGGTCCATCGCGCGGGGCGAGACGGCGACGTGCCGGTCCGCCTGGGCATGGGTGAGGAAGTCCGCCGCGAGATGTCGGGCCGCGGCGATGCAGGAGTTGTCGCCGCTGGAGGGGACAGTGGTGGTGATGAGGTGAGTGTTCGGCGGTCCCGGCTTCGTACCGGAAATCTCCATATGTGATCACCTTCGTTCCCTATTGTCCGACATGTACCCCGGATGGGCGCGGATGATGTAGCCCCTCCGTACCTGCTTCGTCGTGCGGGGTTGCTGCCCGAGGTCATTCAGGACCGGACGGCGGCCGGGTCCAGGCCGCGGCGGCCGCCTGCGCGGTGGGCTGGACGGCGAAGACCCGTTCCAGACCGACGATGCGGAAGATCCGGCCCACTCCGTCCGGGACCGCGGCCAGAACGAAGGACGCGTCGGCCGCCAGCGCGTGGTTGCGCGCCGCGATGAGAACCGTGATGCCGGTCGAATCGCAGAAGGTGAGGCGCCCCAGATCGATGACGAGTTGCTGGCCGGGGCGCAGACCGAGGGCGGGGAGCAGTCGGCGGATGTCCGGAGCGCTCTGATGATCGAGGGCGCCGGCCAGCTCGATCAGCGGGCCCGCCGGTGTGGTGCGGGTGCGGACGGTCAGTTCGCGGGTCACATCAGCTCTTCACTTCTGCGTCGGGGCACGTTGAAGGCGAGGACCGCGGTGTCGTCGTCCACGCCGGTGCCGAAGCTGTCGAGCAGGTCACGGATCGCGGCCACGGTGTCGTGGGCGGTCGTGGGTGCCAGATCCTGGGCGAACGCCAGCAGCGCCTCGTCGCCGTAGCGGCCGTCGGCGGTGCCGAGGGTGTGGGCCTCGGTGAGGCCGTCGGTGTGCAGGAACAGCGTGTCGCCGGGGTCAAGCCGGATGGTGGTGGTGGCGATGTGGGCGTCGGGCAGTACGCCTATGAGCTGGCCGTCGGGGGTCGACAGGGAGTCGACACGACCGTCGGAGCGCATCAGCAGGGCCGGCGGATGGCCGCCGCTGGCCAGCGTCACCCGGAAGCCGCCCACGTCGCCGTCGGGGGTGAGCAGACCGAAGATGACCGTGCAGAAGCGCGGGTCGTCGCCGTTGTACTCGTGATTCAGGACCGTATTGAGATTGGCGAGCACGGCCGCGGGGTCCGGGTCGTACACGGCGGCGGCCCGCAGGGTGTAGCGCGCGAGAGAGGTGACGGCCGCGGCCGCCGCGCCCTTTCCGCAGACGTCGCCGAGGAAGAATCCCCAGGTGCCGGAGGCGAGGGGGAACAGGTCGTAGAAATCGCCGCCGACCTCGTCGGGGGAGGCGACGTGGTAGTACGCGGCCACGTCCAGTCCCGGCACGTCGACCAGGGTGGGAGGCAGCAGCGCCTTCTGCAGGGCGGCGTTCAGTCTCTTCAGGCGTTCGCGTTCCCGGTCCGATTCCTCACGGGCGCGCAGGAGTTCGGACTCGTACGTGCGCCGGTCCCGGGCGTCGAAGACCGTCGTGCGGATCAGCATCGGCTGTCCGTCGTTCCCTCTGCGGATGACGGAGGTCACGAGCACCGGGAGCCGGCCGCCCCCGGCGGTCCTGAGTTCCAGCGCGATACCGCTGACCTCGCCCTGCATACGGAGCTGGGGGCCGAAATGGGTCTCGTGGTGGATCCGGCCCCCGACGGTCAGCAGATCGCCGAAGTCCTTCCGGCCCACCAGGTCGGCGTTCTCGTAGCCGAGCCAGTTCAGCAGGGTCCGGTTGATCTTCGCGATGCGGCCGTCGAGGGTCGTGGAGAGGTACCCGCACGGCGCGTTCTCGTACAGGTCCTCGGCGCTGTCCTCCAGCAGCGCGGAGAACACGGCCTGATCGTCACCCGGCCCGGCGGCCGGGGGAGACCCCTCGCTCTTCCCGCTGCGGCCGGTGGCGCGCATCAACGGGCCGCTCCGGCGAGGGCCGCGATGGAGACGGCCGTCTCCTCGGGTGCGGCGAGCTGCGGACGGTGCCCGCCGGCGTCCAGGGCGATCGACCGGCTGCCGTTCGCTTCGCAGTCCTCGGCGCTGAACCCGCCCCGGTAGCCGGTCGCCGGGCCGTCGGTGAAGAAACCGGGCTCCGGCGGCGATACCGCCGGCCGCCGTATGTTCTGGTCGCATCCGCATCCGCATCCGCATCCGTGCGCGAGCACCACGACGGGGCCGTCCGTCCGGCCGGTCACCCTGACAGGGTTCCTGCTCCACACGTCCATGCAGTCATCCTCGCAGACCGCGGCCGGGCCCGACCCGAGCTCACGAAGGTCTCCGGGGCACAAGTGATCGTGTACGCGACGTGTGGATCTCCATCTCGCGGGCACCCGGTGCGACGAGAACCATGGGACCGGAGCGCCGGCAGGGACAGAGCTCGCCCCGACGGAGAGCCACCCCCGAAAGCCGAACTCACCGGCGCCCGACGCTTCCGCCTCCCCGGTTCCTCCCGTCCATCGGAGATCGGACGCAGGCAGTGACCCCACAGACGCTCACCCCCCTCGTACCCCGTTTCCTGCTGGCGCCGCCCGGGGTGTATCGCCCCCAGCACGACACGCGCCTTCTGGCGCGGGCGCTGGACCGTGAGTTCATGAACTCCGCGACCCGCGTCCTGGAGCTGGGAACGGGCAGCGGCGCCCTGGCTCTGGAGGCGGCGCGACGGGGAGCGCGGGTGACGGCCGTCGACATCTCCCGACGGGCCGTGCTCACCGCACGCCTCAACGCGCTGATCGCCCGAAGACGCGTCAAGGTGCGCCACGGCGACCTCACGGGCGCTGTGGCGGGCCAGTCGTACGACCTGGTGATCAGCAATCCGCCCTACGTGCCCTCTCCCGAGGCCCGCCCCCCTCGCAAGGGCGCCGCTCGCGCCTGGGAGGCGGGACACGACGGCCGTGTCCTGGTGGACCGCATCTGTGATGCCGCGCCCGCGGTGCTGCGCCCCGCCGGCGTCCTGCTCGTCGTCCACTCGGGGCTCTGCGGTGTCGACGCCACCCTGGACCGGCTCGCCGGCGCCGGCATGGCCGTGGCCGTCACGGACAGGGCCATGGTTCCGTTCGGGCCGGTACTGCGCTCGCGCCTGCCGTGGCTGCGCCGCATGGGCCTGCTCGGCGAGGAGCTGGAGGAAGAACTGGTGGTCATCCGTGCCGAACACTCCTGAGAGGCCGCGCCGGGTCCGGGTCTGCCCCGACGGACCACTGCTCGTGGAAGGGCCGGTCGAGGTGATCGGAGAGGACGGCGGCGTGAGTGTCTCCCACCGGTTCACCGTCGCCATCTGCACCTGCCGCCGCAGCCGTACGTACCCGTGGTGCGACACCAGTCACCGCCGCCGCGTGAGGCCGGACGGTGAGACGACCGGGTCCGCGGGGCCGCCCGGGGGCCGCCGGTCCGAGCCCGACGACGCGTCCGGCCGCGCGGCCGGGGCAGAGGGAGCCGCGTGATGCCCGGCCGACGAGGGGCCCGACGGTGCGGCCCGCCCCTGCCCACCCCGCGCGGCGCACTGTCCACCGGTGTCGTGTCCGCTCTCGCCCGCGGACTCCCCGTACCGAAGCCGGAACAGGCGGCCGACGCCGATCCCTACGGCGACGACCTTCAACTCGCGCTGTACGTGCTGTACGAGCTGCACTACCAAGGGTTCGAGGGCGTGGACGACGAACGCGAGTGGGACCCGGCACTCCTGGCCCTGCGCCGCGCGCTCGAACAGTGCTTCCTCACCGCTCTGCGCGTGGACGTCCCACGCGGGACACCGGTGCAGGAGGCGCTCGACGACCTGCAGATCGAGCCGGTCGGCCCGGAGGGAACGAGCGTCTCGCACTATCTCCAACGCGAAGGAGAAAAGGACCAGTTGAGGGAGTACGTGGCGCTGCGTTCGCTCTACCACCTCAAGGAGGCGGACCCGCACGCTTGGGTCATCCCGCGGCTGTCCGGGCGCGCCAAGGCGGCGATGGTGGCCGTCGAGTACGACGAATTCGGCGCCGGGCGCCCGGACGAGATCCACGCCAGGCTCTTCGCCGACCTCATGGAGGACCTCGGTCTGGAAACGGCGTACGGCCACTACCTCGACGCCGCCCCCGCCGAGGCGCTCGCCACGGTGAACCTGATGTCCCTCCTCGGTCTGCACAGGGCCCTGCGCGGCGCGCTCGTCGGGCACTTCGCCGCTGTCGAGGTGACGTCCTCGCCCGGCTCGCGCCGACTGGCGAAGGCGCTGCGCCGCACCGGTGCCGGACCCGCCGCGATCCGTTTCTACGACGTGCACGTCGAGGCGGACGCCGTGCACGAGCAAGTGGTACGACACGACGTGGTGGGCGGCCTGTTGGAGAGCGAGCCCGCACTGGAATCCGACGTCGTCTTCGGCGTCCAGGCCACCACACTGCTGGAGGACCGGCTCGGCGCCAAGCTCCTCGCTGCATGGCGTGACGGACGCGGAGTCCTGCGTGAGCCCGCGTCGCTCAGGGCACGAGGCCGAGGAATCGCCGTCCCCGGAGCCCTTTCTCCTACGCAGGGCAGGGAGTGATCATGGACTGCAACCGCGACATGGATCCGGCACACCAGGTGCCCGAGGGCGCCGACGAGCGGACGGTGAACGCCCTGGGCGCGCTGTCGAAAGCACTGGAGACGACGGAGCGGGCCCGCGGTCATCTGTACGGGTTCCACCAGCTGACCGGGACGGCCGACTTCGAACTCGGCGAGGCCGTCCGCCTGTTGCGCGAGGCGGGCCACGACGAGCAGGCGCTGCGGGTCGAGCGTGAACTCGTCGGCCGCAACGTCATACCCGGCCACTGGACGTTCCAGCTCGTCGAGGCCTACAACGCGACCTACTACCGGCCCTTCGCCGCCATGGAGGACGACATCGTCGGCGAACTGGCCGCCGGACGGGACCACCTGTTCGAGGCCCGCCTCAAGGCGGCCCGTCGCACCCATCGACACCCGAACCACACCGCGACCCCTCCGACGCCCGACTAGTCCCGAACCAGCGTCACTGCTTCAAGGATTCCTCATGGCCATACGACATCAAGTGATCGAACAGCCCCCTGACGCCGTCTGGGCGGTTCTGGAGGATCCCCGGCTCTACGCCGACTGGGTCGTGGGCACCAGTGCCTCGTGGCCGCTGGACGACCGGTGGCCGCAGGTCGACGCCGAGCTGGCGTATCGCGTGGACCTGGGTCCATGGACGCTCGAAGGCCGGACGGTGGTCCGGCGGGTGGAACCGCTCCGGTGGCTGGAGCTGGAGGCCGACAGCGGCCGCCTGGGCACGGCGCGCATCGCCATAGAGGTACGCCCCTGGGGCGGACAGACGTTGGTCCTGGTCGATGAGCACCCGCTGCGCGGACCGGGAGGGGCCCTGCACGCGGCGCCCCTCGACTTCCTGATTCAAGTGCGGCACCGCAGTATGCTGCCCCGCCTCGCCCGGACCGTGGAGGCCGTCTCCTCGGCGGCGTCGAGAACCACGAGCCCGGCCATGGCGGAAGGCACTCGACGAGGGTGAGGGCGTTGTCGTCGGAGCCGATGAAGTCGGCCACGACGGCTTCACCGCCGTCGCTGGAGCCGATGGTCGCGTCGAGGAAGGAGGTGTGGCCGTTGGAGGCGACCCGCGTACGTGTCCGGGTGGAATGAACGGTGGGCAGCTACTTGGTCCGCTCGATCATGTTCTCGCGTTTTCGTGGGGTTGTGCGCCAGCGGCGCGGCGCAGTGGCGCGCCCGCCCGGTGCAGGCTGCGCAGGGTCTGGCCGTAGGAGGCGGCCAGGCTGGTCTCCAGGTAGGCGACGTCCAGTTCCTGGCAGTAGCGGCGCACGAGGATCTGGGCCCTGCGCAGGTTCGGGCTCGGCATGCTCGGGAAGAGGTGGTGCTCGATCTGGTAGTTCAGGCTGCCCAGGGCGATGTCGGTGAACCAGCCACCGTGTACGTCGCGGGAGGTCAGGACCTGGCGGCGCAGGAAGTCCGGACGGTCCCCGCCCTTGAGGACCGGCATTCCCTTGTGATTGGGAGCGAAGATCGAGCCCAAGTACACCCCGAAAAGCCCCTGGTGGACGGCGAGGAAGGCGAACGCCATGCCGGGCGGCAGCACCAGGAACAGCGCGGTGAGGTAGACGGCGAAGTGGCCGAAGAGCAGGGCCCCTTCGGCCGTCCGGTGCTTGAGCGCGTGGTTCGCCAGTGAACGGACGCTCGCCACATGGAGGTTGAAGCCCTCCAGGGTGAGCAGGGGGAAGAACAGATAGGCCTGCGAGCGCCCGATCAGCCGGGGCAGCCCCCGTGCGACGTCGGCCTGGTCCCGCGTCCAGACGACGATGTCCGGGACGATGTCGGGGTCGAGCTCCTCGTGGTTGGGGTTGGCGTGATGGCGGGTGTGCTTGTCCTGCCACCAGCCGAACCCCATGCCGATGCCGGCGTTCCCGGCGATGCGTCCGGACGTCTCGCTCGCCCGGCGCAGCCGGAACACTTGGCGGTGGGCGAGGTCGTGGGCCGCCAGAGCGACCTGGCCGAACGCCACGGCGAGCACCGTCGCGACCGCCAGGGTCCACCAGCTGGCGCCGACCACGACGAAGGCGGTCCAGGCGCCCGCGTACAGGGCGGTCACCGCCGTGAGACGGACGGTGTAGTAGCCGGGGCGACGGTTCATCAGACCGCTGTCGGCGATCTTCTTCGACAGCCGGGCGAAGTCGCTCCCCGGCCTCGGCGCGGTACGGACGGTCGTTTCATCGATCACGGTCGTGACCCCTTCGGCGGGCGGAGCCCGGGGCAGCACGCTCCGGGTTCACTCCACGCTGCCGTCGGCGGGGTCACGGCCCGGTCGTCTCCGTGCGGGAGGCGGCTTCTACGGGCGTGCGAGATGACTGGTTCTGTCCTCTGTGTACCCCATGAGCTCTTTCCCGCACCTCAATGTGCCGCGAGCGTGCTCCGAGGGGTCCTGAAGTCCCGTGCCCGACCTCGGCGGCGGCCGGTCCGGCACCTCGTCCGGCGGCCGGCCGGTGCGTATCATGGGAGTGCGTCCCTGACCCCGGCGCGTCCTGTCGATGGACGGCGCGGCCTCCGGATCGCGGACCCTTCCAGCGCACGCCCGGTGTTCCACGGCCGACGGCATCGCCCCTCTCTCGGCGAACTCGCTGCTCATTCCCTTCGAGCCTGCCCGCACGCAACAGCCTTCGGTTCTGGTGCGGGTCGGGGAGCCGAGGCACTGTTGTGCATACGATGCTTCTGAACCGGTGCAATGGCCGGGCGACCATCTTCGTGGAGGGTGAGATCGACTTGGCCACCGTCTCCGGCGTGCGCGCGGCCCTGGCCATGTGCCACGCCTACAAGGTGACGGGCATCGACGTCGATCTCAGCGCGGTCCCCTTCTGTGACGCCAGCAGCCTGAACGTCTTCCTCGCCCCCGGGCATCCCGAGGGGGCCGCGCCGGATGTCCGCCTGCATCAGCCGCCCCCGATCGTGCGCCGGCTGCTGAGGATCACCGGGACGGAATTCCTGCTCGCTGATGATGGTCCCGCAGAGCCGCGGTCGAACGTGCCCCTGCCATCCAGCGGCGCCGCATGATCAGTGACCGTATGGCGAAGATCCTTCGACTGCTCCAGACCGACGCCTGGCCGGACGCGGTGACGGACACCGCCGAGCTGCTGGGCGTGGACGGGATCTCGGTCAGCGCGGGCAGCGGACCGGGCGTGGTGGAGGTCCTCTGGTCCTCGGGCGACCTCTCCGCCCGCTTCGAGGACCTGCAGATCACTCTCGGTCACGGTCCGGGACCGGACAGTCTGGCCGCCGGCGCGGCGGTGCGGGTGCACGACCTGGCCTTCGTACGCGAGGACCGATGGCCCGGACTGGTGGTGGAGGCGTCCGCTCTGGCCGTACAGGCGGTCTTTTGCTTCCCCTTGCGGATCGGAGCCATCACACTGGGGGTACTGACTCTGGTCAGGAGCGTTCCCGGGCCCTTGACAGTCGCACAGGGTGACGATGCCAGCGCACTCGCGGTCGCCTTGACCAAACGGGTACTGGACCTCGGTTTCCCGCCGCTGTCACCACCCGACGACGAGGACCAGGTCTTCCACCACGCGGTGCTGCACCAGGCGACCGGCATGGTCAGCGTTCAGCTCTCCGTACCGCTGGCGGAGGCCCTGCTCAGGCTGCGGGCCCACGCGTACAGCAACAATCTCAATCTGACCGAAACGGCCCGGGACATCGTGGCAAGACGTCTGCGGCTTGCCCCCGAGCTGCCCCCGATGAACGTCATCGATGACGCAGACGAGGACTGAACTCATGACAACCCGAAACCAGCAGCTCACCGAGGTCTTCGTCGAGGTGGCGGACTCCTTGATCGAGGACTTCGACGTCATCGACTTCCTCCAGAACCTCTCCAGGCGCTGCGTGGAACTGCTGGACGTGGCGGCCGTCGGCATCCTGCTCGCCGACGAGAACGACAGGCTCCATCTCCTGGCCGCCTCCGACGAGCACACCCGACTGCTGGAGCTCTTCGCGCTCCAGCACGACCAGGGCCCGTGCGTCGAGTGCTACCGAGCGGGGCAGGCCCGCGTCCACATCAGCCTCACCGACCCCGCGGCGGCCGCGCGGTGGCCCCAGTTCACCCGCAGCGCCCAGGACACCGGGTTCGTCGCCACGAACGCCCTGCCGCTCCGGCTGCGCGGACGGATCATCGGGGCGCTCAGTCTCTTCCAGAGCAGTCCTTCCCCCCTCGCCGCCCAGGACCTCGACCTGGCCCAGGCTCTGGCCGACGTCGCCACCATCGCGATCCTCCAGCAGCGCACGCTCGCTCACAGCGAGGCCGAGCGCGACCAGCTGCAGTACGCCCTCAACAGCCGCATCGTCATCGAGCAGGTCAAGGGCATCCTCGCCGAGCGCTGGCAGCTGACCGTGGACGAGGCGTTCGGCGTCTTCCGCTCCTACGCCCGCGCCCACAGCCGCAAGCTCTCCGAGCTCGCCCGTGCGATCACCGAAGGCACACAGGACACGGACGCCATCCGTACGTTCGCCCCGCGGACCCCCTGATCCCAGCCCTGGCGCCGGCGCCGGTCACCGGTTGTCCCAGTCGAGGCGGAGTACGGCGAGGTCGTCGGTGTGGCGCCCGGCGTTCAACGCCTGGGTCCGGTCGATGAGGCGGTCGACATGGTCGGCCGGGTCCGTCGGCGGCAGGTCGCGGATCAGATCCAGGAGCCCTTCCACGCCGAGCCGCTCGGTGTTCGAGCCGTTGTGCCCCTCGGTGAGGCCGTCGGTGTAGAGGGTCAGCGCTCCGACGTCCGGGAGCGGGACCACCGTGGCGGGCCAGGTTCCGGGGATCGGAGCGATCCCCAGGGCCATTCCGTGCGCGGCCACCAGCTCCCGCGTGCCGTCGGGGGTGGTGAGGAGCGGCTCGTGGTGGCCGGCCAGGTAGAGGGTGGCGGTGGCGGCGCTCTGGTCGAAGGTGAGCAGGGTGCATGTGGCGAACAGGGGCTGGGGGCCACGTTCGGCGATCAGGATGCGTTCCATGAGGCGCAGGAGGTCGGGACCGTGATGCCCGCCCAGGACGAGGGAACGCCAGGAGATACGGAGACAGACTCCGAGTGCGGCGGCGTCCGAGCCGTGTCCGCTGACGTCGCCGACCACGGCGTGCAGGCGCCCGTCGTCGCCCTCCACGACATCGAGGAAGTCCCCTCCGAGCAGAGCCTTCTCGGCGCCGGGCAGATAGCGGGTCGTGACCGTGACCGCGGAGGTGCCGATGATGGGCTGGGGCAGCAGGCCCCGTTGCAGACGGCTGTTCTCCTCGGCGTGCAGGCGGGCCTTCTGGGCCTCTGCCGTGGTGCGTTCGGTCCGGCTGCGGTAGACGGCGTAGCGGACGGTCCGGTGCAGCAGGTCGGCTTCGACCTTGCCCTTGACGAGGTAGTCCTGGGCACCGGCGGCCATCGCCTCGGCCCCCGCCTGTGTCTCGGACAGGCCGGTGAAGACGATCACCGCGGTGTGCGGGGCCAGTTCGCGGACGGCGGCGATGGTCTCGGTCCCCGACATGTCGGGCAGATGGAGGTCGAGGAGGATGCAGTCGATCGCGCGGGCGTCGAGTTCCGTGCGGGCTTCGGCGAGGGTGGTCCTCGTGGTGAGTTCGTACCGCAGCCCGGTGTCCTCGAGGAGTTCCTCGACCAGCAGGGCGTCCGCCGGGTCGTCCTCGATGAGCAGGATGCGGTACGCCGGTTCCGGCGAGGGTCTGCCAGAGATGTCGGTGGCGATCGCGGTCATGACGCGGGCACCGCTTCGGTGCGGGTCGCCTGCGGCATCGTGGAAGGGCCGATGGCTTTGGGGGGTTCGCTCGCCAGGGTGAAGCTGATGCGTGCGCCGTCCCGGAAGTCGGGGTCGATGACGATGGTGCCGCCGTGGAACTCGACGATCTTCTTGCACATGGCCAGGCCGATCCCACTGCCCTTGTAGGCGTCCTTGGTGTGGAGCCGCTGGAAGATCACGAAGACCTTCTCGGCGTATTCGGGCGCTATGCCGATGCCGTTGTCGGTGACCGTGAACCGCCACAGCGCGTCTTCTCGTACGGCGGATACGTGGATCTCGGGAGCGTGGTCAGGGCGGTGGAACTTGATGGCGTTGCCGATCAGGTTCTGCCAGAGCATGCCCATCTGCGTGGGGTCGGCGACCAGAGACGGCAACGGGTCGTGAGTGATCGAGGCGCCCGTCTCCTCGATGCTCACGCTGAGGGAGGACAGGGTCCGTGTCAGCACCGCGTCGAGGTCGACGCTCCGGAGCTCGTGGTGCACGCGGCCGACGCGGGAGAAGTCGAGGAGGTCGTTGATCAGGGTCTGCATGCGGTTCGCGCCGTCGACCGCGTAGTCGATGTACTGGTCGGCCCGGGCGTCCAACTGGCCGCCATAGCGGCGTTGCAGGAGCTGAGTGAAGCTGGAGACCTTGCGGAGCGGCTCCTGGAGGTCGTGGGAGGCCACGTAGGCGAACTGCTCCAGCTCCGCGTTGGAGCGCTGCAGGTCGGCGGCCTGCGCGTCGAGGCGCAGGCGCGCCTCTTCGGTGAACGCCAGCTCGCGTACGAGGCGGCGGCGCATGAAGTCGATCTCGCCGCTGAGCAGCCGGAGGTCCGCCGGCCCGACGAGGGCGATGGGGTGGTCGAAGTCGCCGTCGGCGACGGCGCGGGCGTCCGCGCCGAGGCGGGCGAGGGGTTCGGTGATGCCGCGCCGCAGTCCCTCGAAGATCAGCACCGTGAGCGCGGCGATGACGACCGCGATCGTGGTGAACAGCCAGTTCCGAAGCACCATCGTGGCGTTGAGGTCGTCCACCGCCTGGGCCCGCTCGGTACGCAGCCGCTGTTGCTGACCGCTCAGGGCGCGGCGGAGCGCGTCGAACGTCTTCTTGCCCGCCGCGGCCCGTTCGGCGGTCAGTGGAGAGGGCGTTCCGGCGGGTGCGGCGGCGATCGGACGGGCGATCGTCTTCTGCCAGACCTCCGCGGTGTTCCGTACGGTCCTCAAGTCCTTGAGCGCGGCCGCGTCACCGTGGAGCAGCTCCGTCAGACGGGTCGTGTAGGTTGCCTGGTCGGTGAGTCCTTGCCCGTACGGGGTGAGGAAGTCGGGGGTGCCGGTGAGGCCGTAACCGCGAATGCCGGTCTCCTGGTTCAGCAGCGCCGACTCCAGGCGGAACGCGGTGCTCAAGGCGGGAGACTTCACGTTCACGAGGTTGTCGCTGATCGACTCCGTCCGCTGAAGAACCCACGCTCCCGTCACCGCGAGGAAGGTGAGGACCGTCAGTGCGACGGCCGCCCCGACGCGCAGCCACCGCCGGGTCGTCCAGGTCGACGACTCCCGCGCGCGCGATCTCGTGTTCCCGCTCATGCCGTGTACCCCTCCACTGTGCTGGCCGCCTGCGACATCCGGGGCAGGCGGCCACTGTAAAGGGTCTTCGACAACAACGGTTGTCGCGTGGTCGGTTCGAGACCTAAGGTGCTCCACATGCCTGGCAAGAATTTCGTTTTGCGAACCACCCCCGAGGAGACCTCGGTCGTCGCGGACGCGGCGGTCGGTCAGCTCGCGAGGCGCCTTGCCGTGCAGCTGCTCGAAGAGGAGCCGTCCTCGGCCGATGGGGACTCCGCGCGGGCGCTGGCCCTGCTCCACGTACTGGACCAGCTCCAGCAGGCGGCCGAGCGCCTCCAGCGGGGTGCCGCTGTGACGGCCGCCCGCGCGGGTGCCGGATATCCGCAGATCGGTGCTGCATGCGGCATGAGCCGCCAGGGTGCCCGGCGTCGCTGGCCCGGGCTCTTCAACCACACCCACGAAGCCCCCATGGAGCATCCGATGATGACCACCCCCGCCAGGCCCTTCGACGTCCTTCTCGTCGAGGACGACATGGCCGACGCCCTGCTCATCGAGGAGGCACTCTCCGAGCGCGGGGCCCGCAACCTGGTCCAGGTCACCGACGGAGTCGCCGCGCTGGAGCACCTGCGCGCGCCCGCCACCGTGCGCCCCGACCTGATCGTCCTGGACCTGAACATGCCCCGGATGAACGGACGCGACCTCCTCCGCATCCTCAAGAAGGACGAGAGCCTCCAGACCATCCCCGTCGTCGTGCTCACCACGTCCACGGCCCCCGACGACGTCGCCGACGCCTACAGCAGCCACGCCAACGCCTATGTGACCAAGCCGGTCAACCTGGAGGAGTTCGAGCAGGCCGTCCAGAGCATCGACGCCTTCTACCTCGACACCGCGACCCGCCCGCCGCGCACCTGAGCGCCGATGCCGATACCCGTGCCCCGCGGACCGCGCCGACCGAGCAGGTCGGTGGCGGTAGGTGGGGCGCGGGCCTTGGGTACTCGGCCCCTATGCCGGCGCTGAGACCTGAGGGGTTCTTCTGCCTCTTGAACGCGATTTCCGGACTGTCAACGTGGCTAGGACGGACGGCGTGCGAAGAGGACCGCACCCGGAACGCTTTCCTCGGGGTCGATCAGCATGTGGGCCTCGACGGTGAACCCGGCATCGCGGAGCCAGGCCGCTACCTGGTCGGGCCGGCGGCGGTGAACGTGGACGCGCATGGGGTGACCGCCGTAGCCCTGCGTCTTCAGCCTCGACTCGTCGCCGACGTGAAAGCCGAGCAGCAGTGGTCCGCCGGGACGCAACACCCGCCGGAAGTGGCCGAAGACCGTGGGCACCGCTTCGTCGGGAACGTGAATCAACGACCAGAACGCGAGCAGGCCGGCGACCGAGGCATCGGCGAGGTCGAGGTCGGTCATCGACCCTACCTCGAACCGCAGTTGGGGATGGTCGCGCCGAGCCACATCGATCATCGCGGACGAAAGGTCGATGCCGAAGGCGTCCACATCGAGCTCGTGCAAGTGGGCGGTGACGTGCCCAGGTCCGCAGCCCACGTCCGCCACAGGCCCACCGCCGGCGGCGTGCACGAGGTCGGCGAACAGCGCCAGAGCCGCCCGAAGGTAGGGCGCCCCGGCCAGAGCCTCGCGTATGTGGTCGGCATAGCTGACGGCGACCGTGTCGTAGGAGGTCCGGGTGTCTGCCAGCCAGCGGTCCGCGTCCATGGCCCGACAGAATAGTGCCGCGAGCAGGATGACGAACGGGACCGGCCGAGCTCGACGACGAGTCGGACGTCGACAACGACTCGTGAGCGTCCGTCACCGGCGCTAGGCTGCCGTGTCGTGCAGCAGACGCGCCTCGACACCGCTCGGATCCGATCGGCTCGCCAGGTGATCGACCCGATGTTTCGCGACACTCCGCTGTACTGCTGCGAGGCGCTGGAGCCCCACCTCGGGTGCGCGGTGAGCATCAAGCTCGAAACGGCGAACCCTGTCCGCAGCTTCAAGGCCCGTGGCACCGAGGTGGTCGCGAGCCGCCTCGCCGACGACGGCTCGCGAGCCGTGGTGTGCGCGAGCGCCGGCAACCTCGGCCAGGCGCTCGCCTGGTCCGGTCGGGGCCGGCAACTCGACGTCACCGTCGTGGCATCCCGGTTCGCGACGCGGACCAAGCTCGATCGCATCCGCGCACTGGACGCGCGACTGGAACTGGTGGACGGCGACCACGAGTTGGCGCGCGAGCGGGCCGCGGCCATCGCGCACCGCGAAGGCATCCGGCTGGTCGAGGACAGCCTGGACATCGAGACCTGCGAGGGCGCGGCGACCATCGGCCTGGAACTGGTGGACGCGGGGCCGTCGTTCGACGCCGTCCTGATCGCTCTCGGCGGCGGGGCGCTGGCCACCGGCGTGGGCCATGTGGTGAAGGATCTGGCGCCCGAGGTCGAGGTGATCTGCGTCCAGCCGCTGGGCGCACCGGCGTTGACACACTCCTGGCGCCAACGGCGGGTCGTCACCACCGACTCGACCGACACCATCGCCGACGGCGTCGCCGGCCGATTTCCCATCCCGGCGGTCCTGGACCACCTCCTCGTGGTCGCCGACGACGCCGTCCTGGTCCGGGAGGCGTCGATCATCGCCGGTATGCGGATGCTCCTCGACCACGCCGGTCTCGTCGTCGAACCGTCGGCCGCGCTCGGCATCGCGGCGATCCTCGAAGACCGCGACCGCTTCGCCGACCGGCACGTCGCCGTCATCGTGTGTGGCAGCAACGTCGACATGGACACTTTTCACCGCTGGGTCGGAGCGCCCCTCCGGTAAGAGGGCTGCGCGGCGGCCAATCGCCCAGGCGCCCCCGTACCCCCGTACCCGCAAAGCGCAGATCGCTGGCACCCCCGGCGCCGCTCAGTCACCGCCCCCTATGGCTGAGCGGGATCTGCAGGAGCCGCTGGATCACCGGGGGCCCAGGCTTGTCCCCCCGCCTGAGCGGGGACAGGCCCTGCGGATCGACCGTCACCGTGTACGTGCCGCCGACCACCCACTCCCAGCCCATGAGCCCGTTCTCCTCGATCGGAGCCAGCGGCGGGCCGTCGAGGGCGGTGACCGTGTAGACGCGGGCGCTGTCACCCATGCCGTCGCCGTCGGACCAGGAGCGCCACCGCGAACAGCTCGTCGATCCACGGGGCGTGCGCGACGAAGGCCATGCGCACGATCAGACGGACAACTGCCCACAGCGCCAACGCCGCGCCGGTGCTCACGGCGCCCACCAGCACCCGCCTGCGCCCGCCCGTCCACCCTTTGCCTACTGGGTCCGAGCTCATCCTCACCCCTGCCTTCGACGAAACCGCCGGCCTGGTGGTGCACGCGTTCCAATGTATGGATTGTTCAACGATCCTTCAATAGGATGGTTCACCATCTCAGCACCTGCTTCGCGGACGCGGAACGGCGGCAACCAACTGAAGGGCTATAGGAGATGAGTCGGCATCAGTTCGAACAGATCGACGACCACGGGCGGATCCTGTTCAGCGACGACCCCGCGCTACGGCTCGGGCGCGTGCTGATGGTTCTGGACACCGCGGAAGACACGTTCACCCTCGATCACATGCGGACACGTCACATGCCCACGGCCCTCTTCGAGTTCCGTCGCGCCGTGGGCGTGGGTGACTTCGGATTCGTCGTTCCGAGGGGAGTCTCGCTCGCCGACATGCCCGAGGAACCGCAGATCGAAGGCGCCATCTTGTTCGGCATGAGGCGCTTACCGCCCGAGTTCTCGGACCTGCACCTGATCCCTGGATGGGAACTTCACGAGATCCCCGATGAACAGCCGAAACTGGATCAGCGGTACGGGTGCACCTACTCCCGGCTGGAACTGCGGACGCCCGACGGCGAGATCTACTCCCGGACCTGGGTCGCGCACGACCCCGAGTGGACGGCCGCCGCCCTGCGTCACGGCTACGTCGTGTGCCTGTGCGGTGTGGAAGTGGGGATCCGCGCACCGTATGCGATGAGCGAGGCGCAGCACACCGCGGGCATGCGCCATGATGCCTTCCGCAGCGGATGCGCGGTGGGTCGGACCGTGGGCGGATTCGTCGCCTACGTCGACCACCGCTGACGCGCACCATCGCTGGGTCTCACCCGTCGGTGCGCCCCTGGCCCTGCCAGCCCTGCCAGCCCTGCCAGCCCTGCCAGCCCTGCCAGCCCTGGCCGCGTCGGCACTGGGGCCGGGTCCGGGATCTTCGCCCCCACCTGCGCCCGCGCCGAGGAGTTCGCGAGTCTACCCAAATGGGTAAAATTGCCACAAGGAGGAAAAGTAGCTTGCTCGGGGTGCGCATTGCCTCCGATGGTTCGGAGGGGTTTCCTTCTCCAGGAGCAGCCGGCTGGCCCGTATCGGGAAGCAGGTGGGAATCAGGCCCCTTCGGCACCACGACCGGTCAGAAGAGGCACGCAATGGATCCATGGCTGATCTGGTTGATCATCGCGGCGGTGCTGGCCGCGGCCGAGATCTTCACCGTTACCGCCGCGCTCGGCATGCTGAGTGTGGCCGCCCTGGTCACGGCGGGGTCCGCGGCGGTGGGTCTTGCACTGCCGTTGCAGTTCTTGGTGTTCACCGTCGTGGCCACGGTCAGCGTGCTGTTCGTGCGTCCCATCGCCCTGCGCCACGTTCTCCAGCCCCAAGCGGAGAGGTTCGGCGTGGACGCGCTGATCGGCAAGGGTGCGCTGGTGACCTCGGAGGTGACCGGCCTGGGTGGCAGGGTCCGCATCGGTGGTGAGGAGTGGACGGCCCGTGCCTACGACGAGACGCTGGTGATTCCTCCAGGAAAGATGGTCGACGTCATGGAGATCAGCGGCGCCACCGCGATTGTCTACCCCCGGGACTGAGGCCATGGAAACAACGGCGTTGTTGATCGGCGGTCTGATCGTGGCCCTGATCGCGGTCTTCACCGTGGTGCGGGCGGTCCGGATCGTGCCCCAGGCGCGCGCCCGCAATGTCGAGCGGCTCGGCCGCTACCACCGGACCCTGACTCCCGGCCTCAGCCTGGTGATCCCCTACGTCGACCGTGTCCGACCGGTGATCGATCTGCGCGAGCAGGTCGTTTCCTTCAAGCCTCAGCCCGTCATCACCGAAGACAATCTGGTCGTCGAGATCGACACCGTTCTGTACTTCCAGGTCACCGACCCGCGAGCGGCCTTTTACGAGATCGCGAACTTCCTTCAGGCGGTCGAGCAGCTCACCGTCACCACGTTGCGCAACGTCGTCGGGTCCATGGACCTGGAGAAGACGCTCACCTCACGGGACACCATCAACAGCCAGCTCCGTGGAGTGCTGGACGAGGCCACCGGAAAATGGGGGCTCAGGGTCAACCGGGTGGAGATCAAGGCCATCGACCCTCCACAGTCCATCAAGGACGCCATGCAGAAGCAGATGAGAGCCGAGCGGGACAAGCGCGCCGCGATCCTCGGGGCCGAGGGGCAGCGTCAGTCGCAGATCCTCACCGCCGAAGGCGACAAGCAGGCCGCTGTCCTGCGCGCGGAAGGCAACCGGACCGCTGCGATCCTCCAGGCCGAGGGCCAGTCCCGGGCCATCGACGAGGTGTTCCAGGCCGTGCATCGCAACGACCCCGACCCCAAGCTGCTCGCCTACCAGTACCTTCAGGCTCTGCCCCAGCTCGCGCAGGGCCCGGGCAACAACTTCTGGGTGATCCCCAGCGAGATCACCTCCGCACTCCAGGGCGTGTCCCGCGCCTTCAGCGAAGTGCTGCCCCAGTCGCCGGCCACGCGCGAGAAGCCCACGGACGACATGGTCGCCCAGGCCGCCAACGACAAGGCCCAGGCGGAGGAAGCCGCCGCCGCAGCCCTCGCCGACGCGGCCAAGGCCGAGGGCGCGAACCCCGACACGTCCCCGTCCCACCCGCCTCACTGAAGGGCGGGCGCGGCGAGCCTCCCTTCCCCGGCCCCCGGACACGTGCCACGCGCCTCACGGCCCACGCCTGCGTTCCCGACCGAGGTGGAGGATGAGCGCCTGCTCGCCTACCGCTTCGCCGAGGGCTCGCTGGACACCACCATCACCTGGACCCTCCGGCCCGAGAACGCGGGCACCCGTCTGATCCTCGTCCACGCGGGGTTCGACCTCGACTCCCCGATGGGCCGCCAGGCCCACGAAGGCATGGGCGAGGGCTGGCCTCACGTCCTGGACAACCTCGCCACCCTTCTCGGGCAGGTCGCCTGACCCCCGTCGCGAGGGCGCGCCGCAGCGTCACTGCGGCCTGTCTCGCGGCCGGGCTCGCGTGCGGCATCGGCGGAACAGCAGTGGCGCGGCCTGGCCACTCGCCACGACCTCCCCGCCCCTCTACCGCTGATCGCGTCCCGGTCCGCCCCCGCCCGGCGGGGCAGGGCGGGGACGGACCGGCAGGTTCCGCTACTTGCCGAGCATCTTGTCCATGCCGGCGATCTCGGCCGACTGCGAGGTGACGATCGATGTCGCCAACCTCATGGCGGGACCGTAAGCGCCCTTGGCCTGCTCGGTCCTCGCCATCGAGATCGCCCCTTCGTGATGGCTGGTCATCATCTGAAGGAACGCCTTGTCGAAGGCGTCACCGGAGAGGCCCTTCAGCTCGCCCATGTCGTCGCTCGGCATCTGGCCGGGCGCCGACGAGCCGGAATGATCCATGCCCGGCATGTTCTCCATGCCGGGCATGGCCGCGTCCGGGACCTTCGCGCCCCAGGCCTTCAGCCAGCCGGACAGGGTCTCAATCTCCGGATCCTGCGCTTGCTTGATCTTCGCGGCCAGGTCCTTCACCTGCTGGGACTTCGCCCGCGAAGCGGCCAGGTCGGCCATGGCCACGGCCTGCCGGTGGTGCGGGACCATTCCCTGCGCGAACGACACGTCCTGCGCGTTGTGGCTGCTGTGTGCGGAGGAACCTGTGTCCGAGGGGCCGGTGGGGGACGTCGCCCCCGTGCCGTGGCTGGTGTGCCCCGAAGGCGAGGACGAGGAACCGCTGCTGCCGCAGGCGGACAGCACGACTGCTGCGGTGACGGCGGAGGCCACGGCCACGGTCCGGCGGATGAGGGAACGACGAGGTGCCATGAGAGGTACAACTCCTTGAAACGCCCGCGCCGACGCGCGGGAGAAACGGATGTATGCAGGCCGGAACACGCCACCCCGTCAGGAGGGTGCCGTGCGGGAGCCTCTAGATCCGCAGGAGCTGCAACTCGGAAAGATCGGGTGGCGCGCGGCCCACAGCCTGTCCCGGAGCCGGACCATCGTTGACGTTCGCCGTGGATTCGATGCCGGCGGCCACGTCGGGCATCAGGGCGGGCGGAACGTACGCAGTGGACGTACCGCTCGCCGCGCAGGTCCCGTCGGCGTGGTCCATGACCATGCCGTTGTCGCCCGCGTCGGACAGATGCCGGCAGCTCGCACCGGCGACGTGGACAGGTACGGGGTGATGCCCAGGAGACTCTGCCGACATCATGACGTCGTGCCGGCCCGCGGCCGGCATGCCGGCAGGTGACAGGGCATGCATGCCCAGCACCCCCGCCACCACGGCCAGGACCAGCCAGATCCAGCGCGCGGAACTCCCACGGGAGTTGATGCGAACGCTAGAGATCATGGGCTCATGGTACGAGGCTTCCTCCACCCCGGCAGCCAGCCACCCCGGCGAGTGCCTCATCGCACACCGGTGTTCTGCCAACGGGCCCACGCGCCCCGCGACTTGTCGCCGGAGCCTCGCGACCAGGCATCCGACACCGATAGATCCGACCTTCAGGCCCACGCGGTCACCCGATTCTCACCCAAATGACAACTTTTTCGAAGCATCCGCATCGCCGCCGCAGGTATCTAGCACTTCGACAGCGCGTTGCACTCGGAAAGGTTCGTCCATGGCCGGCACCACCGCGGAAACCATCGCCTCGGCCCCGCCGACAGGCGTGCCGCTGTTCAGACGCGGCTCGGGGGCCGGACGGGGCGCGGTGAGCCGACCCGGCTGGGCGAGGGTCGCGTACTGGACGATCCTGTTGGCGGCGGTGGTGCTGTTCAGCTGGGACATTCAGAACAGCGGCTACCACGCGTTCTACGCGGAGACCGCGCGCAGCATGACATTGAGCTGGAAGGGCTTTCTCTTCGGCTCGTTCGACCCGGGCAACACGATCACCATCGACAAGCTGCCCGGCTTCCTGTGGCCGCAGGCCCTGTCCGCGCGGATCTTCGGCTTCCATCCTTGGGCGTTGACCCTGCCCCAGGTGATCGAGGGCGTGCTCGGCGTCGTCGTACTGCACCGCGTGGTGCGCCGCTGGGCGGGGGAGAGCGCGGCACTGCTCGCCGCGGGCGCCTTCGTGCTCACCCCGGCGATCGCCGGACTGTTCCGCACCCAGGTCGAGGACCCGCTGTTCACCCTGTGCCTGCTCCTCGCCGCGAACGCCGGCCTGCGGGCGGCCCGAGAGGGCCGGCTGCGCCCGCTGCTCGCGGCCGGGGCCTGGATCGGCCTCGGCTTCCAGGCCAAGATGCTGGAGGCCTGGGCGATCCTCCCGGCGTTCGGCCTGCTCTACGCCGTGTCGGCCCCCGTGACGCTGCGCCGGCGCCTCGCGCATCTCGCGGCCGCGGGCGCGACCTGCCTCGCGGTGTCGGCGTCCTGGGTGCTGCTGGTGACCCTGACCCCGGCGCAGAACCGGCCGTTCGTCGACGGTACGACGGACAACTCCGCGCTCAGCCAGGTCGTCGGCTACAACTTCCTCACCCGCTTCTCCAGCCTCGGCGTCAGCGCGAAGGCCACCGGAAGCGTCGCGGTGCAGAACATGGCCGGAACCGATCCGGTGCCTCACACCGGACAGACCCTCACCGAGTGGGCCAAGATGTTCGGGCCCTCGCTCAGCACCCAGATCGGCTGGCTCTATCCGATGGCCGCGCTCGCCGCCGTATGCGCACTGGTGTGGCTGCGCGGCCGACCGCGCACGGATCCGCTGCGGGCCGGCTTCCTGCTCTGGACGGCGTGGCTGGCCACCTACTTCCTGGTGTTCAGCGCCGGCGCGGTCGGTGCGCATACGTACTACATGGGCGTGGTGGGCGTTCCGATCGCCGCGCTGTTCGGCGGCGGAACGGTGCAGTTCTGGCGGGCCTGGCGGCGTGGCGACCGGGGTCGGCTCTGGGCGCTGCCGACGGCTGTCGGGTGCACGGTCGTGTGGTCGGCGCTCGTCGCCAACCAGTTCCCGGCGTTCCTGCCCTGGCTTGCGCCCACCGCGCTCGTCCTCGGCGTCGGCGCGCTCGCGCTGCTGATGCTCTCCCGCGTCCGTGCCGGGATGCCGGCCAGGGCAGCGGTGCTGGGCGTCGGGCTCGGTATCGCCGCGATGCTGCTGCCCTCCGCCGCCTGGGCCTCATCGGTCCTCACCACCCAGTACGGCCACTCAGGCATGGGAGCGGCAGGCCCCGTCTCTGTACGGCACGGCAGCCAGTTCCGCGACAGGGCCACCTGGTTCTCCTCACGGGGCAGGACGGCCCCGCTCCGCTCGCCGTTCACGGGCACCGGCGAGCAAGGGCTTACTCGCGAGGATCAGCGCCTGCTGGAGTACACCCGGGCACACCAGGGCCGCGCCACCTTCGTCTTCGCGACGACCAGCTGGCGCACCGCCTCTCCCTACATCCTCTACGCCGGCGCCAAGGTCCTCCCCATGGGCGGCTTCACCGGTGCCGTCCCGACCCCCACCGCCGCCGGCTTCCGCCAACTGATAGCCACCGGGAAGGTGCGCTTCGTGGTCCTGGGCGGCGCCGCCACCGACTCCGGGACCGTCAACGCCGCCTGGGTACGCGGCCATTGTGCCGGGGTACCCAGCCAGACGTTCCATCTTTACGACTGCTCGAAGCCGCCCGCCCCGCACAAGGAACCGGCACGGCACCACCGTCACACGGGGAGGAAGCACCGGGCCAGGACGCCGAAGTCCCGTACGTGAGTGCTGCCGTTGACGCCCTATGCCAGGAGAACCTCCTGGGTCCGTCGTGCTGGGCTCGATCCGGTGGGCACACCGAGGCGCCTGACCGATCCAGGCCGTGTACGAGACTTCGGGTGATCCGCCGCGATGCTCGGCGGGCCCTGGCTGAACGCCCGCTGCGGCGCAGGCATCACTGAGCCGGCCTGGACTCCTCGGCGTAGCGGGCCAGCCCTTCCGCCATGCCCTGCATGAACTTCTGGAGGTAGCGCGGTAGGAACCAGCCCAACAGCCAGCTCGTCTCGTACTCGCCGTGCCAGTGGATGACCGTGCCTGAGCCCGCTGTCGGCTTCAGCTCGATGCGCGCGTGATAGTTGTGCATCGACGAGTTGAACGCGTCTTCGTAGCCTAAGAGGCGTCGCTCGACCTTCTCGGTCAGGCGTTCCCCGGTCACGGTGCGTCCCGTGCGGAAAGCCCGGACGGCACCGACGCCGTCGTCGCCGCCGGGGTCGAGGCCGACCGACCGTGTCGTGTCCAGACTGTCCACCTTGGACCACAGCGGCCAGCTTGCGGCGTCGACCAACAGCTTCCAGACGACGTCCGGCGAGGCGCTGGTGGTGACTGCGACATCGTAGGTGTGCATGGTGGAGGGCTCCTTCGCGTGGATGCGGGCTGTGTCCCCGATCGAAGGGACCCGGCGGACGAGGTAGCGGTCGGCCGGGCACATGTTGATCGGGGAGGGCGAGGGCCGCCCCCAACTTCCCTTGCAATCAAGGACTTCACGCTACAGGGGAGGGACATCCACCACGCGAGCGGCGATCGTTCCCAGACCGTCATGGCCGGGTGAGCCGGGCAGTTGAGGCCTGCCGGCGATGTGGCGGTGGTGTGCCACGACCGGCGTGGCAGTCGTCGAGACCGCGTCGCCACCCCGGCCCGAGGCACGGATCAGATCCGGACGCCGAACTGGAAGGGCATGTTGGCCATCGACTCGAAGCGGACGAACGCGCCGGAGTGCGGGGCGTGCAGCACCCGGCCGTCCCCCGCGTAGAGACCGACGTGGTGCTGGTCGCCGTAGAAGATGACCAGGTCGCCGATCTTGAGGTCGCTCTGCGAGTAGATGCGGGTGCCCGCGTTGGCCTGGGCCTGGGAGGTCCGGGGTATCGTCACGTCGGCCTGGGCGTAGGCCCAGGATGTCAGGCCCGAGCAGTCGAACGAGCTCGGACCTGCGTGGGTGTACACGTACGGGGCGCCGATGACGCTCTCGGCGGCGGCGAACGCGGCGGCGGCACGGCCCGAGGCGGCCTTGCCGGTGCCGGTGCCGAGGTCGACGCGCTTGCTGGCGCGGGTCGCCCGTTCCTGGTCCTGCGAGACGAGTGCCGCCTTCTCCTGCGCGGTCAGCGAGTTCAGGAGCTTCTGCGCGGAGCCCAACTTGCTCTGGACCTCCTGCTTCTTCTTGGCGAGATCGGCCCGGGTGTCGGCGAGGTCCTTGAGCTTCGAGGAGGCCTCGGCACGCTGCTGGGCGAGTGAACGCTGCTTCGCCTGGACCTTCTTGAGCATCTCGACCTGATGGGCACTCAGCTGGTCCATGGCCGAGGCCTTGTCGAGGAAGTCGTCCGGGTTGGAGGAGAGGAAGAGCGCCACGGACGGGTCGATGCCACCGGTGCGGTACTGGGCGCTGGCCATCGAACCCAGGCCCTCACGGAGCTGGTTGAGCTCGTCCTGGCCGCGGGCGACGTTGTCCTGAAGGGAGTTGATCTCCTTCTGGAGCTTCTGCTGCTTCTCCTTGGCGCCGTCGAGCTTCTCGGTCGCCTGCTCAGCCTCTTCGTAGAGCTTGTCGACCTTGGACTTGACCTCGTCCTTGTTGGGCTTCTCGGACGGGGCCGCGTTGGCGGCGTTGGCGCTGAGCACAACGGCGGCAGCGGCGGCTGTGGAGAACACAGTCACACGGGTGCGGCTCGGCTGCTTGGGTCGACGGTGGGACGCCACGAAAGCGAGCTCCTTTTCCTTCCGGCCGCCTGCCGAAAACGCCGACGGACGGTGATCCTTCACCGCCACCCCCAACGAGTGAACAACCGAGCGAAGGTTCGGATGGATGGGGACTGTAGTGACTTAATCTTCATCAGAGCAAGTGGCTCTGTAACGAACCGCGTTGAGTGACCGAGAAGAACTGCGGATCTCTTCGGAGTTTTGCGTCTCTCGTGGGACACGCGTCCACCGATGTTCCTGCCAGGGTGAGTCCAGGTCCTTCAAAACGGAGCTGACCCAGCGGGAACCTTCGGCCGGTTGCCGGACACATATGGAGCATGGAGCTGAACAACGCTGGTCCCGCTGCGCTGGTCGGAGGGGTGTCTGATCAGGAACTTTGCGCGAGGTCCGTCGACGGCGACCGGGAGGTGTACCCGCGACAGGGCCCTGCCGTGGCTGCCAGGCATCGCCAACCGTCCGCTGTCGAACACCCGGCGGCGGCTGACGCGGGCCGAGGCGCTGTAGCACCGGCTCGTCTCCCACGGCGAGCCGGTGCAACGCGCGTCAAAGGGCGACGAGGGAAGTGGTCAGGATTCCCCGCCCACGTTGGTCAGAATTCGCCTGTGGGGCGCCGGTCATTCGACTGAGTTACTTCGACTCCATCATCGAGTCCGCCGGGAAGGGGCAGATCGCCATCGGCTACTGAGAAGAATGGAAAACAATAACCAACGGTCGTGGCAGGTGGCGTTTTCGTCTACGCGGCGCCTCTCTCCACGGAAAATCCCGGCCCGCGCTATAGGGGACCGGGCCATACGGCCATGCTTGAAACGCATCCGGCGGGGATATCCACCAGAAGAAGGACCCGCATTTCACCGAAAAGCAGTGAGCACTCGTGATGTCTGCGTCGGCTTTCACCGGCGTCTGAGGACTGCGGAAACGGGTTCGCGTCCCGTCGGCTGTCCTGCGATCGTGAGGACGTGCCCGAGGATCTGAGTCCCCCGTCGCCGGCCAGGGTGACGCCGGTGAAGTCCTCGTCGTCGGGCGTGTAGATGGTGCCCTCCGCCGGCCGCGGGCCGGGAATCCCTGCATCCGGGGCGCTGTCCTTCGGCCCGATCTTCTCGGCGAGGCGGGAGAAGCCGAAGTCCGGCGAGAAGCTGGGAGGACAAAGCCTCCCTGATCATTCTCGCTGCCGAAACCCCGAGATCTCGCCGACAGTGACCGTGCGGCTCGTGAGCGGAGCCGGCCGCGCTCACCGCAACCGACCACCGCCCCTTCTGGGTCGAGAGCTGGGACCGGTGGACGGACGAGGGCGACCTCAACTCCGTTGATGTGATGCGGACTCCGAACGGCATCGCGGTGCGCATCGACAAGGTCGCGCGCTGGAAGGAGCCGCAGAGCGCCCACAACCTGACCGACGGCGAGGGCAGAGTCGTCCTCGTGAGCAAAGACGGGGAAGTTCTTGGTTTCGACGAATGACAGGTACCGGCCGTGAGCGCTTTCCGGATGTACCTGAGGGTGGTCAGCGAAGCCCTTCAGCCGCACGAGATCTCCGCGCGGCTGGGATGCGAAGCGGACGAAGCCACCGCGATCGGCAGCCGCAGGTGCCCCCAGTCCGCACCCCGCAAGCACGCGACCTGGATTCGCCACGTGCGGGCCCCGGGCGAGTCCGGGCCACCGGAGGATCTCGAACCCGTGGTCCTGGCCTGGGGAGCGGAGTTCGCCGCGGCGCTGGGGCGCCTGGCCGACTCGAAGGAAGCCGACGTCTCCCTCGTGGTCGTCCAAGAGATCACCGCCCCGGAGGACCCGCAGCAGAAGGGCATTTTCCTGCGCGCGGCCCTGCTGGCCTGGCTGGCCCGGGCCGGCGCGTTGCTGGACATCGATCAGTACGTGTATCTCGGCTGAACCGATCGCCGGGGGCAGAAGCCGGCTCCCGCCGGGCCGTGCCGGCAGCCGACGACCTGTGCCGGGCCGCGGTGGAACACCCGGGTGATACGGGATCTGATGCTGCCGGTGGCCAAGAGCAGGGAGTGCGCGGTGCGTGAGCCCGGCTCCTCCAGTGCCCTGCGAGGCGGCGGGCATGCGCCGCGCGGGGGCGTGTCCTGTGGGAACCGGTGGCGGGTGGTGCCGGTGCGGGATCGCCGGCCCCGGGCCGGAGGCGGGGCTGTCCGGGGATCACTTGCATCATCACGAACGAGAGGGGTACTTGCGGGTCACGCCATACCCGCGCGAGGAAATGAGGACGTCGTGAGCGAGCCCCGCCCGCAAGGCCCCGGGACCGGTGAAGGACCGATGCCGAAGCCCGTGCCGAGGGATCTTCCCGATCAGCAGGCCGGGCCCGACGAGGACCCCCTGGACGTCGTGGGCGTTCCCGGACAGCCGACCGAGAGCGGTCGGACCGGGGCGGAGGGCCGTGGCACGGAAGGCGGAGCCGAGGAATCGGAAGAGCCCGGCACCGATGTCCCCGACACGGACGAGGCGGGCACCGGCCGCAGGGGCGCCCCGCACTCCGGCAGCTCCCGCCCCGAGCACCCTGTGCCGGACGAGCCGTCCGGCTGACACCCTCGCGTGCCGCGAGCACCCGGGCGGGCGACGCGGGGCGCGAGGCCCGCGACCGCCGACCGGATCAGGCCGCCGGAAAGGAGTCACCATGGGTGTGCGCACGTGGATCGGCGAGTGGCCCGTCTACCGTCAGCTCACCGGCACCGACCCGCTGGGCCGTGGCAGCGCCGCCGAGTCCCCCCGCACGAAGCGGCTGAGGCCGCGCACCGACACCGCCGAGCGGGTGGTGCAGTCGGTGTGCCCGTACTGCGCGGTCGGCTGCGGCCAGCAGATCTACGTCAAGGTCGGCGAGGTCGTCCAGATCGAGGGCGACCCGGCCTCGCCGATCAGCCGGGGCCGCCTGTGCCCCAAGGGTTCGGCGACCCTCCAGCTCACCACCGGCTCCGCGCGCCTGCACGAGGTGCTGTACCGGCGCCCGTACGCCACCGACTGGGAACCGCTCGACCTGGAGACGGCCATGGACATGGTCGCCGACCGGGTGGTGGAGACCCGGCGCCGCACCTGGGAGTGGGAGAGGGACGGGCTGCGCACCGCCCGCACGATGGGCATCGCGAGCCTCGGCGGCGCGACCCTCGACAACGAGGAGAACTACCTGATCAAGAAGTTGTTCACCGGGCTCGGCGTCGTCCAGGTGGAGAACCAGGCGCGGGTGTGCCACAGCTCCACGGTCGCCGGACTCGGCACGTCCTTTGGCCGTGGCGGCGCCACCACCTTCATGCAGGACCTCCAGTTCGCGGACTGCATCGTCATCCAGGGGTCGAACTTCGCCGAGGCGCATCCGGTCGGGTTCCAGTGGGTCATGGAGGCCAAACGGCGGGGTGCCCGCGTCATCCACGTCGATCCGCGTTTCACCCGTACCAGCGCCCTTGCGGATCTGCACGTGCCGATCCGCGCGGGCAGTGACATCGCCTTCCTCGGCGCCGTGATCAACCACGTGCTCAGCGAGGAGAAGGACTTCCGGGAGTACGTCCTCGCGTACACCAACGCCGCCTCGATCGTCGACGAGGACTTCCGGGACACCGAGGACCTCGACGGCGTCTTCTCGGGCCTCGACGAGGACGGCCGGCACTACGACCCGCGCAGCTGGCAGTACGAGGGCGTGCGGGTCCAGGCACCGGCCGGTGACGTCGACGAGCAGTACGAGCAGAAGACCCGGGGCTCGGGTCACTCCGAGTCCCACGGCTCGGGCGGCCCCCGCACCAGCGCCCGGCCGCCCCGCGACGACACGCTGACAAACCCGCGCTGCGTCTACCAGATCCTCAGGCGCCACTACGCCCGCTACACCCCCGAGCTCGTCGAGGAGACCTGCGGCATCCCGCGCGCCACCTTCCTGCGCGTCTGCGAGGCGCTCACCGCGAACTCCGGCAGGGAGCGCACCAGCGCCTTCGTGTACGCGGTCGGCTGGACCCAGCACTCCACCGGCTCCCAGTACATCCGCGCCGCCTGCGTGCTCCAGCTCCTCCTCGGCAACATCGGCCGGCCGGGCGGCGGCATCCAGGCGCTGCGCGGCCACGCCTCCATCCAGGGTTCCAGCGACATCCCGACCCTCTACAACCTGCTGCCCGGCTATCTGCCGATGCCCCACGCGCACGCCCACGAGGACCTGGACACGTTCGTCGAGGCGAGCCGCACCGACAAGGGCTTCTGGGGCGACATGCGGGCGTACGTCGTCAGCCTGCTCAAGGCGTACTACGGCGACGCCGCCACCTCCGACAACGACTTCTGCTTCGACCACCTGCCGCGGCTCACCGGCTCCCACGCCACCTACGACACCGTCATGGCCCAGCTCGACGGCACCTGCGAGGGCTACTTCCTCATGGGCGAGAACCCCGCCGTCGGCTCCGCCAACACACGGCTGCAACGGCTCGGCATGGCCAACCTGAAGTGGCTGGTGGTCCGGGACTTCTCCCTCATCGAGTCCGCGACCTGGTGGCAGGACGGCCCCGAGACCGAGACCGGGGAACTGTGCACCGAGGACATCGGCACCGAGGTGTTCTTCTTCCCGGCCGCCGCCCACACCGAGAAGTCCGGCTCGTTCACCAACACCAACCGGTGGCTCCAGTGGCACCACGCGGCAGTGGAACCACAGGGAGACGCCCGCAGCGACCTGTGGTTCACCTACCACCTGGGCCGGCGGATCAAGGAGCGGCTGGCCGGCTCGGCCGATCCCATGGACCGGCCCTTCCAGGACCTGGCCTGGGACTATCCGGTCGACGGGCCGCTGCGCGAGCCGGTCGCCGCCCACGTCCTGGCCGAGATCAACGGACACGGCCCGGACGGCGCGCCGCTGTCCGCCTACACGGAGCTGAGGGACGACGGCTCCACCCGCTGCGGCTGCTGGATCTACTGCGGCGTCTACGCCGACGGGATCAACCACGCGGCCCGCCGCACACCCCACACCGAACAGGACCACGTGGCCGCCGACTGGGCCTGGGCGTGGCCCGCCAACCGGCGCATCCTCTACAACCGCGCCTCCGCCGCACCGGACGGCACCCCGTGGAGCGACCGCAAGGCGTACGTGTGGTGGGACGAGGAAGCCGGGAGGTGGACCGGGCGCGACGTCCCCGACTTCATTCCGGACCGTGCACCCGGCTACATTCCGCCCGAAGACGCGACCGGTCCCGACGCGCTGCGCGGCGACGACCCGTTCATCATGCAGGCCGACGGCAAGGGCTGGCTGTACGCGCCCGCCGGCCTGGAGGACGGCCCGCTGCCCACCCATTACGAGCCGCAGGACTCGCCGTTCCCCAACGCCCTCTACCCGTCGACCGCGCGCTCCCCGGTACGGCAGCTCCTGCCGCGTGAGGGCAACCGCTACCACCCCAGCGGCGACGAGCCGGGCGCGGACGTCTACCCGTACATCGTCACCACGCACCGTCTCACCGAGCACTTCACCGCGGGCGGTATGAGCCGCTGGTCACCCTTTCTCTCCGAACTCCAGCCCGAGTTCTTCTGCGAGCTGTCCCCGCAGCTCGCCGCCGAGCGCGGTCTGGAGCACGGCGGCTGGGCGACGATCATCACCGCGCGCAACGCCGTGGAGGCGCGGGTCATGGTCACCGAGAGGATCGTCCCCCTGATCGTGCACGGGCGGACCGTCCACCAGATCGGTCTGCCCTTCCACTGGGGACCCAACGGGATCTCGACGGGGGACGCGGCCAACGAACTGATGGCCATCGCGCTCGACCCCAACGCCCACATCCAGGAGGACAAGGCCCTGACGGCCGACATCCGCCCCGGCCGCCGACCCCGCGGGCCCGACCTGCCGAAGCTGGTGGCGGAGTACCGCCGCCGCGCGGGAATCACCGGGACGACAGGGACGGAGACCCGGAAATGACGGACCGGAACCTGCTGAGCGGACCCGAACCGGAACCGGCCCGGGACGCTGGTCACCCCGAACCCCCCGAGCGAGTCGGCTTCTTCACCGACACCTCGGTCTGTATCGGCTGCAAGGCCTGCGAAGTGGCCTGCAAGGAGTGGAACGCCGTCCCGGAGGACGGCATGGCGCTGAGCGGGATGAGCTACGACAACACCCAGGGCCTCGGCGCCTCCACCTGGCGCCATGTCGCCTTCATCGAGCAGCGGGTGCCCGCGCCCGAGGGCCGCACCGAACTGCCCCTCGCCGGGAACACACAGCCGGATCCCGTGACGCCCCCGGAGGCGGCATCCGAAGACGCTGCGACGCCGGGCGAGCTGCGCTGGCTCATGTCGTCGGACGTCTGCAAGCACTGCACGCACGCGGCCTGTCTCGACGTGTGCCCCACCGGCTCGCTGTTCCGCACCGAGTTCGGCACGGTCGTCGTCCAGGAGGACATCTGCAACGGCTGCGGCTACTGCGTGCCCGCCTGCCCGTACGGGGTGATCGAGCAACGCCCGGACGACGGCAGGGCGTTCAAGTGCACCCTGTGCTACGACCGCCTTGGCGTGGGGCAGGAACCGGCCTGTGCCAAGGCCTGCCCCACCGAGTCCATCCAGTTCGGCCCCCTGGACGAACTGCGGGAACGGGCCGCCCTGCGTGTGGACCAGTTGCACGAACAGGGCGTCGAGGAAGCCCACTTGTACGGGCACGATCCCGAGGACGGGGTCGGCGGCGACGGCGCCTTCTTCCTTCTCCTCGACAAGCCCGAGGTCTACGGACTGCCGCCCGACCCGGTGGTGACCACCCGCGATCTGCCCGCCATGTGGAAACACGCGGGGACCGCCGCGCTGTCCCTCGCGGGGGGCATGGCCCTGGCCTTCGCCCTGGCGGGCCGGAAAAGGGGAACGCGATGACCAGGACCCGCAAGCGGCGCGGCGAGCAACTCATGGTGCCGCGAGCCGAGTTCACCTCCTACTACGGCCGTCCGATCATCCACGCCCCGTCCTGGGCGGCGCGTGACATCGCCGGCTACTTCTTCCTCGGCGGCCTCGCCGGAGCGGGCTCGGTGTTCGCGGCCGGGGCCCAGCTCAGCGGCCGCCCTCGAACCGCCACCGCGATGAAGGTCTCCTCCCTGGCCGCCGTGTCGCTGTCCGCCGCCGCGCTGGTCCACGACCTCGGCCGGCCCGGCCGGTTCGTCAACATGCTGCGGGTCTTCAAGCCGACGTCCCCCATGAGCATGGGGTCCTGGCTGCTGAGTGTGTACGGTCCCGCGGCCGGGGCCGCCGCGTTCACCGCCGTCACCGGCCGGTTGCCCCGCGCGGGCGCCGCCGCGACAGCGGGTGCGGCGCTGCTCGGGCCCGCGCTCGCGTCGTACACCGCTGTCCTGGCCGCCGACACCGCCGTACCCGCCTGGCACGGTGCCCATAGGGAACTCCCCTATCTCTTCACGGCGTCGGCGACGGCCGCCGCCTCGGGCATGGCACTGGTCGTGGCACCGCCGCACGAGAACACCCCCGCGCGCATCGCGGCGGTTCTCGCGGCGGCGGGAGAGAACGCTGCGGCCGTGGCGGCCGGGCGGCGCCTGGGCATGGTGGCCGAGACCTGGCGCGAAGGCCGTGCGGGCACGCTCCTGCGGGCCGCCCGCGTGCTGACCCTGGCGGGCGCCGCGACCGCGGCGCTGGCCGGCGGACGCCACAGGCCCGCCGCCGTGCTGGGCGGTCTCGCCCTGCTCGGCGGGTCGGTCTGCACCCGTTTCGGGGTCTTCGCGGCGGGGATCGCCTCCGCCGACGACCCCAAGTACACCGTCGTACCCCAGCGGAAAGGAGAGTGACCTGTGGTCACCGTGTCCCTCACCGGAACGTCCAGGAAGGACGCCGCCACCGTCTTCGGCATGCTGCGAACGGCATTCCCCACCGACCTGCACGTGGGCGTGCCCGAGGATCCGCCGGGATCCCGTCCCGCGGTGTGGACGGCTGAGTTCGCGCCCGCCGACGACCGCATCCCGACCGGCCCGGCCCCGCTGGATGGCCAGGTCAGCGCAACGCTTCAGGGCGGCTGCCTCGCCGTGGACCTCCTGCGCGAGGCACTGGACGCCGCGTTCGCCGTGCAGGAGCGGGGCACCGCGCCGGGAGACCAGGAGAAGGAGGTCGACCTGCGGCTCGGAGCCAAACGGTAACCGGGCGGAAGACGGCGGGGCGCGCCCGTGCACCGCCCCGGCCACGCGGGATCCGTCCCGGAACCCGCCCCGCGGAGGAGGAGAGCGACATGGTCCGGATCGGGTACACGATGATGACCGAGCAGGCAGGCCCGCGCGAACTCGTCGAGCAGGTGGTTCGCGCCGAGCACGCCGGCTTCGACTTCTCCGTCACCTCCGACCACTACTTCCCCTGGCTCGAGTCCCAGGGACACGCGCCCTACGCGTGGAGCGTGCTCGGCGCGGCGGCACAGGCCACGGAACGCATCCCGCTGATGACGTACGTGACGTGCCCGACGACCCGCTACCACCCGGCGGTCGTTGCCCAGAAAGCCGCCACTGTGCAGCTCCTCTCCGAGGGGCGCTTCCGCCTGGGGCTCGGCTCCGGCGAGAACCTCAACGAGCATGTGGTGGGCGGCGGATGGCCGGCTGCACACGTGCGCCTCGACATGCTGGAGGAAGCCGTGGAGATCATCCGGTCCCTCTTCGACGGAGGCAACGTCAACCACCACGGCGTCCACTTCGACGTGGAGAACGCCCGGCTCTTCGATCTGCCGGACACTCCGCCGCCGATCGGCCTCGCCGTCTCGGGGGAGCACTCGTGCGAGATCGCCGGTCGTCTCGCCGACCTCCTGATCGCCACGGAACCCGAACCGGAACTGATCTCCGCATTCGACCGGCACGGCGGAGCGGGCAAGCCCAAGGTCGGCCAGCTGCCCGTCAGTTACGACACCGACCGGGACACGGCGATCGCACGGGCCCACGACCAGTTCCGCTGGTTCGGCGGCGGCTGGCCGGTCAACTCCGAACTGCCGGGCCCCGACGCGTTCGCGAGCGCCACCCGGTTCGTACGCCCCGAGGACGTGGCCGACTCCATTCCCTGTGGCGACGACGTCGACAACGTGGTCGAGGCCGTACGGCCGTTCGTCGACGCGGGATTCACCGAGGTCGCGCTGGTCCAGATCGGCGGCGACCACCAGCAGCCCTTCACGGACTGGGCCGGGCGGAAGCTCCTTCCCGCCCTCCGCGAACTGTGACACTGCGAGGACACCCGCGATGACCACGAAACGAGCCGCGATCTTCGACGTCGACGGAACCCTGGTCGACACCAACCACCTGCACGTCGTCACCTGGTGGGAGGCGTTCCGACAGGCCGGACACCGTGTCCCCATGCGTGAGGTGCACCGGGCCGTCGGCCTCGGCGGCGGCGACCTCATCGAGCACCTGCTCGGCAAGGACCGTGATCCCGACGGCGACGCACAACTCCAGGCCGCCCACCACACCCTCTACGCCACCTTCTTCGACCGGCTGCCGGCCATGGAGGGGGCGGGCGAGCTGCTGCGCGCGCTGGCGGGGCGGGGCTGGGAGATCGTCCTGGCGACCTCGGCGGGCGGTGCCGAACTCTCCGCTCTGCGGCGTGCCATCGACGCCGACGACGTCATCCTCGGGGCGGCCGGCGCGGACGATGTGCGCCAGGGCAAGCCCGCCCCTGATCCGGTCGCGCGGGCCAGGGATCTCGCCGGCGTTCCGAGCGGACGAGCGGTGTTCGTCGGCGACACCGTCTGGGACATGCGGGCCGGCATGCGGGACGGGGTGACGTGTGTGGCCGTGCTGTCCGGCGGCATCCCGCGGGCCGACCTGGAGGCGGCGGGCGCCACCGCCGTCCACCGGGACACGGCCGACCTGCTCGACCACCTCGGCACCAGCGTCTTCGCCGATCTCGAAGGACACGCACGGCCCTGAACCCCCGTCCTGGGGGTACCCGGTCACCGAGCGATTGCCGGAGCACACCGATGTGCCCCGGCCCGAGCAGGACTACGGGCAGGAGGTGATGATCGTGTCGGACGTACGGACACGGCCCGACGGATCAGCCGAGCGGAACCGGGCGACCGGGTCCGATCCGGTGGGTGAGCTGGTCCAGCGCGCCTCGCAGCAGCTCACCGAACTGGTGCGAGGCGAACTCCGGCTGGCGCAGGCGGAGATGAAGGAGAAGGGCAGGCACTACGGGAAGAGCGGGGGCCTGTTCGGCGGCGCGGGAGTGGTCGGCTTCCTGATGCTCCAGGCACTCGTGGCCACCGTGATCGCCGCGCTGGCCGTGCCGCTTCCGGTGTGGGCCGCGGCTCTGATCGTCACCGCGGTGCTGGGAGTCGTCGCCGCGGGCATGGCGCTCATGGCGAAGCGGCAGGCCGGCAGCGCGGCACCGCCGAGGCCGGAGCGGGCGATCGAGAACGTGAAGGCGGATGTCGTCGAGATCCGGAGGAGTGCCCACCGATGAGCGCACCGTCAGACGACCGGCACACGCCCACGACTCCGGGCGAGCTGCGTGGAGAGGTCGAGCGAACCCGCGCCGAGCTGGGAGCGACCGTTCAGGCGCTCGTCGACAAGACCGACGTCAAAACCCGCGCCAAGGACAAGGGCGCCGAGGTCAAGGAGAGGACCGTGGAGGTCACCGAGCAGGCCAGGGAGAAGACCGCGGCGGTGGCCGAGCAGGCCGTCGCCAGGGCGGAGGAGCTGGGGGCGACGGCGGCCAGGGCCGCGCACGCGGTCCAGGACAAGGTTCCCGGCCCGGTCAGGGACGGGGCCGCCCAAGCCGTGGGCCAGGTACGGAGCAAGGCCGCGCAGGCCGGCGATATGTGGCAGGAGAAGGCACCGGAACCGCTGCGTCGGCAGACGGCCCAGGGCGCACGCCTGGCACGCGAGAACCGCACGCTGGTCCTGGCCGCCGCCGGGACCGCGGTGATCATCTGGCTGGCGGCCCGCCACCGCAAGGGCTGAATGAGCGCGGCGCGGATCCGTCGGCAGCCGCCGCCCCCGAGGAAGTCCCCGGCCGTCACGGCTCGGGGACTTCCGCCTTCCCCGAGGTCTCCCTCGGCACGACGAAGTCCCGTTTGGTGCATTTGTCTGCGGGGACCCGGTCCAGAGGAACGAAGCGGACGCGCGCACATGGATGCGCGTGCCGGACGGCAGCGACCGGAGTCACCGTGCACGGCGGCGCGTCAGCGCGGCGGGCGTGGCGCGGCGAAGGAGAGATCATGAAGGCAGCGGTATACGAAGGCCCGCGCGACGTCAGCGTCAAGGACGTCCCGGACGCCCGGATCGAGCACCCCTGCGACATCCTGGTGCAGATCACCACGACGAACATCTGCGGTTCCGACCTGCACATGTACGAGGGGCGCACCTCGTTCGAACCGGGCCGCACCCTCGGCCACGAGAACCTGGGACAGGTGGTCGAGGTCGGCTCCGTCGTCACCAAGGTCCAGGTGGGTGACTACGTGGTGCTTCCGTTCAACATCGCCTGCGGCTTCTGCAAGCAATGCGAACGGGGGCTCACGAACTACTGCCTGACGATGCAGCCGGAACCCTCCCTCGCCGGGGCGGCCTACGGGTTCGCCGGGATGGGCCCCTACCAGGGCGGCCAGGCGGAGCTGTTGCGCGTACCGTACGGAGACTTCAACGCGCTGAGGCTCGGCGAGGACGCCGCCGAGCGCCAACTGGACTATGTGATGCTGGCGGACATCTTCCCGACCGGCTACCACGCCACCGAGATGGCCGGGGTGCGGCCGGGCGACCAGACGCTCGTGATGGGCGCCGGTCCGGTCGGCCTGATGGCCGCCTACTCCGCGATCCTCAAGGGGGCCGGCCGGGTCTGGGTGGCCGATCACCACAAGGACCGGCTGGGGCTCGCCGAGGAGATCGGCGCGGTGGCGATCGACACGCGCGAGGCGGACCCGGCCGAGGTGGTGAAGGAGGCGACCCTGGGCCTGGGGGCGGACAACGGATGCGAGTGCGTCGGCTACCAGGCCCACGACGCCGACGGTCATGAGGACGCCGCCCTCACGGTCAATCAGCTGATCGACGCCGTACGCTTCACCGGCGGCATCGGCGTGGTGGGCGTCTATCTGCCCGAGGACCCCGGCGGCGAGGACGCGCAGGGCGAGCTGGAGGCCCACGGCAAACTGCCCCTGGACTACGGCCTGATGTGGTTCAAGGGCCAGACGATGGGCACAGGCCAGGCTCCGGTCAAGCGGTACAACCGCGCGCTGCGGGACCTGATCGCGGGTGGCAGGGCGAAGCCGGGCTTCCTCGTGTCCCATGAACTCGGCCTGGACGAGGCGCCCTCCGCGTACGAGCACTTCGACCGCCGTGACGACGGATGGACCAAGGTCGTCCTCCACCCCGACGGCCACCGCTGAAGGCGAGTCCGAGACGGCGGGCAAGGCGTCCCCGCGCGACCCCAAGCCGGCGTCCCAGCGAGGTGGTGAGCAGTCCGACTCCGGCGCCCAGAATCCCCACCAGGGACCAGCCGTACGAGGAGGCCAGGAAGCGCGGTGCCCGCGGGCGCTCGTCGCTGAGCAGGCAGCAACGGAAGAATGCATCGGGCCGGTGCCGCTGCCGCTCACCGCAAGGCGGGTAGGCCCGCGCCGGCGCCCTGCCGGCAGCCACGATCGGAGGGAAGCGGGACCTCCGAAGGAAGCGGTACACCGGCCTGCGGTGCGACGACCTTGATGGTCCGGGGCTGGGCGCCGAACCATTCGCACAGCAGGATGGTGGCGTCGTCCTGAAGGTGCTGGTCGTGATGCTGGAGCAGGGCGCGGATGAGACGGCGAAGGGTCTCTGGGACGGGCAGGCCGTCGCTGTGGTGGCGGACGAGGAAGTCGATGAAGTGCGCGAGGCCGAACTCATTGCCTCCGATGCGGGCTTCGGTGATGCCGTCGGTGTAGAGGACGAGACGGTCGCCGGGTTCGAGCTGCTCGTTGCAGACCACGGTGGGCAGGTCCAGGTCGGTGCCCATGGGGTGGGACGGCGGGCACTTCAGGAGTGTGGACCAGCGTCCGCCGCGGATCACGATCGGCGGATGATGGCCGTGGTTGACCCAGGTCAGGATGCCGCTCCTGGTGTCCAGATCGGCGAGGATCCCGGTCACGTACCGGCTGTGGCCGAACTGCTCCATCAGAACCTGCTCGATGCGGTCCCCGAGCTGGTCCAGGGGAGTGCCTTGACGGCGGTGGTTGCGGCAGGCGGCCACGGCGAGGTTGGCGGTGAGTCCGGCGGAGGTGTCGTGTCCCATGGCGTCGAAGACGGAGAAGTGGATGGTGTCTCCGGCGACGGCGTAGTCGTAGGCGTCGCCCCCGACCTCGTAGGCCGGTTCCAGGGCGGCACCGATGATGACCCGGTCGTCGGCGTAGGTGCGCGGCGGCATCAGTGTCCACTGCATCTCGGCCGCGACGTTCATCGCCTTGACACGGGTCAGACGGGCGTGGGAGTCGCTGGTGTCGCGGCTGCTGACGACCAGCATGGCCACCACCGACGCCAGCGTCAGCATGTCCTCGTGCAGACCGTCACCGTCACCGTCCTGGGCGTTGGTCACGCGCAGGACGCCCAGGCGCTCGGTGCCGTCCAGGAGGGGTACCCACCAGGTCTGGTACGCGTCATCGCCGCCGGCCGCGGCCACGATCTGCCCGTACTGGTAGGCGCGCCCGGCGACGGTGCCCTCGACCGGCATCTCCGCCTGAGCGTCCCCGGTCCACTGCGCGGCGTCCGGCCCCTCGCCGGTGAGCAGGCGCAGAACGTCACGCTGAAGGTCGCCGAGGTAGACGCGCACGTCGTCGAAGCCGGCCGCAGAAGCCTCCTCGGCCACCCGCGACGGCAACTGCTCGAAGGACATCACGTGGCTGCCTGCCAGCAGGCTCCTCAGCATCTGCAGCATTCCGTCGTCGCGTCGTGTCATCAGAGGCCTCTCTTCCGCCACATCCGTCCCCTGCCGGGAGGAAGCCGTGGCCGGCCGTCGGATCCGTCCGAGTACCCATTCCTGGGACGGTGCTTCGCCGACGCCGCCGAGGAGATCCGGGATGTTCCGCCGGGCACCGCCGACCGCACCCGAAAAGGGTGAGGGTCCTCGCCGGGGACCTACCGGTCCCCACCGTTGTGCCTTCAGATCTCGGTGTGGGCGTCGAGGCCTTCGACATCGCGCCGGACCCCGGCCCCCTCGTCGTCCACCAGCCCTGCCCGGTGCGGCAGTTCACGTACACGGGCACAGTGCTCGCACAACCTCGTGCCGCGCTCGGACGGGAACGTGACGCCATGTGCACAGGCGCGGGTGAGCCGGTCGGCGACCGGGTCGATCCAGATGACCAGACCGGCTCCGCGATGCTGGGCGATCCGCGCCGCCATGTCACCGATCGGGCCGAGCCCGAGGACGGTCACCGTGGAGCAGTCGGGGAGGCCGGCGTACTCGACCGCCTGCCAGGCCGTCGGCAGGACGTCGGGCAGATGTACGAAGCGGTCGTCCGGGACCTCGATGGGCAGCTTGTTGCAGAAGGGGACCCGTAGCAGTTCGGCCTGGCGCCCGGGACCTGGCCGTGGAGCTTGGCACACCCGAAGAGCGAGGCACCGGTGCCGCGTTCACGCACCTGTGTTCAGCGCATGAGAGCTCCTTCTGTCGCAGGGTTCGCCCCCCGGCCAGGTTCAGGCGCTGGTCGGCGGGCCCGGGATCTGCTGGTTGTAGCGGCGCGCGGCCCGGTCGTCGAGGCCGCTGCCCAGCCTGCGTACCTTCTCCGTCCAGGTGGAGGCGGATCCGAGCCGGTGCGCATCAGGCCGGGATGTACGGTCGTGACGCTGAGGTTGTCTCCGGCCGTCTCGGCCCGCAGGCCCTCGCCCAGCGTTCCCAGGGCGGCCTTGGCGCACGAGTACGGCAGTAGATGCGGTACGGCGAGCAGCCCGCCGACCGAGCCGATGAGACACAGCCGGCCCCCGGCCTCGCTCGCGCGCAGCGAGGGGAGTGCCGCCATGGCGGTGTTCACGGCACCGCCGAAGATGGTGTCCATGGCGTCCTCGAAAGCTCCTGCGCGGAGCGACGCCACGGGGGCCACCTGGATGACACCGGCGTTCGCGACGACGATGTCCAGCCCGCCGTGCCGGTCGTCCGCCTGCTGGACCACCGATGCCACGGCCTGCCGGTCACGGACGTCACACACGGCGGTGGAGAACTTCTTGCCGGTCCTTTCCTCGGCCCACGCGGCTCCGCGCCGCAGTTCGTCCGCGTCGCGGGCCGCCATCGTGACCAGGCAGCCGCGCTGGGCCAGGCGTGCGGACAGCAGCAGCCCCAGGCTCCTGGATCCGCCCGTGACCAGGGCCGAGAGGCCCGTCAGTTCCGACCGGCGTGGAGTCGACGTCACTTTCACCACCTCACTGTCGGGGGAGGCCGTCAGGGAGATCCGGCATCAACCGGAACCGCCGCTGCCGGACGACCCGTTCGGCCCGGACCCCCAGCGCGGCCGCTCCTGTCGGTCACTGCGCCTGCTGCCGGAACCGCCGAGCTGGTGCGGCGTGAGGCGCTCGCCCTCGTTCGCGGCGCGGGGCACCTCGTTGGGCTCCCTCATCTCCGAGGTCTCGTGCGCGGGCCCCGATTGCGGAAGCCTGGGCTGCTCATGCGCCTTGGGCGGGCCCGGCTCGCGACGACGTGCCCGGATGCCCAGCCCCACGGCCCACACCAGGGCTCCCACGATGACGAGGCCGCCCAGCAGGGCGCCCAGCGTTCCGGCCGCTGCGTGCGAGAGCGCGATGCTCCAGTGTTCGTGGTTCATGCCGGCCGAGTACCCACGCTCGTGAAACGCAGACTGTGGATCCTCCGGCGGTGTTCCTGCGGATCGCCGGACTCGACCAGATTTTCTCCGTCGTCCAAGGGGAGTCAGCGGCCCCGGAGTCGGGCGGAGACGCTGAACACCCGGCCGGATTCCTTGCCCGGCCCCGTCCGGCGCGCCCGCACCCGGGTACCCGCCCGCAAGCGTGCCCCCATCCGCCGGGAAAGGACCCCAAGAGCTCGAACCGAGAACGCCTGCCGGATGCCGGCCAGGACCTCCAAGCACTCGTGTGGGAATACCAGCCGGGGCGTGGGGCACAGGAGCCGGTGCAAGCCTTGGTGATGACGGCGATCAGGGAGACTCAGGATGCTCATGGCACACCCGGCGGTATTGAGGCGTCTGATCGAGCAGTACGACACGTTGCGGATCCTGCACGCGGAGAAGGGCGGCCCCGAGGTGCGCCGCCGTATGGACGACGTCGCCTACACGCTGTGCGTGTCCACCGGCACCCGTGACGTCGATACGGCCCTCATCGCCGCCCGCCACCAGCTGCCCGGCGCGCGCCCGCAAGACGACTCCCTCATCACGCTCTGACTGTTCTTCGCGTTCGGGCTGCCATGTGTGCGAGTGTTCCGATCCCCACGCGGCCAATCCCAGCCCTGAGCCGTTGAGGCGGCCGGCCGCGAGGGCGGGTCGGCCCTGTGCCGCAGCCGCCGGCGTCCGCATTTCCGCGCGCCGCCGCGGCACCGAGGACTGGGTCGGTGAGGTGTCCGGGCTGGGGGACTGCGCAACGGAACGGTGACCCTGTGCCGGAGCACGCCCGGTCTGTGGCCGGACGGAGTGCAGCACAGTGAACCGGCTGCATTGGCAACCGATATCGCCACGTGGCGGTCCATGTTCCGGCGCACCGTGTCGCTGGACGCACTCGAATACCTTCACCAGCGCCGGCCGGCTTCGCTACGCCCACGCGGGCCCATGGCTGGGGCCCCGGTTTCCAGCGTTCCAGTCGTCCGCGCCGCGGGCACGGCAGAGATCCGCAGCGTTCCGTGCCGGGAAACCGCGGCCTGAGTGGCGCCGGCAGACGGGCCGGCCCGGGGCCGAGAGAAGCGCGGTGCCCCGCCGTGCCCGGGCCGGCCGATGCCCTTGTGGGGCGTACCCGGACTGTGGGGGCCTGCGAACCGTGCCCAACGATGACCGCGGGCCCGTACCGATCGCCCACAGGCCTGAAGCACGACTGATGCGCCTTCCTCTGGTCCGGCCACTGCCTGAGCGAGGACCGGGGGTCTGGAACGTATGGCGGTGTCGTGGGACGATGGATGGACAAGAGACCGACCGGCGACTCCGGCCAGTGGGTGCTGGTCTTTGAGTTGCTGGACGTTGCCCCCTTCACGGGCTTTCAGCACCTCGCCATCGTCGGCTCGCCCCCTTCCCGGTTCCGGGGTGCTTCGCCTTTGGGCTCACCACCCCGGAAGGGGGGAATGCCCGCCATGCGTATTACCGCGACGATCGACGGAGCTTCTGCCCGGATCACTCCTCACGGCCCGATCGAGTACGACACGCTGCCCGCGCTGCGCGCGGCAGCCGCAGATCTTCCTCCAGAGGTAACCGAGGTCATCTGGGACCTGTCCGACACCGAGTTCATGGATGTCGCAGGCCTGCACCTGCTCCTCGACCCCTCCACCCGACCCTGCCGCCGGACGACGGTGACAGGCCTGACCGCGCAACCCGAACGGCTCCTGCGGCTGACCGCCGAGCTGTACCCCGACCTGGACATGACCGCCGTCCTCGCCGACACGCGCACCACCGCGGTCGACGGGGAGAGCCCGCATCGAGCTCCCGCGTCTCTCTCCTTGCTGGCAAGGGAGTCGGGGTACGCCGACGCGTCGGCCGCCCGCGTGAGGGAGGCTGTTCCGCTGAGCGTGTGCGAGCGTGGCGGGCCGCAGCAGTCTCCGGCTGAAGGTCGTGATCGTTCCCTGCGGGGTGCGTTCGAGCTGGAGCCTGTCGATGAGGAGTCCGGCCAAGGCCAGGCCCCGTCCGCGGTACGGGTCGGAGCCCAGGGTTCTTTCCACTGCCCGTGGTCGGTCACCGTCACGACGGCGGTGCCATCCTCGCCGAGCAAGACGTGCAGCACGAGGCCGTGTACGTGACGGCCCGCGCCGGGGCAGTCATAGGCGTGGTCCACCACGTTGGTGACGAGTTCACCGACCGCCTGCTGCAACGCGGCTCAACGATCCGGTCGGCCGTGGACGCGGGACTGTTCTGCGGCATCGCCCGGTCCAAGGCCGCGTCGGCAGTGAAACGGGCCCAGCTGGCGCGCGGCCCTGCTCGGGTGTGACGCCGGGGCGTTCGATGAGACCGTCGCCGTAGGTGAGCAGGGTTGCGGCTGGGGGGGGGAGCTGGTGCGCTCGCTGTAGCGGGCGCCAGTGGCCAACGGGCCTTCACCGACTCCAGCAGCCCCTCGTCCGAGTGGAGTTGCATGCGTCACGCCGTGCTGGAATCGGGGATCCCGCTGGCGTCGACGCGGTCGAAGAGCGGGATCACCCCTTCTAGTACGGCTTCCGGGGAGAGCCTGGCGGCAGGCTGGCCCAGCATCTCCTCGCGGGCAGGGTGGTCCGGTAGGCGCTGTTGATCGCCACGATTCATCTCTGAAACCCCTGTCAGCGGATGGCGATACGCCGTCTCTCGGGCTGCTGACAACCTTGCTCGGCACCACATGATCCAGTGCGGCCGAGCAGTGCTGCCAGGCTTGTCGGGACCCCCACCACATGTGTGAACAGGTGGACGAGGGCTACTTCAGTACCGAGAGGTTGAGCAGACAGCCTCTCCGGCTTCCCCGGAGTGAACCCTGCTGCGGGGAGGCGGCACTGCGCTCCGACGGCGCCCTCGCTGCGGCTTTCCGCCCGTGCTGTATACGCGGCCTTAGGGATCTGGAGTGTCCGGCTCGGCTGGGTGAGGGCGTACAGGAGCGGCAAGCGGCAGAGGGGTGCTGGTCGGGAAGTGGTGCGGCGGCCCGGCATCAGAGGGTGAGTCGGCGCCGGGCCCCGACGCCAGCCTGCATCAGGGAGAACGCCGGCGCCACGCGGATGGACCACAGAGGGGCCGGAAGCGGACTCTCAGGGCTTCGGGCCCTCGACCGGCGCACCGTTTCGAGAACGTGGATATCCCGCGCGCCGAACCACGCAAGAACGCGTCGTCAGGAACAACACGATGCACCCGCCTTCCCGCCGCCGGACGAGTGGGTTCTCGCCGGTGGCGGCTGCCACGGGCGAGTCGCTGTCCTGGCGGCAGACGGCTGAGGCTGCGCTCGCGGGGGAACTGACCAACCTCCACAGGACGAGAACGGCGACGCGGTCGAGGAGGACGAGCGCCAGCGAGAGGATCCGGAAGGTGGATGTCTGCCGGGTGAGTCGCTTGGGGTTGATCGCGATGAGCGGCACCAGCAGGAGCAGCTCCAGAGCGGGCAGCACGTAGCGCGGCACGACCAGGAGCTGCTGCGGCAGGCCCACGTACAGGGCGACGGCGATGAGAGTCGCAACCACTGTGTGTGACCCGGCGTTCTGTGATCGCCTACCCTCCGGCCGCTGTCCGCTGAGGTGCGTCGGCGGTGGGCGACGTCTGCTGCCGATGAAGACGTTTCAGCGCCTTCTGGTGGGTTACGCGGAATGGGCCCCGGGGGCAGGAGGTCAGGATGATCACCCAAGCACAGATTGCCGACGTGCTGGACCATCCGGTGTACGACGTCGACGGCAGCAAGATCGGCGAGACCAGGCATCTCTTCTTCGACGACGCCACCGGCGAGCCCGAGTGGGTCAGCGTCAGGACCGGGCTCTCGGGCACCGGTGAGTCCTTCGTGCCCCTGCGCGAGGCCACGGTGGTCGAGGACCGTCTCGAGGTTCCGTACGCCAAGGGCACCGTCCAGGACGCCCCCTCTGTCGATGTCGATGCCGGGGGCTTCCTCGCGCTGGACGAGGAGCACCGGCTCTACGAGTACTACGACATCGCGTGGGACGACGAAGACCCAGGCTGGCAGCGGGTCGTCGACCGGCCCGAGCGGGGCTGGAGAAGGTCCCGTCGTCGGTCACGGACCGTTGCGGATGCCGACGAGCACGAGCCCGGGCGCGCCGACGTGAAAGGCCCGGCGACAAGGCGGCCGCGACTGCGCTCGTACACGACTTCCGAAGCATGACGACAGGGACGCCTTCGTATTCCCAGGTGCGAGCCAACCGTCGGGAGAGGCCGCCGGTCTGACCGAGGTACGGCTACGGGGCGCGCACCACACAGCGCACCGCGGCGATCGACGCACCCGAATGCCGGTGTAAGGCGGGGTTGCGTTTGACGATGGCCGCATTCAAGGCGGTGGCGAATCCGCACCAGCCTGCGTAGGGAAGCAGAGCCCAGGCTCCCGCCCGGTCGACATCTGCCGTACGACGGATGAGAACGAGATTGCTCAGGTCGATCAAGAGCGTGCCGACAAGACCGGCCTTTGGGCTCTGAGCGCGGAAGAACAGCCAGTTCCATGCGGTGTTGAGAGCGAGGTTCGCTCCCAAGGCGGCCGCCGGCGCACGGCGGCGCCTGCCCGTCGCCTGGTGCAGAGCATGCCCGCCCGCCCAGGCGATCGAGGCGTACAAGGGCGGCCACACGGCGCCGAACGCCCGCGGGGGAGGCTGGAAGGCCGGCTTGGCCAGGCGTCGGTACCAGGTGCTGTCCGGGTCCACGGCCGCGGCTCCGGCCACCGCGGCCGCGGAAACCGCCGCCGCAGTGACCACGTACGGCACCAGACTGTGAGAGGGAACCCGCTTCTCACTCAGAATCCGCATCACGTACTGAGTCCTTGCTCTTGTCCAGTCGAGCCCGTCGGCTCCGACGCTCGATCAAGCAGGGCCGGGGCCGCCGCCCACTCGATGCCGCCGACGCTGTCAGCCTTTGGAGCTCCCCTCATTGTCGACACGAGGTGGCTCCGGGGCGTCGTCATCATCAGCCGCGATGTCGCTCGGCCGCGGCGGGCCGGTCCTCCGAGCGACGGGCGGTGTCGGTCCGATGATCGTCTGCGCCTGGCGAGAACCCGGCTGCGTGCTCGGTCGAGAGCCGCGTGCGTGAGGTGTCCCGGTGCCCTCTTCTTCTTCGGAATCCGTCATGAGTCTCGGGGTTCCCGGACCAGCCACTTCGTAACGCAAGCCGGCGCTCGTCATCTCGGGTCACCGGCTATGACCGGGCGAGGTCGATGACTGTCATGACCTTCCGGCCTTGTGCCCCCGCCGCGGCGAGTCGTCCACGGCAGCCGGGAGGAACCGGTGCGCGGAGGCCCACGCGGGGGGAGGTGGCATTTCACGCGTTCCACGCCGCCCCGGTCAGCGCAGCGGGCGCGGAACGCGACGTCGCCGGTTCGACTGGCGCGTGCGGTGTCGGCCGTTGGGCAGCACCGCCACGAAAGGCTGTTCGCGGGGGAATTGCCCTGTCGATGCCCACGTGCCGTGGTCAATCCTGGGGCCGTGTCGTGTTCACCGCGCAGTCATACTCGCTGGTAACTTCTGCGGGTGATCATTTCGCTCCGCTTACAGCGCACAGCGCGTGCCGCGCTGATATCCGCTCTGGCCCTCGCCGCCCTGCCCGCGGCGCCCGCTGCCGCCGCCCCCTCCTCGGCGACCCCGCATCTCGACGCCGTGGAACGCACGCTCCGCGAGGTCTCGCCCGGCCTTGAAGGCGACGTATGGGAACGGACGGCGGGCAACCGGCTCGATGCCGCGCCCGGCGACCCGGCGAGCTGGCTGCTCCAGACCCCCGGCTGCTGGGGTGACGCGGAATGCCGAGACCGCGACGGAACCAGGAATCTGCTGGCCAGGATGACCGAGAACATCGCTCGGGCCACCCGCACCGTCGACATCTCCAGCCTCGCCCCCTTCCCGGACGGCGCCTTCCAGGACGCCATCGTCGCCGGACTGAAGTCCTCCGTGGCCGCCGGACACCATCTGAAGGTCCGAGTCCTCGTCGGCGCCGCACCGCTCTACCACCTCAACGTCCGCCCCTCGCAGTATCTCTCCGGCCTACGGGCCGCACTCGGCCCCGCGGCGGACGCCCTCACCATCGACGTCGCCTCCATGACGACGTCGAAAACCGCCCTGTCGTGGAACCACTCCAAGCTCCTGGTCGTCGACGGAGAAACCGCGATCACCGGTGGCATCAACGACTGGAAGGGCGACTACCTCGACACCCCGCACCCGGTGACGGACGTCGACCTGGCCCTGTCGGGCCCCGCGGCCGGCACGGCGGGCCGCTACCTCGACCGCCTCTGGAACTGGACCTGCACCAACCGCACCAATGTGGCGAGTGTCTGGTATGCCGCCTCGGGCGCGGCAGACTGCCAGGCGCACATGGAGCAGGACACCAACCCGCAGACGGGTCCCGCCACCGGCGACGTGCCGGTCATCGCCGTCGGCGGGCTCGGGGTGGGCGTCGAGGACTCCGACCCTGCCTCCACCTGGCACCCCTCGCTGCCGGACACCGCCGGCACCCGATGCGTGGCCGGGCTGCACGACAACACCAACGGCGACCGCGACTACGACACGGTCAACCCCGAGGAAAGCGCCCTGCGTTCCCTGATCTCCAGTGCCCGCGAGCACGTCGAGATCTCGCAGCAGGACCTCAACGCCACGTGCCCGCCGCTGCCCCGGTACGACACGCGCGTGTACGACGCCCTGGCCGCCAAGCTCGCCGCCGGCGTCAAGGTGCGCATCGTCGTCAGCGACCCCGCCAACCGGGGGGCCGTCGGCAGCGGAGGGTACTCGCAGATCAAGTCCCTCGCTGAGATCAGCGACGCACTGCGCAGCAGGCTGGTGCGGGCCACCGGAGATGAAGCCAGTGCCCGGGCGGCCCTGTGTGGCAACCTCCAACTCGCCCCGTTCCGCGGCTCCGCGAGCAAAACGTGGGCCGACGGGCACCCGTACGCACAGCACCACAAGTTGATCGCGGTCGACGGCTCGGCGTTCTACATCGGCTCGAAGAACCTCTACCCGGCATGGCTCCAGGACTTCGGGTACATCGTGGAGAGCCCGGACGTCGCCCAGCAGCTCGACAGCGCCCTGCTCCAGCCACAGTGGAACTACTCCCGGTCTTCCGCGACCGTCGACTACCAGCGCGGGATCTGCCAGATCTGACCCTCACCTCGGCCCCGACCACAGTGCTGGTGCCGCTCGACGACCCGGGCGGCACCGGCACCAATCGGCCGCTGGGCGTCTCGCCGACAGGGAGGCGAGCGACGAGCAGACTGCGGCCGTGTGCCGCTGAACCCCTGTGTCCGGCGAGCGAAATGGCTCGGTACGGAGTGTGCGGTGGCCGGGGCCGGCGTGGGCCCTGGCCACCGTCGTCATGTGGGCCCGCTCGTCGGTGCGGTGTCACGAAGGAATCGTCACGCCAGCGCTCACACTCAGTAGTACACAAGTGAGTGAACTACGCGAGAATCCGTGTGACTTCCAAGAGCAATGATGGTGGATTCTGATAACGTAATAGGTTAGTTGAGATTCCGGGAGGGTGAGTGAATCAGCAGCACGTCGAGGCCGGGATGAACGCGACCGAGGCCCGGAACGCGCTCTACGCCCTCGTGAAACTCGCCGAGCAGGACGGGCGCACCACGCTGATCCACAAGCACGGTGACCGTGCTCTGCTGGCGCCCCTGGATCGACTTCCGGCAGCCCGCAAGGCGGACGCGTTCCCGTCCCACGTGCTGAGCGCGGCGCAGAAGGACTTCGGCGAACTCATCTCGCGTGCTGCCCAGGGCCAGCCGCAGGTTCTCCGGCGCAGCCGGACCCCGGTCGCAGTGCTGCTCCCCGCCGATCCCCCGTCAGGTGCTCCCTCGTCCGATACGACCGCGCAGGCTGGCGCCGGTCCCGCAGGAGGTGCGGTGAACAGCCAGGGAACTCAGGGCCGCGGCAGTGCGCCGCGCAGGCTCGCCACGCTCGGCGACACCATCGGTTCCGTGCTCACCACCGGCCCGGTCGGCGGCCCCACGTTCGGGCTGCCCGGCCTGGACACCACGATCGGCGCGCTGCAGCCGGGACGGCTGACCCTCGTCGCTGCCGCCCCGAACGTCGGCGGAAGCCTGCTGGGCCTGGCCGCCGCACGCACGACCGCGCTCGTCGAGCAGCGCACCGTCTTGTACGCGGCGTCGGGACCGAACCGGGACGACGTCTTCCGCAGGATCCTCTCCGCGGAGACCGGGGGAGAGTACCCACGCCTGAAGCAGGGCCGCCTCACCGAGCACGAGCAGCAGGTCGCCCACCAGCTGGTCCAGGCGGGCGACCTGCTGATGATCGATGACGGCAGCAACCTGACGGCCGAGGACATCGCCGAGACCGCCCCGCACATGGAGGGCCTGGCCCTCGTGGTGGTGGACCGCCTCCAGGCTGGCCACAGCCCGCGTCTGCCGCTGTCCGGGAACCGTCTCCCCGACGCCTCCCAGGTCCTGGCCTCCCTCGCGCGTACCCTGCACGTACCGGTACTCGCGGTCGTGGACAGCGACGACCCCACGCTCCTGGGCGTCCTGGACGCCGACGTCCTGCTGACGCTCACCGCGACCACGGACCCCGGCAAGGTCCAGGTAACGGTGTCGGAACGCGACTTCGGAGTGATCGGCTCGGCGTACCTGCGCCCCGACCTGCTGCACGCCCGGTTCCTCGACGCCGGCCCCGCCCCCCTCACCAACCTTGCCGACGAACCACTTGTGCAGCGGCTGGGCAGCCCCACGGAACACGAGTTGGCCGAGGCGGCGCTGCCCTACACCTCCGGCGCCCGGCAGGGCCTGCCGGCGTCCGTCACGCATCTGCTGGCCGCGCTGCGCACCGCATTGGCCGACGGTGACCAGGAAGCCCTTGACGAACTCGGGCCGTCCCTGGCCGAGACGGCCAAGGTGTCACCGCGGCTGCCGGACGATGCCGCGGGACGCCGCCTCGCCGCCGCGCTGACCGCCTACCGCGCCGCGGTGCCCACCGCCACGCCCGGCCACCCCGCTCCTGCCCAGCCCGCCCCGGGCAGCGGACATGTTCCGGACGACGAAGACGACGAAGACGACACAGAGACTGAGACAGAGGCAGAACAGGACCTTCGGCCCGGGGACGAGGAGGACGAGCCGGAAGGCGTTCCCTTCCCTGCCCTGAAGATCCTCAAGGACGCGGTGCAGCGTTCGAAGATGCACCCGATCCAGGTGATTCGCACCGAAGACCGGGAGGGCGGGCCGTGGCCGCTGATCAGTGAGGACATGGCCGGCGAACCGAGCTGGGTGCACCCCGATGTCACCAGCACCCGCGTCGCGCACATCCGGGACAACGGCAAGCGGGTACGCCGCGACAAGCTCGACGTACCTGCCTCCCTCGGGGACGGCCTGATGTGCCTGATCGACCGCAACGGCTCCTTCCCCTCCGCCTGCTCAGCCGTGCCGCTCGCCCCGAACAAGCTCCTGCACACCGGCCCCCTCGACGTCTTCGACAAAAGCCAGGCCGGCATCTACCTCATCGACATCCCGGACTGGAACTTCCCCGGCATGCCGCACCCGCTGGGACAGCTCATCGATCGGACCGACGACGAGGGCCGGGTGTGGGTGACCACCCCGCACATCAGGCAGCTCGAACGCTTGCACCGCGAAGGCCACCTCACCGACCGGGTCACGATCCACGACTCCTGGACCGGCAGGGCCAACGAATCACTGTTCAAGCCCTTCTACGCCGCGGCGCGCGAGGCACGCACCGAACTCGTCCAGGTCGGCGGCGACGCCTACGCGCACTACAAGACGCGCGTGTCCATCGCCCTGCGGCTGCTGTGGCCCAAGCGCGAGGAGCAGCGCTCCCCGTTCTGGCGGCCGGACTGGCGCATGAGCATGGTCGCCGAAGCCTCCGTCCGCCACTGGACGGTGGCCTTCAAGGCCGTCCAGGAGGGCCACCCCCTCATTGCCCTGCGCAAGGTCGACGCAGCGATCTTCTGGACCCCCGACGAGACCCCGCCGGACACGTACCGGATCGGGACCGGATTCGGCGAAGTGAAGGCCAAGTTCATCCAGCCCGGCGCCTTCATCCCCGAAGGTGACGACTGATGGCCGGACCCACAGGCCACGGCACCTCCCTGGGCGCCGCCCTCAACGACCTCCTGCGCGCCCAGGTCACCCCACGCCACCGACTGTCCACGTACAACGCCAAGCACTGGCACGCCCAGCTCAGCCAGCTCACCGGAACCCACCGTGGCTACGAAGCCTTGGAGAGCGCTGGACTCGACGTCCGACCCGACACTCTCGTCAAGTGGCTGTCGGACCCCGAATACAACATCCGCCGCAGCTACCGCGACCTCATCCACACCGCCTACGAGAACGTCGCCATCGTCCCCGCAGAACCCCTCTCCGACCTGGTCAAGAACGGCCAGTTCGAGATCAGCGGCAAGGTCAAAACCGGCAACGACGAACGCGAACGCGGCACCCGACGCGCCGCCCCACTGCGCATCGACGGACGCCGCGGCGACTGGAGCGACATCGAAACGCTGTGGCTGGCCGGCGACCTGCGTGACGACGACGTCGAGGACCGCTTCATCGACGACGTCATCATCGCCGACATCGGCGAAGGCACCGACGGCTGGGAATTCAGCGGCGACTCCTATGCCGTCGAACTCAGGTGACCCACCCGCGAAGACAGGGCCGTTCTCACTGCGGTTCCTGGTTCAGCCCTGGAGGGTGGCGAGCCAGTCGGTCAGCAGGCGGTTGACCTCGTCGGGGCGCTCCTGCTGGATCCAGTGGCCGCAGCCGTCCAGGAGGTGGGAGGCCGACAGGCCGGGGAGAGTGGTGGGGTAGGCGTCGATGGCGTCGGACATCCAGGTGGTGGAAGCGTCCAGGGCGCCGCCGATGAACAGCGACGGCTGCTTGATCGAGGCTCCGCGGTGAGGGGCGAGATCTTCCCAGTCGCGGTCCATGTTGCGGTAGCGGCTGAGTGCGCCGGTGATCCCGGTACGCTCGAACTCCCCGGCGTAGAAGTCGAGTTCGTCCTCGCTCAGCCAGGCCGGGAGGACTCCGGTGGGGAAGCGGTCGCGCAGCCGGCCGCCGCGGGCGACGAAGTGCGGGTCGGGCTCGCCTGGGGCGGGCATGGTGTCGGCGGACAGGGCCGCGTAGAAACCGGCGAGCCAGCCCCGGACGTCGGGCTCGATCTCCGTCTCGGCGCGGCCGGGCTCCTGGAAGTAGGAGACGTAGAACTCCTGCTCGGGGCCGCCGATCTGGCCGAAGATGTCGGTGGGGCGGGGGCCGCCGGGCGGCGCGTAGGGGACGCTCAGCAGGCCGACGGCGTGGAAGACCTCGGGGTGGAGCAGGGCGGAGGCGGCGGCGATGTTGGAGCCCCAGTCGTGGCCGACGATCACCGCGTTCTCCTCGCCGAGGGCGCGCACGACAGCGACATTGTCCTCCACCAGGTCCAGCATCCGGTAGGCGTCGCTCGCCTCGGGCTTGGAGGAGCGTCCGTAGCCGCGTACGTCGATCGCCACCGCTCGGTGTCCGGCCGCGGCGAGCGCCGGGAGCTGGCGCCGCCAGGAGTACCAGGACTCGGGGAAGCCGTGCACGAGCAGGACCAACGGGCCGGTGCCCTGCTCGACCAGGTGCAGGCGCCCGGCCGGGGCCTCGACGGTGCGGTGGCGAAGCTCGGCGGTCGGCTCGGGCTGCATGGGCTTCTCCTCGGATCGCGGACATAAGCGGCTGCCCATCGATCATGCGGCGCGGAGCCCGCCCGACGCGACCAGCCTTGCCATTCCGGCAAAGCCGCAGGACGCAGCGGTGCGTGCGGGCCGCCGACGTACCGGGTCGGCGGCGCCACCGTAGGGTCGTCGCCGAAGCGTGCCCGGCCGAGCACATGACCGAGTACGCCGACGCGGCGGTGCCGGCTCTACTGCCAGTCGAGGGTCAGGTCTTCGGGGAGCAACGGCCGGAGCGCGCCGAGGACCGCGCCGATGCAGACGTCACGCAACTGAGTGCGGGTGCACGTCTCTTGGGTGAGCCAGTCGACGCAGAGGACCTGAACGAAGACCAGCCAGCTCTTCAGCACGCCGGACACGGCCTCTCTGGTGTTCTCGTCCGCGAGGGGGAGTACGGCCAGCAGCCGCGTACGAAGCGCGTCCAGCTCATTCGTCATGATCGTCTGGATCACGGGATCGCCCGCGAGAACACGGTTCGCGGCGAGGACGGCGTGCCGGTTCTCCACGAAGTAATCGAGGTGGACGTCCATGCCTTGAATCAGCTGATCCACCAGCGAGTCGGCGGGGTCGAGTCGGGTCTCGGCGAGCAGTTGGTCCGCGGCCTGCTGGTACACGGCTGCGAAGAGGACGTGCTTGCTGGAGAAGTGACGGTAGAGCAGCGCTCGAGAAACGCCCGCCTCTTCGGCGATCTCCTCCATCAGGACATCGTCGTACGGGTGAGCGGCGAAGAGCCGTGCGCCGACGGCGAGCAGCTGGGCTCGGCGGTCGGTGGGGCTGAGCCGTTTGCGGGGAGGCACGGACGAAGGCTACTTGACATGTGTCCACTAGTGCATCCAGTCTAGTAGACGCGTGTCAACTAAGCTCCACCGGGACATCTCGGAGGGATCATGGCAAGGGCTCTGCGCACACTCACGCAGTTGATGGGCTGGTCCAGCGTCGCGATCGGGCTGTACCACGTGATCCTCGGCAACGCGGCGATCCCCGGGGCGGCTTCCGCCGGCACGACGGTCGACAGCTGGGGCCGGTTCATGGGGGCGAGCTTCGTCGGCTACGGGCTGGCGTGGCTGTGGGCCGTCCAGCAGCGGCCGATCCCGGCCCGTGCGGTGCGCTGGCTGGCCGGCGTATTCCTGCTGGGCGGAATCGGCCGGCTGCTGTCGCTCGCGGTGCACGGCTGGCCGCACTGGTTTCAGATCGTGCTCGCGGCGATCGAGCTCGGCCTGCCGCCGATCCTCTTCTGGCTGGCCGACGCGGAGGAGCGCACCCAGCGGAGCGAGGTGAAAACGCCGGCGGCGGCACGGTGAACGCGCGCTTCGAGGCGACGAGCTGGGGCGCACCCAACTATCGGCCGCTCTTGTCGAAACAAATGTGGGGCGGGCAGCGCAGCGCGGGGAATTGTGTGGCCCTGCACAGCAGCCGACCTCATCGCCGCGAGACCCACCAACGGCCTCCTCCCTCCAGGACAGAATTTCGCGGCCGAGAAGCTCGACGTCCGGCAGGAAATGCCGCCGGACCGGCCAAGCCCGGCGGCACCCGCCGCGCGGGATCCTCAGGCCCGACGGGCCGACGAGAAGGGGAAGATCATGACCAGGTATCGGAAGACGACTCGCGCCCTGACCGCCGGTGCGGCTCTGTTAGGCGCTCTGGTGCTGTCGGCACCGGCGCAGGCCGCCGATCGCACCTCCATCGTCGCCTACGGCGGTGCTATCCGCGCTGAGGCTGTTTCCTATGGTGCGAACGGCGCTGTCAGGGTCTGCGACAAGTATGGGGACGGATACGGGGTCGCCGTCCGCTACTACCGCAAGGTCGGGGACCCGCAGACACTGTATGACTCCAAGGGCAAGGGCCTCTGCACAGAAACCCCGGACATCCAGAGCAATCCGATCGTCCTCTTCACGGCGTGCGTGGTCATCGACCACGTCGACTACTGCGCCTCGCCCTACCAGGACACCGGCCGGTAGCCGGGTAGTTCGGGGCACTCTCGGGCACGGAAGTAGGGCACTGAGACGTGCCCTTCGACGGAGCCGAATACCTGTCGCCACTGCTTGAGGCGGTTGAAACAGCGTTCCACGACGTTGCGGCGCTTGTAGACGGCCCTTGCCAAAGGCCGGGAGACGTCCGCCGCGGCGTCCGCGGCGAAGCCAGTTGCGGATCTGGTCGGCCCGCTCGGGAGAGCCAGGTGCAGATGGCCCTGGAACTGAAGCCTTTGTCGCCGATGACGTGCGAGGGCCCGTTCCGGGGCCGGCCTGGTCCGATCCGGGGCACCCAGATCGCTTCCATGACGGCGGTGAACTGGGTGCAGTCGTTGGTGTTGACGTCGGTGACGACCAGGGCCAGCGAGCGGCCCAGGGCCGTCGTGGGCGCGCTGGCTCTTGCTGGTCAGGCCTCCCCGGGACCGCCCGAGCTACGGCTTGCGGAGCCCGCTTTTTTGGGCCCCGGGCAGTTGGGCCCGCACGATGGTGGAATCGACCGACACCATCCAGTCCGCAGCTCTGGCCGCATCCGCCTTCGCCTGGGCGGCCCGAAGCATCCGCTCGAAGGTACCGTCGGCCGCCCACCGGCGGTACCGGGTATGGAGCGTGGCCCAGGATCCATACCGATCGCGCACATCCCGCCAGGCCGAACCGGTCCGGAACTTCCACACGATCCCGATCAGGGCCATCCGGTCGTCCAGCCGCTTCCGCCCCGAGGCCGCATGCGGCAGCAACGGCCGCACGAACTCCCACTCGGCGTCCGACAGTTCATGGCGACGTATCACCAGACCATGATCAACCAGCCAGGCCAGACCCTAGGGTCACGTCCTGTGCCGTTGCGGCCAGGGGTAGCCGAGCTGGCGGGCGAACTCCGGTGAGCCGCCGCAGACATCGGCGGCCATGCGTGGGTCAAACGCCGTGAGTTCCTCCACCAGCTGATCGGCCTGGTTGGCCGCGTCCTCACTGGAGATGTCCCAGGTCATCCGGAACTGGAGCCAAGGACGACCATCCTTGATGGCGGCTCGGCCAGGATGGAAGAGGAAGAGATTGATCTGATCCGGCTCCCAGAGCCAGGCAGACACGCTGCCAAGTTCACACTCCCAGCGCTCCAACCAGGCGGTGCATTGACGAAGCTTCTCTTCAAGGAGGCGGGCAACAGTCCTGGCCTGCCATTCCCAAGAGCGGTCCAGCGTTGCGCGTTCCACCTCTGCTTGGTATTGCCGAGCGTCGAACCTGAACTCTGGCAGGTCGATCTCATCTTCATCGGGGTTGCGCCATGCACCCCAAACCACCTGTTCGCCATCGCGACGGATCGTGACATACAGAGCACCGCAGCAGCCTTCAGTGCACGTTGCCTCCGCCAAGCGAACCTCGCGCGGGGTTGCATGAGCATGAAGTGGCCCATCAGGGAAGAGGAGGTAGCGAGGGTCTTCGCCCGGCCCTTCGTCGAATACCTCAGCCAGTACGTCTCGCCCTCCAAGTTGGGGGCGTACTTCCACTGCGCTTCCACAGGTCACCTGGTTGGGGACCACAACGCTGAGGGCGAAGCTCTGCAGGTCAGGGGTCACGGAACGATGATCGACCAGAGGCCGGACGCTGTCATCTGCTTTCCCGCGAGCCATCCACGCTGGACGCCTTGGCCTCGATGAAGACAATGCTAGTCGACCGCCGCCAGTCGGTTGAGGACTTCTTCGGGAGTGAAGCTCCAGCCGACCAGGCGCGGCCCATTCCAGTTGATGCCGATCACGAGTCCATCCCGGGCTAGATCGGGCAGTACGCGATCGCACCAGGTGTCCAAGGGCATGGACTCAACGCGGAGTCCATGCCCCCAAATCTTCGCCGCCCTTTGGGCGCGGGGCGAGGTCGACCAGAAGGGGAGACTTCGCGTGCCGCCCGCAGAGAGGTGGGTCGGGCTTCCGTTCTCATCACGGACAAGCCAGACCACTTTGCTTTGGCGGACATCTCGGAAGAATGCCGCCGCTTGCGAACCGCTCTGACTCATGGCCACCGAGCCTACCGTTCCGCAGCAGTCATATCGCTGGGGGTTCTTTAGCGGCTGGAGGATCCGGGTGTCGCGGACGTGGCCCGGACCGGGACCGGGTCGGGCATGAACGGGAGGTCGCGGGTGCGCCTGGTGGCGGTCGCCGAAGTTCATGGCCGTTCCGGTCGGGAGGCCCGCGATGGGTAGTGAAGGGCAGGGCAGGCGACAGCGGGGGAGGGTGCCCTGCCGCCGGAGGATCTCCGGGTCGTCCTGGCTCCGGTCCAGCCGGTGTGGGAGCGGCTGGACCGTCCGGCCGCCCGCAAGCTGGTGGAGGCGCGCCCCGCATGGAGTTGGTCAAGGCCGCGGGCTTCGCCGGCCGGGCCGACGCACCCGAGGTCCTCGCTGACCGTTTCGACCGGCGCCTCGACGAGAAGTTGCGGCTGGGCGCGCCGATCACGAGCCGGGTTGGCCGGCTGATCAGTCGTGCCCTGCCACAGCGCCACGAATGCGGCGATCGGCTGTGTGACGCGGGTGTGCTGCTCGACTCCGGCCGCGACTGCCCGCCGTGTGAGGAGCGGCGGGTCGGCATCCGCGCCCTGCCCCGAGAAGCGGCGGCCGCCGCGGAAGAGTCGCTGCCGTACGCCTCGCCGGAAGAGCGCCGCGGGGGGGGCGGGGGGGCCCCCCCCCGGGCCGAGGCCACCCCCGCCCCGGGCCCCCCCCCCCCCCGGGGGGGCCACCCCCCGCCGCGAGGGCACGGCCACAACCGCCCCGCCCCCCGCCGGGGCGCCGCGCGGCCCCCCCGCGAGACCGTGACCGCCCGGGCCGGGGCCCGCGAACGCCGCTGGGAGCAGCAGCGCGCGCGGAAGGCCGAGGCCTGCAAGGCCCGTGCCGGCGCGGCGGCCCGCTCCGCGGTTCACGGCATGGGGGACCGTGCCGATCAAGGACGTTGCGTACGCCTCCGAAGTCGGCCCAACGAACGTGCCGCACGCGCCGAGCGGCCATTGAACGGTGAACGAGCAGACCGCACCACGGGTGGGGTGGGTCAGGATTTGTCCAACATGTCGTCGCAATGAGTACTCGGCATGATCGTATGTGTCAGGTTGTGTAAAAGTGCTGCGGTGAACACCGGGACCGGTGTCCCGCCTGGAGTGTCGTTGCCCGGACGAAGCTGCAGTTGGGGCCGTGATCCGGGCCTGGTGCCGGAGGAGAGTACGTGGTCGACGGGTATGGCAGAGCGGGCGAGCCGATGAGCAACGCGCCGTTCGTCGGCAGGGACGAGGAGCTCCGCCGGTTGGACCGGGTGCTGACACAGCTCGGACAGGGCGGTCCGGTGGTCGTCGATGTCACCGGCGAAGCGGGGATCGGCAAGAGTCGACTCGTGGCCGAGTTCGCCACCCGGGCCCGCGCGCGGGGGCTGACCGTGTTACGCGGCTGGGCCACGGAGTACGAACAGCACAGCCCGTTCCGGCCGTTCGCCGATGCCTTCGCCGATCTCGCCACGTCGGCGGAGAACCGGTTTCCGGCGCTGGCCGAGCTGCCGCCGTTGCTGCGTGGGGCCGGCGAGACACCGGCCGGGCCGGGAGTCGTAGACCGGTTCGGGCTCTACCGGGCCACGGCCGCGGTGCTGGGCCGGCTGGGCGGGGCGGGAATCGTCCTGGCCCTGGAAGATCTGCACTGGGCGGACCCCGCGTCACTGGAACTGCTGGACCACCTCGTCCGGCACCCTGCACCGGCTCCCTTCCTGCTCGTCGTCTCCCGCCGGAACCGACAGACCTCGGTGGCCCTTGGCGCCACGCTCACCCGAGGCGCCGATGCCGGGTCCGTACTGCGCGTCGAGTTGGGACCATTGCCCGAGGACTACTGTGTCCGGGCGCTGGCGGGCGACCTTCCGGCGTCGCTGGCGGCCGAGTTGTACGAGGCGAGCGACGGCAACCCGCTGTACTTTCTCACGCTCCTCAAGGCTCATCGCGAGACGCGCCCGGGGCCGGCGCCCTCCCTGGCTGTCGGCACGGTGCTCGGCGAACGGGACGGTCCGGCCCTCGGGCTACGGTCCTTGCTCCTGGACGAACTCACGCTGCTGAATCCGCTGGAACGCCGGATCGTGGAGGCCGCCGCCGTGCTCGGTGACCACGCCACGCTCGCGATGATCGGCTCCCTCACCGCCTCCGGCCCCGAGGACGTCATCGAGGGGCTGCGCGGGCTGATGCGGCGCGACCTTGTGCGGCCGGGGCGCGCCGGGCGGCAGTTGACGCTGCGGCACCCGCTGGTCCGGGCACTGGTCCACGAAGACATCGAGCCCTGGCGGCGCGACGACCTGCACCGCCGTGCGGCAGCGGCACTTGCCGCAGCGGGCGCCTCCACGGTGGAGCAGGCACACCATGTCGAACAGTATGTGAGCGGCCGGGACCAGGAGGCGCTCAACCTCCTCGTCGCCGCCGCCTGGCAGAGCGCCGGGACCGCGCCCGCCACCTCCGCCCACTGGCTCGACGTCGTACTGCTCTTACTGCCGGACGATCCCGAACACCTCACCGCACGACGCGAATTGACACTGCTGCGGGCTCGCGCCCTCGGCATGAGCGGCAGACTCAAAGAGAGCCGGAACCTGTTGCACCAGGTGATGGACATGCCGGACTCGGGCGGATACGACGAGATCCGTTCCGCCGTGGTCACATTGCGAGTCCGAACGGAACGCAAGCTCGGGCACCACGGGGAGGCCGAAGCGCTGCTCCGCCGCGAACTGAGGCGCTGGCCCCGGCCGACGCCGTCCCAGACGGTCCGACTCGGTCTGGAACTGTGCTCCTGCGCGATCGCCGCGGCCCGTTTCCCGGAGGTCCGGGACGACATGGCCGGGGTGCTGGCGATGGCGCGTTCCCTGGGCGACGAGATCGGCGAGGTGGCTGCCCTGACACTGATCGCCCTGGGCGAGGCGTACGAGGGTGACATGGCCTCGGCCCGTGACTTCGCCGGATCCGCGGCAGAACTCGTGGACGCGATGACCGACACCGCCCTCGCCGAGTTGAGCGAATACCTGTGCGTACTGGGCTGGACCGAGGTGTTCCTGGAGCGCTACAACGCCGCCGAAGGGCACCTGGACCGAGGGCTGGAGATCGTCCGACGCACCGGCCAGGTCTATCTCATGTCGCACTTCCTGACGGTGAAGGCGCTCATCCACCTCGACACCTGCCGGATCACCACCGCCCTGGAACTCGCCGAGCAGGCCGAGTCGATCGGGCGGTCCCTTGGCTGCGAGGACCTGCTCGCCTTCACCCTCGCCCTCCAGGCTCACATCCTGCTCCAGGCCCGCCCTCCGGGCCGGCCGGACGCGCTGTCCGTGGCCGAAGAGGCGGTGGCGGCCTGCGACGGTGACACCTGGTGGGCGAACCTGGCGGCCGGCGCACTCGCCCACGCCGCGCTCGACAGCGGCGATTCCTACCGGGCGGCGGACATCGTGCTGCGAGTCGGCGGCGACAGCGACCTGTGCCGCCTGCAGACCACGGTGCGCCCCAGCTATCTGGAGCTGCTCGCCAACGCCGCCCTCGCCAACGGCAGAACGGAGGAGGCCGCGCACTGGGCCGGGCGCGCTCGCGAGGAGGCGGAACGGCTGGACCTGCCCGCCCAGCGCGCGGTGGCACTCTGCGGCCTCGCCCAGGTCGCCGCCCACCAGGGGGATTCCGCGGAGGCCGCACGGTTGTTCACCGAAGCCTCTCGGCTCAGCGCCCGGTCAGGGGCGGCTCTGCGTGAGGCGCGGTGCCTGCTCCTCGCGTCCCCGCACAAGAGCGCCGTCGGTGACCCCGAAGGCGCGGCCGTGATGTGGCACCGGGGGCACCGCATCGCCTCGGAAGGCGGCAACCGGCTGCTTGTCGGCCTGGCCGAGCGCATACGTCCGACAGTCTTCGGCAGCCCGTCGGAACCAGCGGCGAAACCGGCGGGCGAACCGACCGCGCAACCTTCGCGAGCATCGCAGGAAGCAGCGAAGGTCGGTGAACTCACACCTCGAGAGAACGAGGTTCTCCGGTTGGTTTCCTCCGGCCTGCCGAACGCGAAAATCGCACAGAAACTCTGCGTGAGCGTGCGCACGGTGAAATACCACATATCAAACATTCTCCTGAAGCTGGATCTGGACAATCGCACACAGATCGTGCTCTATGTTCTGTCCGAGACCGCCGCTATCGTCACCTCCTGATCGCAGGAAGCCGGTACCAAGCCGCCGCGGGAGTTCATAGGCGCGAACTCCGACAGGCTCACCGTCTTCAGATGCCCTCCTACGCGCCGGATCTCAACCCGCAGGAGGGCATCTGGTCACTGGGCGAAGGCGACATCGGCAACCTCGCCGCAGCCGACCTCAGGACCGCTGACCGACATCACGCCAAAGTCTTCATCCATTGAGCCAGTCCCCAGGGAGCAGGGCCCGGACCGCTTCCAGTGCTTCCTCGGTCCGGGCCCTCACCGGCACGCAGCCCTCCTCATCCCGCAGCAGCACGTCCGCGCCGAGGAACCAGCGGGTGCCCTCGAAACCCTTGGCCGGATACGTCGGGAACGGCAGTTGCTCGCAGCTCTCTTCGAGAATCCGCGCGTACTCGGGGTCGGGCTCGTAAAGAAAGTCGCTCAGGTGCTCCGGTGCGTGCAGGGACTCCGCCAGCACCATCTCGACGGCCATCCACGATAGGCGTTCCATCCACGGCTCCCACCGCTGGGCCTGCCGGTCGGCCAGATCCGACAGCACATGAACCGCAGGGTCAGCCTGGTCGAGATCCTTGAGCAGTACACCCCAGGAGCAGGCGCCCTGGTTCTCCTCCCGGAAGACCAGCGCCTCGCTGCGGGCGTCGATGTAGAGCTGGTCCGGGTGCAGCAGCCGATCGTGGTTACTCGTCAGATCCTGGCGCCTCCCGAACAGCCGGTACATCTCGTCAAGGGCGGTGGGCAGGCTTACGCCGAGACGTTCCTCCGCTCGTGCGAGGTTCTCCTCGGTGAAGCCATCGCCGTCGTGGAGCGGCTCCACCCACGCGTGCGTGAAGTCACGGACGAACCGCCAAGCGGCCTCGCGGTCCGCGCGTGCATGCTCCAGGCCTTGGCGAAAGTCGAACGTCTGCGTCATGGTGCAGACCCTAAGAGCTCGTAACGCGATCATGTTCCTGACGCGGACTGGGCGCAGCCCGAGTCCCAGCTCCAGCGATGAGAACCGGCACACCGGGCATTGTCAGAGGCGTCAGGCACACTGCGCCGTATGAACTTGGTGACCGCACACGACTACGCCTGGATCCGCACCTCGCCGCTCGTCCGCCACATGATGGAGAGCGGCTACACCTTGACGCTGATTCGGGGGCGGAGCCCGAAGGAGGTGCTGCATGCGATGGAGGCGGAACCGCGTGGCACTGGGGAGGGCGCGGCCGGGTTGATCGAGGCGGATGACGCTCACCGTGCCGAGGTGGATTACGACTACTGGGACGAGTCCTACGTTGCCGGTGCCTTCAAGGCCCCAGGCGAGAAAGGCGACTGGACAGTCGTCCTAGGCTTCGACGGTGGCCTTGGGATGCGGTGTGCCGAGACGCTGTCGGAGGGCGGCCGGGTCGTGGCGCACTCGAGCAACGGCGGCAAGCCCCTCCACTTCTTCCACTGGTTCGAGGACGGTGAGCTCCGTACGACGTTCGAAGGTCCCTCGGCGCGCGACGGCAACAGCCCTGACGAACTGGTTCCACTGTTGCGGGAAGTCGGCTTCCCGCTAACTCCCGAGGGAGAGCACGACGAGAGCGCCCCGGTCGTCGACGGGAAGGCGGCGGTCTTCGCTCTGGCCGAGAGACTCACCGGCATACGCCTCACTGAATCCCGCCTCCAGGACGCCACGTACGAACTGGGACTCGTCCCCGAACAGCCTGCCGAGGAGTGGACCGGCCTGGTCATCGACATCACCGATGCCCACGGGAAGCGTCTGTACAAGGAATGGACCTACGAGGAGATCGCGGCGGCTTCCAACCGCGCACGGGCGGAGGCGAACGCGCCGGTCGTGATCACCTACAACGAGCCTCTCGCCAAGGATTGTTCGGAGCGCGAGACGGGTGAGTAGCGAACGGGAGCGTGGAGGGTGCCTCGGGTACCCACCGCCCTCTCCGAGGGGCATTGCCGCCATGAGAGCTTCTTCGATCATGGAGCGGCAGCCCTCTTGAGCCGTCGGTAGCAGATGAGGCCACAGGCGAGGGAGACGAAGGCATCGTGGAGTTCGGTGCGGCGCTCCCATCGGACGGCGAGGCGTTTGAACTGGTGGGGCAATGCAAAGCCCTTTTTCGCGCGGACGTGGGAGCCCTCCACACATGCTCTGGACCAGTCCAGCTCGCCGGCCGCGTTCAGCTCGGCGAGCAGGATCTGGTGCAGCCGTTCGAAGGTCCCGGCCGTCTGCCGCCGGTCAAGCCGCCGCCAGCAGGTCTGGCCCGAGCCGAACCCCAGCTCCAACGGCAGCAGTTGCCAGGCGATGTCGTTGTGCAGCACGTACAGAATGCCCTGCGGGCACTGCCGGTCCGGCACCGGCCGTGGGCCGGGAGCCTTCTCGGGCCAGGGCGGCAGCAACGGCTCGATCAGCGCCCACAGGTCATCGTCCACGATCCACGGCCGAGTACTCACACCGTCCCGAACGGCTGAATCATCACACCGGTCACGATCGACCAGGGACGTTCAACGAGATCGTGTTACGAGCTCTAACCGCCACCCCCGACATTCCATCGGACAGCACATCTGCGACGGCCCGGCCCAGCCCAGTCACGTTCGTCGATGAGCGTAGGCCGCCGTGGTTCTGCCGGCGGCCCCAAACGTCCGACATCAACCGTTCAACTTAAATCGCCGTCACCCGTCCCCGGCCGATCGCGCCGGCAACTCCGGGTCGGAACAACTCGCTGGCGGCAGGGAAAGGGCTTTCGGGAATTCCGCGAACAACCTGTCGTCATCGGCGGATCCTAAGGACCTTCGGGCTCCCTGTACCGCGGTACAGGGACAAACTGTCCTCGGGTACAGGGCGGTGTCAGCCGAGATCTTCGTAAGCTGATCCCGCTCGAACTCCCGAAGGGGTTCGGCGGCCTTCATTTCCAAACCCCCCAAGGAGCCAGCGTGTCTCGACTCCCCAGGCAGGAAAATCCCGGCGGAATTGTGTGTCTGCTGCCGGACGGCCGTGTCGAGTTCCTCTCTCCGGACGCGCGGCCCCTGCTCGACCGGTTCGAAAACGGTGAAGGCGTCGATCCTCGCGAATTCGACCGGTTCGTCATCGGGAGCCCGCTCGTCCCGCTGGAGCGGTTCCATCTCACAGCGCCGGCCATCGCGTTCATCGAGACGACCAACAGCTGCAATCTGCGATGCCTGCACTGTTATGCGGATTCCGCCGTGCGACGGACGGACGAGATGTCCACGGAGCGGATCCTCAGTCTGCTCGACGAGCTGGACGAGCTGGGCACCATTCAGGTGTTCCTGACCGGTGGCGAGGTGTTCTCCCATCGTGATGCCGTGCAGATCATCCAGCATGCGCGGACCAAGTCTTTCAGTACCCAGATATTCACCAATGGAATTCTGGCCACGGAGGAGAAACTGGCCGCGATACCGCCCGGCCAGTCCTTCTTCGTGAGTTTCGATACCGCAGATCCGGTACGCACGGTCCGCGGCAAGATGGACTTCCCCCTGCTGCGCGCGACGTTCGACATGATGCACAAGTACGGACACATCGTGCGCACCGCGATATCCGTGCATCGCAACAACATCGAAGACGCTCTGGAGATCTTCGAGTGGTGCGCCGAGCACGGCTACCCCCGGCCGCAATGGCTGGAGACCCACCCGACGGGCCGGGCGCTGCTCCATCCGCACATCTTGCTGACGCCGGCCGAGGTGGATCAGGTTTTCGACGTCTACCGGAAGTGCATGGACCGGTACACGGACGCGCCCTACGAGGAGTTCGACGACACCGTTCCGGTCGACACCGTTCCGGTCGATGGCGTTCCGGTCGACGACGTGGAGACGACTTCCGCGAGTACGCCCCGGCCCGAAACGATTCGCTCGGTCGACACAGTGAAGTTCTGCCAGCGGTTGGAACAGGCCACTCGCCAGGAGAAGTGCGGCCGTACCGTCGTGTACGTCTCCAGCAATGGCGACGTCTATCCGTGCAGCAACTGCATGGCGAGTCACCGGTACGGGGCCGGAAACCTTGGCGAGCGGCCCTTCGCCGATATCTGGAGCAGCGGGTTCGACGAATTCCGCGACATCACCTTCGACGACTACGACGCCTGCCGAAGCTGTGAGGTCGCGCAAGTCGGAACGTGGTGCCAGTTCCGCTGCCCTCCACTTTCTTCGAACCTGCACGGAGACGAGAAGGTCTGCGGCGCGACGGAATATCTCAAGCAGTTCATGCTGCTTACCGAGAAATACTGGCGGGAACGGAAGCAGAAAAACATCACCCTCCGCCTCTCGCCCCCCATGCTGCCGGCACCCCAAGCCGGTTCAGGCCGGTGAGCGCGAAAACACGCTGACCGGATCTTCACCCGGACCAACGATTTTCGAAACCGTTGGCTCCATGTCATGAGGAGAATTCCATGAATTCCGAGAATGTCGTGCTGACCCGGGTCCACCTGGAAACCGCCCCCGACACGATCGTCCTCGCCGCCGCTGGTGCCGCCAGCGCGGTGGCTCCGCGCCCCGCCGGTGAGCCGGTTTCCGAGCCCACCCAGAACTGAGCGAACGCCCGGCAGGTCGGGATCACGGCACGGGTGACGGTCCACCGCCACCCGTGCCCCCCGGTCCCGACCTGCCGGGTTCAGCCGTGGGAAACACGCGATCAGGACGACAAGGAGATCCCTGTGGCAGCGACGGCTCCGTCGACGGAACCCCCGCAGTCCACTCCGCGTCGGCCGGGACTTGGCATCCGGACGATTCTGGCGGAGAACCCGCACCTTGAAATCGAGCGGGACAAATACAACATCAACGTCACCGCGAACTACGGTGACCAACTCGACGCCGCGGCAACCACCGCTGCCCTCGCCGCGCACGACGGGGCCCGACAGCCCACCCATCTGTACTTCCATGTGCCGCTGTGCAGCTACATCTGCCACTTCTGCAACTACGTCAAACGGCTTGCCCCGACCGGCGACAAACTCGACGAGAACCTCGACCGCTGGACGGAACTCCTGCTCGACGAGTCGCGACGCCAATTGGCCGCCCTGCCCTGGCTGGCCGAAGCACGCGTCGAATCCGTCTACTTCGGCGGTGGCACAGCCTCGTTGCTGCGCCCCGCACACCTGCGCCGGCTCATGGACCACGTCAAGTCCTCCTTCGATCTGCTTCCTGACGCCGAGATATCCCTGGAGGGGAACCCGGACAACTTCCTCCAGGACGAGGTCGAACAGGCGGCAGCGCTCGGCTTCAACCGTTTCAGCATCGGAGTGCAGTCCCTGCAGTCCGAGGTCAACACGTTCGCCGGCCGCAAGCACGACCGCGAGATGTCCCTGCAGGCCTTGGGCAAGCTGGGCGACAGCGGACTGCCGTTCAACGCGGACATGATGTTCGGGCTGCCGCACCAGACCGTTCAGACCGTGGCCGACGACATCACCACTCTGATCGCCATGGAGACCCCGACGATCACCATCTACCGGCTGCGCAACGCCGACCGCGAGCAGATGGGCATCGGCAACCGCTCCGTATGGAACGTCGAGAACGTACGCGAACGGATCAGCAACGCGGGCCTGTGGCCCAGTCATCACGAGACGTACGAGATGCGCGAGGCGATCGTCGAACGACTCCTCGACGCCGGGTACCACCCCAGTCCCTGCGGCTGGTGGAACCAGCCGGGAACCTACGGCGACGGGAACGACGGCAACATTCCGCAGGTCTCACGGAACAAGTGGCAGCGATTCGACACGATGATCGCGGTCGGCCCCGGCGCCTACGGCTGGGCCACCGGCCAGAGTTCCGAGGTCGTACAGACGCACAACCTCCAGGACATCGCGCAGTACATGAGTTTCATGGCGAAGACCGAGACCGAACTGCCACTCAGCCACGGCCGCCGGCTGACGGACGCCCAGTCGCTCGCCACGGCGCTCGGCTTCAACTTCAAGGCCAACCAGCTGATTTCCGTTCGCCGGTACCAGGACCGGTACGGCGTGGACCTCGGCGCCGACGAACCGCTGTCCTCGCTCTTCGCCGAACTGACCGACCGCGGCCTCGTCACCCGTACGACCGAGGGATATCTCCCCACACTCGACGGCGAGAGCCTCCACGAAGAGATCATCTCGACGTACTTCCACGAGCGTATCGGCGGCATCGTCGGTGAGCGGATCTGCCGCCGGTGAACGGACGCCGGCCGCGCTGCCTGCTGGTCCCCTCGGGGAGACTCACCGATCCGTACGGAGACCCCGGCAGCGATCCGTACCTGAAGCCGAACGGAACGGATGCGGTCACCGCACAGGTCCCGGATCCAGACCGTCAGGAGCAGGAGCTGTGGCGGTCGCTTGCCGCGGCACTGCGAGCTCGCGACGCCGACGTGGCGCACGTGACGTTTCCCTCCCGTACCGAGGACGGCCGGGCGGCGGACCCGGAGGAGGTCGCCGATCGCGTCGCACGGGTCCGGTCGGTGGTGCGCGTCTCCACTCCTGACGTGGTGGTCGCATTCTCGCTCGGGGCCCATGCGACGGTCCAGGCCTTCGCCGGTACGGGCTCCGCCCCGCAGAGGGGCAGCCACACCTCCACCCGCCTCGTCCTTGTCGGCTTCGTCACCGAGAGGGAAGAACAACTCAGCGATGCCGTAAGTCGTGTTGATCTGGTCTACGGCGCCGGGGACCTGATCGCCTATGTCCCGGCCGGTCAGGGAGCGGTGGACCCGCGGACGACAACCGTCCTCGCGCCCGGACAGTACGCAGGCGAGGTGGCCCGACGGCTGTCCGCCGACGGCGACCGGGACGTGCGCATCCACGTGCTGGAGGGGCTGGGACACCGGCTCCAGCCGGTGCCTTCGGGCCGGCCGCTGCCCTCTCGTCCCGGCCTCGGCCGCCTTGAGACGACCGGATTGTCATCTTCACCGCCGACAGCGGAGAGAGTCGCGAATATCGTTCTTCCCATGTCGTGCACAGCTCAGGAATTCCCGGAAACCAGCGCAGACGGCACGTGCGGCCGTGGCCACAGAGGAGAAGAGACAACGTGACGGTCAGCGACCCCAGCCGCTCCGCAGAGCGATTTTCCACGATCGCACAGAACTACGCGACCAGTGAGGTCCATCGCAGCAGCCCCACCATGCGCATGCTGCACGAACTCCTCGGCTCGCAAGAGGGCACCGACATCGTCGACGTGGCCTGCGGGGCCGGCCACCTCGGGCTGTCCCTGCTGGCGCAGCACCCCGCCTCCATGACCTTCGTGGACCCGGCCGAGCCGATGCTGAAGCACGTGACGGAGGCCCTGGCCGCACGGCCGGAGACCGGAACCGAGACGCGGACCATCTGCGCCACGGCCGAGGCGATCCCCTTGCCCCCCGAGTCGTACGACGTCGTCATGACCAGGCTTGCCGCGCACCACTTCACCGATATCGAGCAGGCTGTCCGCACCATGACCGGGCTGCTGCGTCCCGGTGGCAGGCTGGCCGTCATCGACCTCGAAGGCCCGGAGGACGCTGAACTCGCCGCGTTCAACCATGAGATCGAGGTGCTGCACGACCCCACGCACGGCCGCAGCCACTCGCGCCGCGACTGGATCCGCATGCTCCAGGACGCGGGACTCAATGTTCCGGTCGCCCGCGGCACCCAGAGCGAGAGCCCGTCCGGCGTCCCGGTCGCCCGCTGGTGCCAGATCACGGCCGTCGGCGACGAGGCCGCCGCCGCGATCCGGGAGCGGCTCACCGAAGCCGGACCCGAAGTACGCGCGGCACTCGGGATCCGGGAGCGTGACGGCGAGTACCTGATTCCTGTCCGCACCGTGCTCGTCGTCGGAGTCAAGCCGCTCGGGGCCATCTGACGTGCCGGTCATCGAGATCTGCGCTCCTGCCCCGAGCCCCGGCCCGGAGCGACTGCGCGAGCTCTCCGACACGGTCACCGCTCTGCTCGGCATCCCCACGGGCATGTGCTGGGTGCTGTGGCGGCGCGTCGATCCCACCGAGTGCTACAGGCCCGAGTGGGCCGCGGGCTCCGTGGCCCCGATCGTTTTCCTCACGTGCAAAGAGCAGTACGCGGCCGAGCAGGTCGAACACCTCAATGCCACCGTCGCCGCGTTCCTGTCCACGGCATCGGGCTGTCCCGCGAACGAGATCTATGTGGCCGACCGACGGGTTCGTTCCGGCGAGTTGTTCACCCGCGGGGCGACCGTGCACTGGGACACCACGGCCGGCCTCGGCCCGAGCCGCGGCGACCTGTCCGACCAACAGACTGCGGAAACCAGAGAACGCGGAGAGAGACTGAGATGACAACTCCCAACACGACGAGCTACGAAGTGGTGCCGATCGGTGTCGTCTCCAGCCCCCGCGAGGAGATCACGGACGACCACTGGGGCGGCGTCGAAGCCGTCATACGGCTCGACTCGGGCGTCTTCGGCCTTGACGCCCTGGCCGGCCTCGACACCTTCAGCCACCTGGAAGTCGTCTTCCTCTTCCACAAGGTCGCACCCGAGCAGGTGCACCGGGGTGCCCGCCATCCGCGTGGCAACGCCGAGTGGCCTCAGATCGGCGTGCTGGCCCAGCGGGTGAAGAACCGGCCGAACCGGCTCGGGGTCTCACGCTGCGAACTGCTCAAAGTGGAGGGCGCCGACCTGTACATACGCGGGCTGGACGCCATTGACGGCACCCCCGTGCTGGACATCAAGCCCTACATGACGGAGTTCGCCCCGCGGGGCGAGGTGCGCCAGCCGGCCTGGTCCCACGAGTTGATGCACGAATACTACTGATGGCGAGTGTCCTCTCCACCGCACCGCGATTCGCCTCCCCGGTCGTCGTCGCCGCACTCGTCGACAGCCTGGGGTCGGGCGCGTACCTCGGTCTCTCCATCGTGATGCTGACCCGGTACGTGGGGCTGCCGGCTCTCACCGCCGCCGGATTCCTCTCCGCGGCCGGCGTTGTGGCCTTTCTCCTGCTCGTTCCGCTCGGCCTGCTGGCCGAGCGGATCGGCGCCCGCACCATGCTGGTGACACTGCACGCCACGCGGGCGGGCGCCTACGCACTCATGCTCCTGCGTCCACCGGCGGCACTGGTGCTGGTGCTCCTGTGCGTCGTCACAGCGGGGGAGCGGTCGGCGATCCCGATGCTGCAGACACTGGCCGCGGAGCAGAACGAGTCCGACCGGGTGAAGACCATGGCCCGGGTCCGGGTCATGCAGAACACCGGGATGTCGATCGGCGCCGGCCTCGCCGCGTTGGCCCTGACCGTGCGCTCCACCACCGGTCTCGTCGCGGTCGTGCTCTGGAACATCCTCAGTTACCTGGGTGCCGGGGCTCTGCTGCTGCGGGGCCCCCGGCGGACCCCCACCCCGCCCCCGGCTTCGCCCGCCGCACGTACCCCTCGGTTCGTCATGCTGCGTGACGGCCGGTTCGCGGCCGCGACGGTGCTGTGCGCCGTCCTCGGCCTCCACGCGCCGGTCCTCACCTTCGCCGTGCCCCTGTGGGTGACCAGCCGTACATCGCTGCCCAGCGGAGTACTGCCCGCACTGGTTCTCTGCAACACGGTGAGCGTCGTCCTCCTGCAGGTGCGGCTGTCCAAAGGGACCGATGAAACCCGCGGCGCGGGCCGGGCGCTGAGCCAGTCCGGACTGCTGCTCGCGCTGACGGCGCTGCTCATGGCTTGCACGCTGGCGGTTCCCGGCGGCTGGAACGCGGCGGCGGTCCTGGTGGCCGCGATCCTGGCCCAAGCGGGCGCGGAGATGCGCCAACAGGCCGGCGCCTGGGGCCTGTCCTACGCACTGTCACCCATCGAGCACCGCGCCCGCTACCTGTCGTTCTTCAGCCTCGGCTCCGTCGCCCGCAACGCCGTCGCCCCGATCCTGCTCACGGCTGTGATCGCGGCTCCCGGGGCATGGGGCTGGCTGGTGCTTGCTCTCGGTATGGCAGTGACGTCCCTGCTGGCCATCCTGCTGACCGCCCAGTGGACACGCTGACGGCATGATCGTCCCTGCCGCGAGCGGTACCGGAGGGCGAACAGGCCAAGGGCCCGATTCCTTCCTCAGCGGGACCGAGTGCGAGCAGCGAGGATAAGCGGTCGACGAGCGCAAGCGCCATGCGGGGCAGGGACGGGCGACGAGGAGCAAAGTGATCACCCAGGGCGTGAGGATCGCGACGCGATGCGATGCCTGCGGGGGTGTGCTGACACGCGACATCGGCCAGTTCATCGACCGCGGGCGCCTGTGGTGGGGAACGGAAGGCGCCTGCCAGTCGTGCACCGTCGCCTGGTGCGAGCAGGACAGCGGCAGCGAGACCCCGGAGGAGATCCGCCAGGCACTCCTGTGCGAACACGGGCCTGCCCGGCTCCGCCTGACTGGGCCTGAGACCAGCCCGGTGTCCGTCCTGCGGGCTCTTCGCGAGCTGCGGGGCCTGACGCTCACGCAAGCAAAGGCCCTGGCAGCTGAGTTGAAATCGACCGGGCTGGTGGGAACGGTGGTCGAGATGGAATTCATGGCGGCCCAGCTCTGGCAGCACTCAGTCAGGTCGGTGGTTGAGCCCCGGCCCCGCTGATCGCCGGAGCGCGATCGCTGGGTGCCCGATCAGCCGCCCCGACCTCGTCGTCGATGGCGGTGCAGGTACGCGGTGAAGCCGACCGCAAGATCGGCACCACGCCTTCGCCCGGAACCGGGGCCGTGGAATCATCCAACGATGACCGAACCGAGCGGCGAGGACGGCGGCACCTTCCGGCGTGAGACGGAGTAGGTCGTCAACGAAATCGCCCAAGGGCTGCGTAGGTTGGACGAAGTTGCGCGCGGGTTCTTCGCCCTTGCTCCTGACACGCCAGCAGGAGGTTCTGCTGGAAGTCGCCGGCTACGGCCGGCCGTGCGGGGGTGGCGGGTGGCGCGAGAAGAACCTCCGACGGTCCGCGAAGGAACGGCGAATCGGTTGCCATCGGAACCCTGAATCCGGCCGATCATCGGATCTGGAATCATTCGCGCATGGAATTCGAGCTCACGCCGCCCACCGGTCTCGGCGCCCTGGCCATCGGCATGCCCCGCGAGGCAGCAGACCAGGCACTCGCCTCGTTCCGCGACCCGAAAGCGATCTCGGAATCAGACCAGTTGGGAAAGTTCGTCTTCCGGCCGAGCGGCCTGATGGTCAGCATTCACTGCTCGCGCGGTGAGCTCGAGGCAATCGAGCTGGGCCGACCCGCCGGCGGCCAGGACCTCGTCCAGTTCCGCGGCATCGACGTCTTCGGCCTGCCCGCTGCCGAGGTAGTCACCCTGCTGCGAGGAATCACCACGATCACCGAGGCCGAGGACGACCCGGCCTCCTTCATCGCACCAGACCTTCTTCTCAGCTTCTGGCGCCCCTTCGAAGCGGACGACGAACCCGACGAACATCAGGGGTACTACTTCAGCTCGGTCCTCCTGGCTCGACCCGGCTACTACGACACACCCGCTGAGGCCGCTGCAAGGCTTCGCGCAGCTGGACACCGGGAGCCGTGACCTGACGAGAGCTCGGCTGGTGACGATCCACGGGGGAAGTCACGAAATCCGCCAACCTGATGACGAGATGGCAGAACAGGCTGATCACGGACCTGAGACGCACCGTCACCCTGTTTGAAGCGGGACCCTCGACAACGTCTGGCTTCGTTCACGTTTAGGGGCTCTGGCAAGGCATTTGTGGGGTGTCAGCAGTGGCAGTGCACTCGTACCAGGATCGTGTCGTGAGGCAGCTGCGACAGGTATGCCTCGCTGCCAGGCCAGACACCTGGCCCAGAGGGTTCGTGAGGACACGAATCAGGGTCGCAGTACGCGTGAAGGGCGCTTCCGTCGCTCTCTCGCCACCAGCCGTCCACGGTGAGCACGTCGGTCTCCCACGGAACCCGGGAGAGCTCGCGGATGTAGTCGGCACGGCTGCCGCGGAATCCGATGATGGGATGCTCCACATGGAGCGGGGTGTCGGGATAGCCCAGGTCGAGGCTCCAGGGGTGATGGATGTAGGCCTTGATCAGGGGCTGGGCCCGGTAGGCGGCCAGCATGCCGTCGGCCCAGGGGCCGCCCGGGAACGCGTACGGATCCTTTTCCCAACGGTCCTCGAAAACCGAGAGGGGCAGTGCCGGCGGGTGTACCGCGGTCAGACGCTGCCACAGGTCCCAGGACGCGGCTACCACTCGTTCGGAAGCGGCTTGTGGCCGTGAGAAGTCCAGCAGGGCACGCGGTCCTCCGGCGCAGACTCCTGGAGCGCTGGGAGCGGGGGTGCCGTCATATGCGGGCTCGTCGTGAACCAGCCTGGGATCCTCCTCGTATCCGCGGACGACCGCGAATCCCTGACCGTTGCTGCCACCGCGGATGCGGCGTGAGTCCCACATGCCGCGGTTCACGGGGTTGTCACTGTCCTGGTCGAACGGCGCGAGGGCCGCTGTGAGGGCCCCATCGATGTCGTCCGCAGCTCCGGGCGGCAGACACACCGTCACGGTCAGGCCAGCCATACTTCTCCCCACCCTGTCGTCGGACAGCATGATCGCATCGAGCCGCTACGTTTGGCATGCCGATTTGGTACCGAGCAGGCATCCCGTCCGCTCTGAGCCACAGCCCCAGCAGACCGCCGGGTTGATGTCCAACTTGCGGTTCTGGCTCAACTTCTGTGGAGCATCCATGCTCGGTGACTGTTGATCTCAATGTTGGCTCTCGCTCGATCGTCTTGGAATGCCCCATGGCTGCCTTGTCGTGCCCGAGAGCTCGGGGCCGTGAACGAAGCGCTGCTGCGTCTGGAAGAGCTCCAGCGACGCGCACCAGGATGGTTAGCGGCACTGCGCCGGCCGGTGAGGTCGATGACGGCCCAGTCGTAGAAGCGGTGGCCCTTGGCTCCGCTCTCTGCGGACAGCTTCTGCCAGGCCCTCTTGGGCGCCTTCCTGGCCAGCGTGTCCGCGCGGAACTTCCCGGTGCCTGTGGAGACTTCGTGCGAGCAGGCCACCGCGAGGACGTAGCCGGTGCCACGTTCTTCCAGCGCGGCGCGTAGCTTCGGGCTGCCGCCGTAGACCTCGTCTCCCGCGAGCCAGGCGGCCCGGTGGTTGGCGTCCAGGAATCGGGTGGCCGTGCAGGCGGCAAGCTGCGGTTTGGTCGCGAATTCGGTCTTGTCACCGAGTCCGTCGGCCCGGCAGCGGTTGGGGTTCGAGGTCCAGGAACGTGGAACGTGTAGTTCCCGGTCTACCGCGGCGTGACCGCGGCGGCCGACGTAGACGAGATAGACGGCGACCTGCGCGTTCTCGATCCTGCCCGCGGTGCCGGTGTACTGGCGCTGGACACCGACGGTGTCGGTGTCCTCTTTACGTCGCCGGTCTCGTCGACCACTAGAACCGCCTGGTCGTCCCGCAGATGCTCCACCACGTAGGCCCGCACGTCGTCGCGGACCTGGTCAGCGTCCCACTTGGCCCGCCCGAGCAGGTGCTCCATGCCGTCCGGGGTGCTCTCTCCGGCCCACGAGCAATGCTCAGGACTTGTGGATCGGTTACGGGAGAGCATGCGGAAGGCGTACTTTCCCGGACGATCCGTGAGGTCTCCGAGTGGGCCCGCGTTGCAGCGCGGGTCGGGAAGGCACGCCCGTGCTCAGCGTAGTTGCCGACGACGGCTTCCCCCTGTCCGGCTCCCTGACCGACGAGATCGTGCGGGAGGATGCTCGCCGCCGCACTGGAAGCGGAAGTGAACCTGATCGCCCTGGCCGAGGGCCTGCGGGAGTCGAGAGAGTCGTGGGCCGACCTTCTGCGCGACTGCCGCCGGCGCGGCATGCGTGACCCGGAGCTGGTCATCGGCGACGGTGCCGTGGGCCTGCGGCGGGCCCTCGCCGAGGTTTGCCCGGCGGCCAGGCCGCAAAGGAGCTGGGTTCGCAAGGCCCGCAACGTCGCGAACTGCCTGCCCAAGTCCGCGCAGCCCGGCGCAACGAAGGCGATGCAGGAGATCTGCAACGCCGAGGACCGCGCGCATGCCGAGAGAGCGATCGGGGCGTTCGCGAAGACTTACGGGGCGAAGTTCCCGAAGGCCGTCGCGAAGATCGCCGAGGACCGGGACGAAATGCTGGCGTTCTACGACTTCCCTTCCGAGCATTGGATCCACCTGCGGACCACCAGCCCCATCGAGTCGACGTTCTCCACGGTCAAGCTCCGCACCAAGGTCACCTGCGGCGCGGGCAGCCCGGCGGCGCTTGCGATGGTGTTCAAGCTGGTCGAGTCCGCCCAGGCGCGATGGCGCGCGATCACCGGAGCCCATCTGGTGCCCCTTGTCTGGGCCGGCGTACGGTTCGAGAACGGCGTCCTGGTCGAGCGCGAGGAGCGGGCCGTATGAACGTCCACGACATCCAGCAGAACCCGGATGAGCACGTCCGCTTCACGGCTTACCTCGACAAGCTGGGGCACGTTGCCGACCCGGACGAGGTCGAGCTGGTCAGCCACGTGCTCACCGATCCGGACCAGGCGATGGCCCGGTCGGCCGTGCTGCGGCACCTGGACCGTCGAGCCGCGGGCCTCTACCCCGGTCCCGCCTACGAGAGGTGGGCCCAGGCGATGACCCAGGCCACGATCGACGACCCCTTCCTGGTCCAGCGCCTGCGGGAATGGTCACTCTTCCGTGCCATCACCCTCGAACTGCCCTGGCAGTCGGAGAACCTGCTCGCGTCATCCAACTGGCTCCAGCTCAAGACCGCTGCCGGGACGAACGCCGAGGCCATCGAGACCCTCGCCGAAGCCGGCCGCACCAAGCGGATCCGCAACGCAGCCAGGACCGGCCGCAACCACCGCAGCGAAAGCTGAACTCAGCTCACCCACAACTCGCCCGCGATCCGGGCCATCAGGCCCGCGAACGCCTCCTGCCAGCAGGCAGGGTCTACGCTGTGACCTGCGGCCACCGCATGATCTTCAGTCTTCACACACCGATGATCAACGGTGGCCGCACCCGTCTCCACAGCGCGTCAGGGGGGTGCAGCGTCGGTCTGCCGTCATGTGTCTGGAGGACTTGTGCAACGTGGCGAAGTCTGGTGGGTTCAGTTCGACGAGCGGAGGTTGGTCGTACTGCTGTCGGGAGACGACACGTCCGGGATCCGGGTGATGCAGGTCGTCGCTCCGGCGGGCGTCGACATCAGCGGTATTGGCATCGAAGTGACGGTCGGTGCCAGTGAAGGACTGCCGTTCGAAGGCGTACTGCGGCTCGCGTTCCCGCGTCCAGGCTTCACCCCGTGCACGTGGCTGACCACTGTGTCCCGGGACGACCTGATAGAGCGGGCGGCCGTCCTGTCCTCCGTGAAGCTCAGCGAGATTGACGACGCCCTCCGACGCGCTGAACAAGTGCAGCAGCAGACCCTGGCCACGACCACGAAGCTCAGCGAGATAAGGGATGCCCTCCGTCTCGGTGAACTCGGGTAGAAGAAGGTGTCGGCGTCCCTGGAGGGCGCGGGCGCGGCCGCTGACACGGTTTTCCGTGGGCACCGTGCGGAGGAGGCGAATTTGGCCGGTGGTGCAGTCCAGCCGCCAGTACGCCTGCCCGGCGCCGTACCGGACGGCCACCGCTTCCTTCACCTGAGGGCACCGGAGCACGGATCCGCTGTACAGCTACCGCACACGCGTGATCGGCTCCCTCTACTACGGCGAGACCGCGGACGCGAATGCGAGCGGAGCAGTCCTGAACGCTCGCTGCCTCTGGCCTCCCTACACCTTCAATCCGCCGACGAAGGAGAGACCCGACCCGTGGACGTCTGGGTGGCGTGTGTGACGTGGAGCGAGCGGATCCTGCGGGCGGTCGACCGCATCCCCGGGGAGCGCAGGGACCGCCTCGAGCGATTCCGGACCTGGTCGATGGCCCCTGTCACAGCCGAGACACTGCTCAAGACGCTGCTCACCTTGAGCATCCACGCCCTGGTCCTGGACGCGGTCGCCCAGGGAGAAGCCGACACCGGGGCCTTGGTGCGACGGCTCCGGCTCGCGGAAATCGAAGCCGCCGCGACCGCACGGCCCTCGCACGAGCTGCTCGCCGGCCTGCCACGCCTTGGCGAGGAGGACCAGCTACATGTGGATGCCCTCAGGGTGCTTATCTACGACGACGCATCCGCCCTGCATCTGGCCCGGTTGAGCCAGATGATCCGCATCTCGCTGATGACCATCGCCGCTGCGCTGCCCTCCAGCGATCCGATCTGCGCCGACATCGGTTGAGGCCAAGCCCTCCTGGATGGCAGTCTCGGGTGTAGGGGGTGAAGAGAGGTGAGTGAATCCGTGGTCTGGTCCGACTGCCGCAAGGTCTCTGACCACTCCACACAGCGCTCCTTCTTGATCAATCGGCCACTCGCGGCAGTGCCCGGTACCGTGTGGACGCCGAGCGGTCGGCCAGGCGCAGTCCCACTGGTGTTGCTGGGACACGGTGGCAGCGGACACCGACACGGCGACCGAATCCTGTCGATGGCAGACCGGATCACATCGTCGGGCTGTGCGGCCGCAGCGATCGATGGGCCATTCCACGGTGAGCGGGTGACATCTCCTCTGACGCCGGTGGAGTACCAGGGCCGAATCGCCGCTGAGGGCATCAGTCGGGTGCTGGACCGCATGGCTTGCGACTGGGTCGCCACTCGCGACCTCCTGGTGGACGCTGGCATAGCCGATCCGACACGTCAGGCGTACTGCGGGTTCTCCATGGGAACCCGATTCGGCCTTGCTGCCGCACTTGCCCTTGGCCCGGGGCTGAAGTGCGCCGTGTTCGGAAAGTTCGGCACACAATCAACTGTCGTCCTCAATCCCGGACTTCATGCCCCGGCCCGCGCTTTGAACGACGCCTCTGCCATCGCCGCACCGGTCCTGTTCCACCTGCAGTGGGACGACGAGATCTTTCCGCGCCCGGGGCAGATCCAGCTGTTTGACGCCTTCGCGAGCACTGGCAAAGAACTCCATGCCTTCGCGGGAGGCCACCGTCACACTCCGGAACACGCACCCGTCCTCTGGCACGCTTTCCTCAGTCGCCACCTCGTCTGAGCGTCCCGCACTGCGGCGTGCCTGACGAATATCGCTTGTCTGCTGCTGCAAGTGCTGGGATATGCCTGCCTTTATCGAACGAACAACCGTCACCCTCCGCGATCGTTCCCCAAGATCCGTGCCGGAACCGAGAACTGGCAGCGAGAGCTACACGCGATGCGTCACTGCCTGGCGGGTGCTCGGGTGAGTCCGATTCCCACCTTCGTCAGCATCTGGCCGAGGAGGTGGAGGGCTCGTGACCGGGCCGGCACTCCGCGGGTTGTTCCCGTCCAGTAGGCGTCAGTGAGCTTCTCCGTCGCCGTGAGGATCTGGTCGTCGTTCTGGGTGGCCAGGACGACGACGAATCGCACGTAGTCGCCGATGTCGGTGCCCTGGGGGTGCTGATGCATGAAGGTCCGCAGGCGCGGTGTCAAGGCGGGCAGGGTGCGGTCCGTCGGAAAGACCACGGCGAGTCCGGCGAGGGCGAGGCGAACCGCTGGGCATTCGACCGGCCAGCGGGCCAGCAGAGTTGGAACGTGAGCCCGGACCGCGCTGCGGGCCCGGGCCTCGCTGTCGGGCTCGGCACGCTGTGGGGCGGCCGACCAGGCCTCGGCGAGATGGCGCTCAGCGACGGTGGCAGCCTTGAACAGCAGGTCGACGGCCTGGAACCGGTGCTGGGCGGGAATGCGGTCGTCGACTGCGAGGGCCGCGACCAGGGCGAGGCCGTCAGCGGTGGCCGGCTGGCAGTTGTCCTGGTGAAGGATCTCGTTGTAGAAGTCTCCGAGGAAGCTCCGGTCGTCCCAGCAAGAGTCGACCTGGGCGTCGAACAGCATCGCGGCCTGGGGCGGCCGGGGGCCTGGCATGCGGTCGGCGATGACGTCCCGGAACAGCTGCCGGATCGGCGGACCAGCAGCGTTCGTGGTGCGCTGGGTCTGCTCGGGTTCGGCGTCCGTGTCCATGGCCAGCGCAGCCTACTGGAGCATGTCGGGCCGACGGCCTGTCGCCTGGATGGGGGGGCGGGCAGTCGGCCCTGAATCTGCCGCGGTCACACGGCCTTGGCCGATTCCTTGGCTCGAGCTCGGGTGGAGGCGAGGGGTGCAGGAGCCGGTGCGGGTCTCGATGATGGTGCCGTTGAAGGTCTGGATGGCCGTCGGCCGGCCCGTCGTTCGCGACGGCGGCGACTGACAGCCGGGCACGGGCAGCACGGCAGGCCCGCCGCCGAGGAAGCCGCGCCCACTGCCTGCCTTGGCGAGGCGGAAGCCGTGGGAAGTCAATGACGCGCTGTGGGCGGTTGTCGAGCCGCTGTTGCCCAGGGTCGAGCGTCGGACCCCAAATCCGGGACGCAAGCGGCATCCGGACCGGCTGGTGTTCCAGGGCATCCTGTTCGTCCTGCACACCGGGATCGCTTGGGAACACCTGCCGCAGGAGCTCGGCTTCGGCTCAGACATGACCTGTTGGCGTCGCCTGGCAGAGTGGATCGAGGCGGGGGTCTGGCCCCGGCTGCACGAGGTCCTCCTGGCCAAACTCCGCGGCGCGAACGCCCTGGACTTCTCCCGTGCGGCAGTCGACGGCTCCCACATCCGCGCGTTAAGGGGGGACCCAAGACCGGACGAGGCCCCGTGGACCGGGGCAGGACGGGTAGCAAGCATCACCTGATCACCGACGCCACCGGCATCCCGCTCGTCGCCACCCTGACCGGCGGCAACCGCAACGACGTCACCCAGTTGATCCCGCTCCTCCAGGCCGTGCCACCCATACGCGGCAAGCGGCCGGCCCAGGCGCCGCCCTGACGTGGTACTGGGCGACCGCGGCTACGACCACGACACGTACCGCCGCCTGGTCTGGGACCTGGGCGTAAAGCTGCTGATCGCCCGCCGCAGTACGGAGCACGGGTCCGGCCTGGGAACCCAACGCTGGGTCGTGGAGCGCGCGTTCGCCCATCTGCACTGGTTTCGCCGTCTGCGGATCCGCTGGGAGATACGCGACGACATTCACGAGGCTTTTCTGAGTCTCGGATGCTCCCTGATCTGCTGGCGAAAGTTGTGCTCACTCGGATGACAGGTGGTCGTTCCAGGCGCCGAGTACGACGCTGAGCAAGCGCCGCTGGGCCGCGATCCAGTCGACCGGCAGGTCGATCGGGACCCGCACGGCCGCCATCGAGACAAGATCGTCTTCAACTACCACCTCGGGGCAGTCGCGCTCGCCGGTGAGGTTGATGAAGACGGACGGTCCGCGCTGGACGTGCAACCAGGCGACGTCCTCGCCGGCCTCAAGACGATCCAGGGCTTCGCTCCATGCATTCAGCCGTGACCGCCACAGCGAGAGGTCCAGGCGTCCGGCAACGAACGGTGTGTCAACAACGATCTCCGCGGCCAACCCTCCAGACACACCCAGAAGAGGTCCGAGCACCGTGATGCGGACACTGTTGCCCTCGTCGTCACAGAGCAGAGCGAGATCCAACTGCCCAGTCGTTGCCAAGTCGCCCCCCCCACGAAGATGAGGCGATCTTGGCGCACGTCGGGTCAACTAGCCAGTGCTCTGGGTCTGCGTCGAATCATTCCGTTAGGAGTTCTTAGTGGGGCCGCTGCCGGACGTGCGCATCCCGGATGTCTCGGTGGAGGACTGGCAGGCGGTCCTCGATCTGGTCGCGGAGAGAGAGGCTGGAAGTACCGTTACTCCGAGGGGGAGTTGGTGCATCCGGTGCATCCGGTGCCTCGGGCGGAAGCCGTGCTGTCCCGTCCGGCGGATGCCGAGTGCCCTGACCTGCGGGTCTGGCCGACTGTCGATGTGTTGGCGATCTTCCGTTTCCATGCTGCCGATGAAGTCGACTTCGACGTCGACCTGCGGGAATTGCAGGGCCAGGAGCGACTGGATGTGTTCTGCGGGTTCCTTCGGGAGATCGGGCGGCGGCTGGGCAAGCCGGTGCTGGTGGACCCCCGAGGGCGACAACGGCCATCTGATGCTTGGCTTCGATGTCGAGGCCGATAGAGTCGTTGTCCTCGCAGACCCGCAGGTCAGGTGACTGCGGCCGACGGCTGCGGTTCGTAGAAGGTGCCTTCGCGGAGCATCGCGAACAGGACGTCGGCCCGGCGTCTGGCGAGGCAGAGCAGGGCCTGGGTGTGGTGCCTTCTCTGGGTGTCTGCTTGTCGTAGCAGGCCGGGGAGACCGGATCGCCCAGGGCAGCGAACGCAGAGAGGAAGAAGGCCCTCTTGAACTGCTTGCTCCCTCTCCGGGAGGGCTGTTCGCCGCGATAGAGAAGCCCGAGCTCCGGATCCCCGGGCGAGATCCGCGTAGGCGGCGAGGTGGCCGGCGGTCCGATCAGACACGCAACCGTCAGAAGCCAGGCTTCCGGGGTGGTCGGCCACCGTGCTTCGACCCAGTCGACCGCCGCGAGCGTCGCGCGGTCGAGTGCGGGTTCAACCGCCTCAAGAGCACCGGTGCCGTCGCCACCAGATACGACAAGCTCGCGGCCCGATTCGAGGCGACGGTCCTGATCGCCGTGATCAAGGAGTGGTCGTGACGTCCTGGTCTTCGTGGTCTCGCCGGGGCGCGCTTTGGGGGAGTAGTCCTCGTAGAAGTTCCACGATGAGGTCGGGCTGCCGAACGAAGGGTGAGTGGCCTGTCTGCCATTCGCGTACGTTGGTGCAGCGTGAGGCCATGGTCCGCTGGAGGCCGGGGTCGATGGCACGGTCCTGTGCGCAGATGACGTAGGTAGAAGGAGTCTTCTTCCAGCTGTGGTGCTGGGGTACTCCTCGTCCGCAGCCCGGTGCTTGCGCACGCAGCAGGCCGGCCGCCCGCGTGGCGAGGGGTTCGGGGCAGTCGCCGTAAAGGGTGTCGATGGCCAAGCCTTGGTGCAGGGTGGTCGAACCGTCCGGCTCAACGACGATGGCCTCCTTGAGCCGTTGTGACGCGCCGCCCAGACTGGCCGGGCTCTCGCCGACGTCCGGCACGAAAGCTGCCAGGTAGACCAGATGTGCCGCTCCGCGGACCCCTGTGATGACCGACCCTCCGTAGGAGTGGCCGAGGACGACCGGGGGCTCCGCCAACGCGTCGATGACGGCTTGGACGGCAGCGGTGTCAGCTGCCAGAGAGCCGCGGTGGAGCTCGGGCACGGCGACCTCGGTTCCGTCTGTCCGTAATCCTTCCGCCACCACCGCGAAGTGCTCAGGCCGGTGATACAGGCCGTGAACAAGCACCACAGCAGCCAACTCGTCCGCCTCCTCGGGTCGACAGCAGACCGTTGAGCCTAGCCCCGAAACATGGCCACACCCTCATCTTGATCCACTTTCGGTGCACGGCCCAGTGCTCCAGCCGTAGATCGTGATCATGGATGTAGAGGCGGCTCGTCGGTAGCCTGCGCGTGTGGCGGAGACCTGGGATGAAGTGCAGCTGATCGCGGACGGCTTCGAGCGCGTGTACGTCGAGTTGGAGTGGTCCAGCGGGCCACGCGCCGGCCTCGCCGATGTCGACGGCAAGCCCCACTACTTCCAGGGAAACGACTGGAATGACGCTGATGAGGCCGACGAGTACAGCGTCTGGCCCGCGAGCTTCGCGGTGGTGGAGCTGGAGCGCGAGCAGTGGGCGATCTTCGCCAGGTGGAACGAGCGCCATGAGGCAGGGACGGTGGGGCCGGAGACCCACCCGGGTCAGGGCGGGATCGACGCCCGCTACGACGAACTGGCCCTGCTGCTGGCGCAGTACCGTCAGGCGCCGGACGATGCGAGGCGACTGGTGGGCGAGGTGCGCTTTGATGCCGGGCCCCGCTACCGGGTCGAGGGTCTGGACTACTGGTTCCGGTGGCGGCCAAGCAGATGTGGCCGCCGCTGATCATCAGGTGTTGCGTGGACACCAATGATCACGCGGCGACCTCTGACGCCAGCGTAGTACCTGCTCACCGGCAGGCAGCATTCGATGGGGCAGGGCGATCGCTCCGAGAACAGCCACGATCGTCCACAGGCTCACCGAAGACCTCCCTACCGAGAGTGGTTGCCACTGTTGATATCCGCCGAAAACTGATGCTCCCGGCGAGCACATGGTGATACGCCACGTGGATCAATTGTCAAAGCCTATGGGTGGGCAGTGCCCGCCGAAGAGCCGACTGCCGTTCGGCGATGAGGTTCGGCAGCCGGCGCATGTCGTGGAAGACGACGGTGTCGGGGCCTTCGAGGCGTTCGGCCGGGGTGAGTCCGCCGGCATAGCCGAAGGCTCGCATGCCGGCGGCGCGGGCAGCGTGGACGCCGGGTTGGCTGTCCTCGACGACCACGCAGGCTTCAGGATCGACGCCCATCTGCCGGGCGGCATGCAGGAACAGGTCAGGGGCGGGCTTGCCGCGGGAGACTTCGGTGGAACTGTAGATACGGCCTGCGAAGCGTTCGTAAAGCCCGGTGCGGCCCAGGGTGTGCCGCATCTTGTCGTGAGAGCCGCTGGAGGCGACGCATGTGGGCAGAGTGAGCGCGTCGAGTGCTTCCGGCAAACCGTTGACCGGGGCAAGCTCGGCGTCCACGGCCTCCCGGTGGAGCTGCTCGAACCTTGCCGACCAGACCGCGGCCGTGTCCGGGCCGAGCTGAACAGTGACCTGCTCGTGGATGGCGGCGTGTGAGCGCCCGATGAACCGGTCCACGACCTCGTCCTCGGTCAGCGGCCAACCCAGCTCGGCTCCAAGGGCGACCTGGACGCGAGCGGCGATGCGCTCGCTGTCGACCAGCACGCCGTCGCAGTCGAATATGACAAGTTCAATCGGCTTGATCATTTCCGCAGCATAGGCCCTGCTGTGCACGCTGCGGATGACACCGGCTTCGTCCTCGTACGGTGGGGCCGAGCGGAGAATGGGCCGCGACTGCGGCAGAGAAGGGGATCTGATCGATGGGACGCATGACCAACTCATATCTGCCCGACACGGACCGAGGAGCACTGATCGTCCTCGACACCGACCAGCTTGAACTGGTCGGCTTCCCCGACGGGGGCGTGTTCAAGATGCTGCACACCGCGGCCAACCTGCACGGGCACACCCTCGCGGTGCCCCAGACGGTGGCGATCGAGCACCTCGCGCACTTCGAGTCCCAGCAGCTGACAGGGCGTTCGTCGGAAGACGCTGCCCGCCGCCGACGTGAGGCTCTCCACGCGTTCTTCACGATCCTGCCGACGCCCGAAGGCGCTGAGGAGGAGGCCTTGGACCGAGTGGCCCAACGCCGTCTCCCCGCCCGAGCCGCATCGGTCGACGGAGACGTCGACAAGGCCGTGGCCCACGGCATCCGGGACACCGTGGTCTGGCTGACCCTGCTGGCCGCTTTCGAAGACCGGAACCAGATGCTCTGGTTTCTCTCTGATGACCAGGACTTCGCCGCGCGCTCCGCGTTTCACCCCGATCTGCGTGCCGAAGCAGAACAGCGTCTGGGCACGGACAGATCACTTTTCCTGGGTCTGATCAAGGACGGCATTCCCGCGCTGTTGAAGCGATGGGGTACCAAAACGTCGGTAGGTGCGCAGGACTTGGACTTTCTGGTGCGATCGGAGTCGGTTGCGCAGCAGGTGCGGGCCGCGATCGCGGGGCCTGGGCGGCCTTCTGCCCCGGACTTCCCGGTGGCCGGCACGGGCCTCCTGGCTTTTGACGGCTGGCTCGGCAGAACTCTGGCCTATCAGGTCGGCGACAGGCTATGGGTGCCCGGCCGAATTCGCTGGAGGGCCCACGGGGAGGAACACACGTGTTCCGGCTCCTCGTTCATCATGACGCGGGTGCTGCTGGAGGTCAGCGTCGAGCCGATGCTCGTGCTGGGCGTGACGGTTCTGGATGTCAGCACCGCCGAACCACCCGCCGCGCGAGGGCGGTACGAGACGTGATGCTCGATCGAGGCCCTGTACGGCGGTGGCTGCGTCCGTTCCACGCGGCGAGATCCGCCTCGTGGACGGGGCGCGGGTCAGACCACGTTGTGGACGTTCGCGATATCCTCAGGGGTAAGTTCACGTAATTCCCAGGCCCGGGCCGTACGCGGAGGTCTTGAATGGCCTCAGAGCGGAGCGGCGGGGCCGCGGCTGCCAGGGAAGGGAACGGCGAGCCAGAGCCCGGGGTGTGAGCCGTCGTCCGTGTGAGGCGTCTGCCGCCCTCAGCTTGGTGACGTGTGTGCCGTGCCGTTGGTGCGGACGTGCTGACTGAGAAAGAGAGCGGCTCGCTCCAGCGCCTCGTCGGCTTCGTCCAGGACGCCGGCGAACGCCTGGAAGACATGGGGAACGTCAGCGGTGACGTCCAGGATGACGTCGACTCCGGCTTCCCTCGCGCGCGTGGCCATGCGTGTGGAGTCGTCCAGGAGCATTTCATTGGTGCCCGCCTGCAGAAGTACCGGGGGCAAGCCGGTCAGGTCGGCGTAGATGGCGGGGCTGAGCATGGGCTGGTGCGGATCCTGTCCCGCTAGGTACATGGCCCCGGTGTGTTCCATGCCCTCACGCGTGACGAACGGATCGATGCCCGCCTTGCTGTCCATGCTCCCGCCTGTCCGGGTCATGTCGAGTCCGGGGGAGAATGCCACGATCGCGGCGGGCATGGGCAGGCCCGCGCCGCGAGCGGCGAGGCAGGTGGCGACAGTGAGGCCGCCACCCGCGGAGTCCCCGGCGAACGCGATCGCCGAAGGGTCTTCGCCACTGTCGAGAAGTGCGCGGTAGGCGCTCAGCCCGTCCTCGATCGCGGCCGGGAACGGGTGCTCAGGGGCAAGCCGGTAATCCAACGAGAACGCCCTGAATCCTGTTCTGGTCACCAGGTTCCCCGTCAGCGACATCGCCGTCTCCGGTGAACCGACCACGTAGGAGCCGCCGTGGAAGTAAAGGATTGTCCCGGCCCTCGGAGTGCCTGCCGGCTCGACGAGCACCGCTGGCCGGTCGCCGAGCGTCGCAGACAGATCAAGCACACCATCCCTCAACCGAGGGACCAGCGGGCCAATCGTCGGCGCCGCGGCAGCCAAGGCGGCCGGCCCTCAGGCTTCGACAAGACGATCTATTGTCGCCGCAACGAAGTCGAGCGGACGATCAACCGGCTCAAGAACTTCCGAGCTGTCGCGACTCGCTTCGACAAGCGGGCGTATGTCTTTCACGGAACGGTCACCGTGGCTGCTATTCGGCTATGGCTCCGTCCGCAGTGAGACGTCCGTTCAGAGCGCCTCGGCTTCCGGGTAGTGGTGGCGCAGATCGCTGAGTACGCGCTCGTCGACAGTCCTGATATCCCACGAGGAGCTGTCGAACTCGGTCAGGACCACATTGAGTTCGTCCCCTGCGAACCCACGTGCTTCGGCGTCGATCAGCTGTAGGTAGGGGGTCGTCAATGACAACAGCGTCAACGTGTCCATCCCCGCGTCAGCGGACCTTCTCTCCATCTCGGCACAGCGAGGGTCGACGATCTCGTCGAATTCGACGCGCCAGGTCAGGTCCAGGCCGAAGCTGCCAAGGCGAACCAGTAGCTCAGCCAGGGTGACGTAACGCTCTCCGTGCCATGCACGAAACCTGATCCCCTTCATTCTCGCCTCTACTGCGGCTATGTCACGAGACATGTGGCCCCCTTCGTCCAGCGAACCACTAGGCCACACCCTGAGCAGGTCACACGACCCATCGGACACGGCCTAGGCGGGGTGGGGAGGCTGCACCGGGCCTGTTGTCTCCGCCGCAGCGGCCATGTGTCCGCACCTCGTCGCGCTCAGCCTGAACACGCCCTGGCCGGAATGTACCCGACGGCTCACCGCGGACATTCCTGGCGGCTGCCAGTGTGCCGGGATTCCTCCGGCGGGCGTCAAGGCACGGACCGCTTTTTCTCAAGAAGTCAGCCCGGCTCGACTTGTCGAATCATCGCATCAGCCAGGTCGGCGAACTGGGGCGGGCGGCACGCATGCTGTGCGGCGATTGGCGGGCTGACATACACCGACGCGTGCACAGTCTTGCCGTCAAGTGTGGGCGCCGTCGTGATCCTTCCTCCCAGGCCCTTGATGAGGCGGAGCCCGAAGCCGCCGTGCTCGCCAGGTGTGTTGGGTGCGTGCGGCGGTGTTCTGCTGTGGTCGGCGACGGCGATGTCCAGTCGGCTCCCTCGCCGGGTGAGTGTGAGAGTGCAGGGCTGGTGAGTGTGTCGTACGGCGTTGGTGACCAGTTCGGACACGATGAGCGCCACATCACTTGTGCAGGACGCGAGTGTGCCCTGGTCGGCCAGCCAATCAGCCGTGAGGCGCCGTGCGATCCGTGGGGCGTGCAGTCCGTGGGGCAGTTGGAGGGCCAGTCGGCGGCCGGCGGCAGGACTGGCGGTCGTCGCTGTCGCGGGCGAGGACGGTGGTGTGGCGACGGTCATGGCCGGTACCTCCTCGAGAGGGTGTGTGGTTGCTCTGTTGGTGATCCGGAACTGCAGCTCTCACGGATGGTGCGACGAACGTACCAAAGGGGCTATTGCTCATTTAACTAATATTCTTCGCGGATTGACCCATCGAGTGAGCGCGCAGCTTCGGATTCCCGATGACAGTCACGAGGCGACGGGCAGTCGCCTTTCCCACGGAGGAGGATTCTCTATGAGAGCACTCACTTACGTTCAGCGACTGATGGTTGGTGCTGCGGCAACCGGTCTGCTGGCGGGCGGTGCGGCACTGGGCATGGCGGGTACCGCGTCAGCGGCGCCGGCCTCTGCGCCGGCAGTCGTTGCCAGCCAGCACGGGGACCACGGCGGGCACCACTGGAACCAGGGGCACTGGGAGAAGAGGTGGGTCAAGGGCCACTGGGAGATGAAGTGGACCGATCACATGTCGTGGCACAGCGGCTACCGCGACCACGACGGTCACTGGCACCACAGCTACTGGGACCACGGCTACAAGTGGATCTACGTTCCCGGCCACTGGGACTGGTATTGGACCAACGGCTACTGGGACTGACCGCCCCCCAATGACGCGCTTTTCGCCTGCCGGACATCAGTGACGGTGGGCGAAGAGCTGCCGGTGCCTGGGGCTTCGGACTCGAGCCGACGGGCACGCTGCATTGATGGGCCGAGACTCTGCACGGAGGCGGCAAAGACGGCAATGACCTCCGGCGGTACAACCATCCAGTCCGTGACCGACCACGGGCGGATTGCCGAGAGGTCTTTTCTCACCTGATCAGGTGAGAAGGCCAATCCGTCCGGTGCGCTGAGCGGTGGGTGGCCGGCCTGGCCGCGTTGGTGGTCTGCCGAACGGTCGCCGCACTGGTGCGTCGGCAGTTTGGCCCGGCCATCGAAGTACGGACGCCTCCACCGATGCGACGCCCGCTTTCGGCAAGCAGGCAGTGACCGGCCATCTGCAGCGTCGGCGACAAGCTGCCGCGGCCCGGCATCCGCGGCCTCCGGCCGGCTGGGCACCCGCGGTGAACGTGCTGGCCCAGCGGTTTCGGTGGACCGGAACCGCTGGGTCCTTCACGTCGCGGGCGTGGGGGACAGCGGTCGCCGACAGCCAGCCCCACCGCCTGACCTGGCTGCCTGCCGTGCCGTAAGTCCCACAGCTGGACCTTGGTGCCGTTGGCGGTGCCGTTGCCGATGATGTCGAGGCAGCAGGCCAGCGTGTGCAGCCGGCCGTCCGAGCTGTGGAACCAGGAGGGCTCATCGACACGGGCGTCATCGACGAGGTCTCCAAGGTCCTGGCCCTTGCCGTCGGAACGAGTGAACTCGGCGGCTCGCTGACCCTGCTGGGCGCCTCCGCGGTGCTCTCCGGGGTCGTCGACAACATCCCCTACGTGGCCACCATGGCCCCCATCACCAGCGACCTGGTCCACTCCATGGGTGGCGGCGCCGACCACGTCATGTGGTGGGCGCTCGCCCTGGGCGCCGACCTGGGCGGCAACGCCACGGCCATCGGCGCGTCGGCGAACGTCGTCGTCCTCGGCATCGCGGAACGCAACCGCCAGACCATCACCTTCTGGCAGTTCACCAAGTACGGACTGATCGTCACCGCCGTGACGTGGCGATCTCCGTCGGCTATGTGTGGTTGCGCTACTTCGCCCTGGCCTGACGCCGGGCCCCTCCGGCTGGCTCAGGTGGTCATGGCCAGTGCGCGGACGGTGAGTCCGGCACCGACGAGCACGACGAGGAGCGCGGTCGCCACCGGCGCGAGACGGCTCAGCCTCCGCAGCGCGCGGCGACGGCTTTCGGACACGGCCCTCATGCGTGTTTCGAGGTGTTCCTGAAGCCGGACGAGTAGGAGTCCGACGGCGGTGAGCGTCCCAGCCATGCCGAGGCCGTAGGCGATGACCAGGAGCACACCGAACGCGGTCCGGCCCAGGGCGACGGCGCCGAGGAGGACGACGAGGGCGGAAGGGCTGGGAACGAGCCCTCCGGCGATCCCCATGCCGATGAGTCCCGACCGTCCCGTCCGCCCGGCCGCGTGATGATCGAGGGCGTGGTGGTGATGGCCATGGTCGTGGCCATGGTGATGGCCGTGCTCGTGCGGGTGGTGAGACGGTGTGGCCGATGGCGTCTCCGTCGCCCTGACCAGCGTGGCCACGCCGACGCCGACGTCCTGCTGCGGGGTCGGGGTCCGCGGAAGCGGTTCCCCGAGGCCGTGCTCGTGACGCGGATGACCGTCGTGCCCGTGACCGTGATGGTGGCTGTGGTCGGGGCCGTGATGGTGGTGATGGTTCCGCGGCCTGTTCCGCAGGGCGGAGGCGAGGAGCCAGAGCCCGATGGAGGTCACGATCAGCCCGCTGGCCGCGCCCAGCCACGTCAGGACGGCCTCGCCGGCCAGATCGGTGGCGGCGGGGAGGGCGAGGCCGAGGACCAGTACGCCCGCGGTGTGGGTCAGGGTGACGGTGGCGCCGACGGTGACCGCGTCGCGTCGGGTTCCACGCCGTCCGGCCAGGTAGGACGCCATGATGGTCTTGCCGTGGCCGGGCAGCACCGCGTGGGACGCTCCGAGGATCAGGGCGAGCAGCAGGGCCAGGAGCCCGATGGGGACGGTCAGTTGCCGGGAGCCGACGAGCGAGTCGAAGACGGATGAGGTCTTCGCCAGGATTCGGTCGAACCATCCGGCCCCGGTCGTCACGGTCGTTCCGACGCTTGCGGTGTCGTTCCCGCCCGGTGTGGTGCGCAGGTGGGCCGCTCGTTGGTTCAGGGGACTTGCCGCCGGGTCACGCGGATAGTGACGCAGTTCGTCAGTGGGGGAGACGCTGGGCAGGTCGGTGCCGCCGATGCGGAGACCGTGGCCTGTCACGGTCATCTCCCGCCAGCCGATCCGGCGGCTGTCGTAACTGGTGTGGATGTCGACGTCGGCGGGCCGGGACAGATCCGTCGGGGCGGTGAAGGTACAGGTGAGACGGCTGGTTTTGAGACCCGCCTGCCCCGGTTCGTACGTCAGTCCGGCGGACACCGCTTCCCAGACGAGGGCCTTGCCCCCGGCGGTCGTACGGAGTCGGCGCCCGAGGGCCGGGCAACTGTCGTGGGAGTAGGCGCGTGACTCGGCGGCGGACACGGCCCCGTCGTGATCGGCGTCCACCACCTCTCGCTCCTGGAGGGTCGAGATCTCGGCCCGGTCGACGATCACCGTGGCGTCGACGCGGTCGGGGCGAAGGCTTAGCCCCGTGTGGTAGTTGACGGTGAAGTTCCCGAGCGGGTGGGCCGGGGCCGCTTCGGCCGGAGTGAGACCGCCGGCGACGGCGAGGGCGGTCGAGGCCAGCGCGAGGGTGGTGCGCCGCAGGGCGTGGTTCATGAGGTGGTGTCGATCCGATGGAGCAGGGCACGCGCGATGGCCGCGTGCAGGGGATGGAAGTGCGGCTCGGTGCGCAGCGCCGCTTGGAGGTCGGTGCGGGCCGAGGCGTCGTCACCCAGGGCATGGTGGATGACCCCGCGGTGATAGAGGAACAGGGCGCTGCGCGTGCCGAGTCGGAGCGCCACGTCGGCCTGGGCGAGGGCCTCTCCGTCGCGGCCCGCCCGGTGCAATGCCCAGGCGTACGCGTCGTGTACGGCGATGAACCGCCGTGTCCGCAGAGCGTCCCGCGCCATGCCGACCGCGCGTGCCGGGCTTCCGTGGTCGGCCTCGAAGAGGATCGCGTCCGTGTCCGCGGGGGTGCGGCCGGCCCGGCGGACGGCGTCCTGCCCGCGCAGTACGGCGTACTGGGCCCTTGCCTGCTCCATGTGGCCCAGCGACTGCTGGAGTTCGCCCAGGCCGAGGAGGTAGTGGGGCAGCGGGGCCACGGCGATCGCGGCCTCGTAGTCGGCGATGGCCTTCGGTGTTTCCCCCAGCGCTTCCCTGGCCCGCGCGCGGGCTTCAAGGAGGGCGGAGTCGTCGGCGGCGCCGCGCAGTCCCGCTTCCGCCTCCCGGAGTGCCAGGTGCGGGTCGCCCGTCTGGAGGGCGAGCGTGGACAGGACGGTGTGGGCGAAGGAGCGTTCACCGGTCGTGGAGGCGGCGTCCAGCGAACGCTTCATGAGTGCGACCGCCTGGTCGGTCCTGCCCCGCAGTTCGAAGGTGTACGAGGCACGGGCCAGGGCCGGAGCGTCGGGGCGCAGGTCGTTCATGCGCTGGACGGCCTCGTAGGAGGCGCTGTACTGGCCGAGTTGGGTGAAGGCGTCGGCGAGAACACCGTAGGCCACCGGGTTGTAGGGGGCACTCGTGGTCGCTCGCCGGGCCCAGGTGAGCGCGGTGGGAAAGTCGTGGCGGGCCGCGGCGAGAGCGCCCATGCCGATCTCGGCGTTGGTGTTGTCGCCGGGCTGGGCGGCGAGTGAGCGCTTCAGGGCCTTCTCGGCGTGGTCGTAGGTGGCCGGGTCGGCGGTGGTGCGGGCCTGCTGGACGTAGGCCATGCCCAGGGCGGCCCAGGCGCCGGCGTCCTGGGGCACGTGGCGGACGCGGCTCCGCAGGGCGTCGAGTGATCCTCTGGCCGGTCCCGGCGCGTGTGGGGAGGGGGACGGTGTGGTGTTCCCGTTCGGGGCCAGGCCGATGGCGCCGGTGGTGAAGAGGGCCGCGCCCAGTGCCGTCGTGACGAGGGCGTTGCGGACACGCCTGCGGGCGGCGGGAGGGGCTGGTGCGGTGGCTCGGGCGTGCATGGTCGCTCCCTGATGGGGCCGGTGTGCGGCCCGCGGTGGCGGGCCGGACACCGGCACAGGCCTGTGAACTCAGGCGTCAGCTGGTCTTGTTGCGGCGGCGCAGGCGCCAGCCACCCAGTCCCAGCATCAGGGAGCCCAGGGCACCGACACCGGCCGCGCTGGACGTCTTCAGGGAGGACTGACGGACCGGGCTGCCGCCGGGGCCGCTGTTCACGGACTTGGTGTGCGGCAGGGCCAGGTACGGGAACGACGAACCGAAGGGCTTGTCGTTGGTGTCGACCCTGTCGCCGTCGGCCAGCGCGGGGACGAGCTGCCCGGTCTGGGCGGCGCCCTCGACGGCTTGCAAGGAGATGTCGATGACGTCGTCGGTGAGTCGACGGCCGTTGGGGAATCCGGCGAGGTCACCGGCGAGCACGCCGTACCGCTTGGGGCTGGCGGTGGGAGGCACGGCCATGTTGAGGCGCAGTTCCTCGGCGGGCACGATCCGCCGCAGGTTCGCGTCCTTGTTCAGACGGTGGGCGTTGAGGTCGGCCTTGATGGGGCCGCAGGCCTTGCAGATGCCGGTCAGGTAGATCTCGGCGAGGTCGTTGCGGGGGGTGGCCGGCGCAGGGATCCCGTAGACCTTCTGGATCAGCTTGGGCAGGATCGGGTCGTACACCTTGTCCACGACCGGCTGGACGGTGTGGTCCTGGTCGGGGTTGAGGGTGTTGAAGGCGTCCTTGTACTTCAGCGGGACGACGACCTCGTTGACCAGCGGGTTGCCGAGGCGCGAGACCTGGCGCCACTTGTCGTGCCGGCTGCGGGAGTCGGAGATCTGCACCCCCTTGCGGTCGGTCGTGGACCACACGCCGATCACCGGGTTGCGGGAGCTGCTGCCCCGGAGCGCGAGATCCCTCTTCGGGATCTGGAGGGCGACGGAGTTCACGTTGTACCCGGCCAGGGTGTCCTGTCCGCGCTCGGACAGGTTGGCTCCGTAGAGGAGGTCGAAGACCCGCAGGTCGGCGAAGAACGGGTCGTCCGCCTGGCCGGCGAACGTCCTGCCCCCGCCTGCGAGCGGTCTGACGGCCTGGTTCCGCAGCGAGCCGTAGTCGGGCATCGAGGCGGGGCCCACCCGTGACGGCGCCACCGGCACATCGGACTTGATGACTCTGCTGTGTCCGTTCCTGGTGAGGATCAGGTCGTAGACCTGGCGGAAGTTCAGGTCGGGGTCGGTCAGCGAGGTGACCTGTCCGGTGTTGTACAGGAACTGGTTGGCCGCGTCTCGGACCTTGTTGCGGAAGTGCCAGGTGTAGGTGAGGTCCGCCTTTCCGTTACCGTCGTTGTCGATCTTGATGTTGTAGCGGGCGTCGTCCGCGAAGGCGTAGAAGTTCGGACCGCCGTTGGGCTCCTCGAACGGGATCCAGTTCGCGACGAAGGTGACGCTGTCGGGCTTGTCGTTGCTGGTGAACGCGTAGACGTCGGTGTTGTCCGCCCGCGGGTCACCGGCGATCAGCGGTGCCTCACGGTGACTGGACGCCTCGCTGACGCCCGGCGCCAGACTCAGGATGCTCACCGCGGTGGCCAGGGCGCCGGTGCCGAGGACGAGCAGGGACTGATCCAGGACACGTCGCGAGTGCGGCCTGGCGGTCGTTGCCTTCACAGGGTTCCTTTCGGACGGGCACGCTCCACCCGGCGCCTGCGGGCACCGGGCTGGAGGAATGGGGAGTCGGGTGGCATTGACGGTCGGCACCGCGGCGAACAACTCGCACCGTCCGGAGCGGCGGGAAAGGCAACGGGGCCCCGCCGGTCTCCGGACACACCACCGCGCATCGCTGCGCAAGTCGGAATGGAAGCACGACGTCCGGGGATCGCCGCGCGGTCCTGCCGGGGAACAGTGGGCCAGCCGGCCGTTGGGGATGCTGAAACAGCAGGTCAGAGCCGCCTTCGCCGCGCCGGTACGCTCCCCGCGACACGGGGGAGTCGGGTACTCCGAATGAGGAGTCGCTCCTCTGTCGCACGGTGCGGGTGGCGGTGCCGAAACCGCCACCCGCACCGGATCCCCTCGCTGGAACCGCTCCTGGCCGGTCCGAGGCGACACCACGGATCGGCCTGGCGAGGGGACCGTCCTGCCCGCGCCGCCCCGTCAGCGGCGTGAACAGGAGAACAGAGTGCCTGCCTCGAAGGGAGACAGCCCCGCCCGGCGCATGGCTCGCGCCGGGCGGCACCCCTCACTCTTGACTCCGGCGCCGGGGCCGGGACGGCTTGGCCCCGGAGCTCCGATTCGCCCGATCGGATGCTCTGAACGGCCCGTGTCCAGCCACTGCCACCAGGCACGGAGCCGGCGCGGCGCAACCGGGTGATCCGTCGTGGAACGCCCGCCGGATGGGTGGGAGATCTTTTTTCACCCGATCCGGTGACCGGGCCAATCCGACGTGGGGGGCAGAACCGGATTCCCCACGTGAGGGACGAAACAAAGGATGCGCGAGCGAGGCCGGGGACGGCCACGTCCGGGCCGAGCACGTCCGGGCCTGGCACGTCGGGCGCGCTCCCGCGCGAAACCCCTTTCCGCACAGTTTTACGCACACCTTCAGGGACAGCCCTGGACGCAGGCGCACCGCGCTGCACCGTTCAACAGGAGAACAAGATGAACACGCGTATCCGTCGTACCACCGGTCTTCTCGCCGCTGCCGCAGTGCTGCCCCTGGTGATGACCGCCTGCTCCAGTGGGAGCAGTGATTCGGGCAAGGCCGACTCGGCTTCGACGACGGCCGGTTCGGCGGCCAAGAGCGGTGGTGACATGGGTGGTTCGAGTGCGAGCGCGAGTGCGAGCAGCATGGACCAGCCGTTCGGTCCGGGCTGTTCGTCGGTTCCCAAGGACGGTGCCGGTTCGTTCGACGGCATGGCCAAGGACCCGGTCGCGACCGCGGCCTCCAACAACCCGGCGCTGTCCACGCTGGTGACGGCGGTGAAGAAGGCGGGTCTGGTCGACACGCTCAACAACGCCCAGAACATCACGGTGTTCGCGCCGACGAACGACGCGTTCGCCAAGATCCCGAAGGCGACGCTGGACAAGGTCCTCAACGACAAGGCGCAGCTGACGAAGATCCTCACCTATCACGTGGTGGGCCAGAAGCTGACGCCGAAGGACCTGGAGAACGGCTCGTTCACCACGCTGGAGAAGTCGAAGCTCACGACCTCCGGTTCGGGCCAGTCGTACACGGTCAACGACTCCGCCAAGGTGGTCTGCGGCAACGTGAAGACCGCCAACGCCAACGTCTACATCATCGACACCGTCCTGATGCCCAAGAGCTGACACCTGCCCGGACCGAGGGTCCACGCCTGCCCGGTCCGCCCCCGACGGGAGCGGTCCGGGCACCGTGCGTCCCTCGTCCCCGGGGAGGCCATCCGCACCCCGCCCGGCCCGCGCCCGATACACCCCGCCGCCGTCCGCTGCGGATCCGGCGGCCTCGATGCGCATCCAGCGCCCGCTCACCAAGGAGATGTCCGCCCGATGACCATCGTCCGTCCCACCGTCCGCCCTGGTGCCGCGCAGCGGCTCGCCGCGCTCGCCGAGGATGCGCTCGGCGGGCCGCTCCCGGTGCGACTGCGCGCCTGGGACAGCAGCGAGACAGGCCCCGAGAACGCTCCCGTGGTCGTCGTACGTTCCCCGCGCGCCCTGCGCCGCCTGCTGTGGCAGCCCGGTGAACTCGGCCTCGCCCGGGCCTATGTGACCGGTGAACTCGACATGGAGGGCGATCCGGCCCTGGGGCTGCGTGCGGTGTGGGCCGCGGCCAGGGACAGGGGTCCGTACGTCCGGCGGCCCGCGTTCGTGGGCGCGGCCCGGGCGTTCGGCGACGTCCTGCGGCTCGGCGCCGTCGGCCCCCGCCTGCCCGCGCCCGTGTCCGAAGCGCGGCTGCGGGGCGGCCTGCACAGCAAGGCCCGCGACCGCGCCGCGATCAGCCACCACTACGACCTGTCCAACGATTTCTACCGCCTCCTTCTCGGCGAGACCATGGCCTACTCCTGCGGCTACTGGACGGGCGAGGAGCCGGAGGTCGGCCCGGCCGACGCGCAGCGGGCCAAGCTGGAACTGATCTGCCGCAAGCTCGGCCTGGTCCCGGGCGCCCGCCTGCTGGACATCGGATGCGGCTGGGGCGCCCTCACGCTGTACGCCGCCGAGGAGCACCATGCTCAGGTCACCGCGGTCACCCTGGCCCGGGAGCAGGCCGCGTACGTACGGCAACAGGTGCGCGAGCGGGGTCTTGAGCACCGGGTCGAGGTGGTGTGCCAGGACTACCGGGACGTCACTGGGTCCGCCTACGACGCCGTCGCGACCATCGAGATGGGCGAGCACGTCGGCGACGTCGAGTACCCCGCCTTCGCCGCCGCCCTGCACCGGCTGGTCCGTCCGCGGGGCCGGGTGCTGGTCCAGCAGATGTCCCGCGGTGCGGTCGCACCCGGCGGCGGCGCGTTCATCGAGGCGTACATCGCCCCCGACATGCACATGCGGCCGATGGGGGAGACCGTCGTCCTGCTGGAGGCCGCGGGTCTGGAGGTCCGGTCGGTGGAGTCGCTGCGCGAGCACTACGCGCGCACCATCAACGCCTGGCACCGCACGCTTGAGGAGCGATGGGCCGAGTTCGTCCGACTGGTCGGCGAGGAGACGGCCCGGGTATGGCGTCTCTATCTGATCGGTGGGGCCCTGGCCTTCGAACAACGACGCATGGGCGTGGACCAGTTCCTCGCCGTCCGGCCGGACCCCACGGGCGACAGCGGCCTGACGAAGGCCGAGACGGCCGGCTGGTACCGACACCTGGACGCCCGGTGACCGCTTCCCCAATCCTTCCGAACTCCGGCTCCGGATCAGTGTCGAGCGGCCGGACACATCGGCCGCGCACAACGGAGGCGGCGTCGCATGGTCATCTTGGTTCTCATCGGACTGCTGGGAGGACTGATCACCGCGGTCTCGCCGTGCATCCTGCCCGTCCTGCCGGTCGTGTTCCTCGCCGGCGGCCCGGCTCCGGCCGCCCCGGCGGGTCCGGCTCCGCAGCGCCGCGCCCGCCCGGGCCCGGAGCGGTCGGACTGCTCCGCGGCGGCGCCGACCGCGACCCTCGTCGACGATCCGGCCCCGCTCAGGACGACCCGCAACCGGCGTCCGTACGCGGTCGTCGCCGGCCTCGTGCTCAGCTTCAGCTTCTTCACCCTGCTGGGCGTGACCATCGTCACCGCACTCGGACTGCCCCAGGACATCCTGCGTTACGTCGGTCTCGGCCTGCTCGTCCTCATCGGCCTCGGGCTCATCTTCCCGCCCGTCGAGCGGCTCCTGGAGCGGCCGTTCGCCCGCATTCCGCAGCGGCAGGTCAACAAGGAGGGCGGGGCGTTCGTCCTCGGCCTCGGTCTCGGCCTGTTGTACGTTCCCTGTGCCGGCCCCGTTCTCGCGGCGATCACCGTCGCCGGGGCGCGCGGGCACATCAGCCTGGACATCGTCGGGCTGACAGTGTCGTTCGCCATCGGCACCGCCCTGCCCCTGCTGGTCTTCGCCCTGGCGGGCCGCCGTGTCTCCGAGCGCATCGGCGCCTTCCGGAAGCGGGCCAGGAAACTGCGCATCGCGGCGGGATGTCTCATGATCGCGCTGGCACTCGGGCTGGCCCTGAACGTCACCGACGCCATCCAGCGTGCCCTGCCCGACTACACCTCCGCCGCCCAGAAGAAGATCGAGGACAGCAAGGCGGCACGCCAGCAGCTCTCGGGCCTCTACGACAACTCCAACAAGCAGCTCTCCCGTTGTGAGGACGGAGTGAACGAACTCCGTTCCTGCGGTCAGGCCCCGCCCATCCAGGGCATCTCGAAGTGGCTGAACACCCCGGTCGGCCGACCGGTCGACCTCCGCCAGGAACGCGGCAAGGTCGTCCTGATCGACTTCTGGACCTACTCCTGCATCAACTGCCAGCGCAGCCTGCCGCACATCAAGGCGTGGGAGCGCGCCTACAAGAACGCCGGACTGGAGATCATCGGCGTGCACTCCCCGGAGTTCGGGTTCGAGAAGAAGGCGAGCAACGTCCAGAGCCAGGCCCGCAAGCTCGGCGTGACCTACCCCGTCGCCCTCGACAACAAGCTGACCACCTGGGACAACTACCGCAACCGTTTCTGGCCCGCCAAGTACCTCATCGACGCCCACGGGACCGTGCGCTACTTCAAGTTCGGCGAGGGCCAGTACGCCCAGACCGAGGACCTGATCCGTACGCTCCTGCGCCAGGCGAACCCCGCCGTCGTCCTGCCGCCGAAGACCGGACAGCCCGACGCCCAGCTCACCGCCGGCCGTACCCCGGAGACGTATCTGAACAACCACCTCATCACGGGCTACGTCGGGGACCCGATCCTCGACGACAAGGCCAAGACGTACCACTTCCCGTCGGTCATCCCCGCCAACGGGATCTCCCTCGACGGCTCCTGGACGGCCGGATACGAGTACTTCACCGCCGGACGCGACGCCCGCCTGGGCCTCACCTACAAGGCCAAGAACGTGAACCTCGTCCTCGCCGGACACGGGAACGCCACCGTCCTGCTCGACGGGAAGGTCACCAAGAGGCTCGACATCACGGGCACGCCCACCATGCACCGACTCGTCGACGAGAAGACGGCCCGGCAGGCACACCTGGAGGTCCGGCTCGACCCCGGCATCCAGGCGTACGTCCTCACCTTCGGCTGACCGCTCCGAGGCTGGCCCGGCCCTCCTCCATGTCGGGGTACCTCCCGCTTGAGGACCGAAGGTGATCGCGTCCGGCGGTTGAACGACGGCGAGAAGACGTTGTTGTGCCGAGGAACCCGTAGGACGCGCCTGTGTGACGACCGGACGTGCCAGGTCCAGCCGGTTGCTGCGGGCGCCGGAGACGGACTCTGCCCGGGTTGTCGAAGTCCCACATGACGCTGTGAGGCGCAGGCCGCTCACCGTGAGGTCCCTGCCCTCCCTGGCAGACCGGACGTTCAAGGAGGCGAATCTCGGCCAACCGCGCATGCAGCGCCCCACTCGTTGTGGTGTACAGGACGAACGAACAGCTGGAGTCCCCTACGGAGCCAGGCGTCTGCGCTCTGCGCTAAGGCTCCGCATTGAGTCCGTCCTAGCCCGGCGCCTGGGTGATGCCTGGGGTCGGTCGTGTCGTGCGACCCGGCGCCGTCCGGCTGACCAGTGGCTGCGACGGCGGGTGCCGCCTCGTAGGCTGCGGCCATGACCCAGACCCCCACGCCCCGCGACGCCTTCGACCTGCTCATGGCCGGCAACCAGCGCTTCGTCTCAGGCACCCCCGAGCACCCGAACCAGGACGCCACCCGCCGCACCGAGATCGCACCGTCCCAGCAGCCCTTCGCCGTCCTGTTCGGATGCTCCGACTCCCGACTGGCAGCCGAGATCATCTTCGACCGCGGCCTGGGCGACCTGTTCGTGGTCCGCACCGCCGGGCACGTCGCCGGTACCGAAGTCCTCGGGTCCGTAGAGTTCGGCGTGAGCGTCCTCAATGCGCCGCTGGTCGTTGTACTCGGCCATGACTCGTGCGGCGCGGTTGCCGCGGCCTGCTCCGCCCTGGAGAACGGGCGGACGCCGGGCGGCTTCGTCCGGGACGTTGTCGAACGGGTGACCCCGAGCGTGCTGGCAGCCCGCGCCGCCGGACGCGACACGGCCGAAGAAATCCTGGCCGGGCACATCGAGCACACCGTGGACCTGCTGCTGGAACGCTCCCGTGTCCTGGCCGATGCGGTGGCTGCCGGCCGCCTTGCCGTGGTGGGGCTGTCCTACCGGCTGTCCGACGGCAGCGCCCAGCTGGTCGCCACCCGCGGCCTCGACGCGGCGGTTCCCGCCGCGTCCTGACCGCCCCGGACATGGCCACTCACGCGGAGGGCCGGGGCCCCGCGGCCCGGCGAAGCCGGTTGGCGACCGCCAGCCCGAGCCCCTCCTCCACCGGCAGGGACGCGACGATGAGGTCGCACCCCTGCTGGTCGAGCTCACGCAGGAACCCGTACAGCCCGTGCGCGTAGGCGTCCAGTGAACCGGGCAGGGCGACCACGGCGTGTGCCTTCACCGCGGCGTCGGCGAGGCCCGGGGGAAGAAAGACGCCCACCTGGTGCCCCGCCTCCTGGGCGAGTTCGGCTTCGGCGACGACGTTTTCCGGCTCGACGAGGACGACCCGCGCACGCGGCGCGTAGTGCGACGGGTGCTGGCCCGGCACCCGGACACCGCTCGTGGACGGGACAGCGACCGGGTGCCCCAGCGCCGCTTCGAGGTCCTCACGCGTCACCCCGCCCGGTCGCAGGATGCTCGGCATCTCGCCCGTGACGTCGACGATGGTCGACTCGACGCCGACCTGGCAGGAGCCGCCGTCCAGGACGACATCGACGGCGTCACCGAGTTCCGCCCGGACGTGGCCCGCGGTCGTGGGGCTGACCGAGCCGAAGCGGTTGGCGGACGGAGCCGTGACCCCGCCGCCGAAGGCCGACAGCAGCGCGAGAGCCACAGGGTGGTCGGGTACCCGCACGGCCACCGTCTCCAGACCACCCGTGGCTTCGAGCGGCACGCGACGGCCGCGTCGCAGGACCAGGGTCAGCGGCCCGGGCCAGAAGTGTTCGGCCAGCAGGCGCGCGGTCGCGGGTACCTCCTCGACCCAGTCGTCCAGCTGGTCGGCGGCGGCGATGTGGACGATCAGCGGGTGAGAGGGCGGCCGCCCCTTGACCTGGAAGATCCGCGCAACCGCGACGGGGTCCTCGGCGTTCGCGCCCAGACCGTAGACGGTCTCGGTCGGCAGGGCCACCAGGCCCCCCGCGCGCAGCACGTCCGCTGCCCTGCCGATGTCAGTGGCTGTTGCCGTCACCCTTGCACTTCTCTCTCACGGTTCCGTTCACCACGCACCTGATCTTGTCGCCCTGCGACGACAAGGCCCATGCACGCCCTACCGCCCCCATGATGCCGCGCGGGCCGGACGGCCCGGCCTCGCCGACCGGACCAACACCCGCGCAGGCCCGCAACAGATCGGACCAACGTGCGGATGCCGCCCAAGTCAGCGCGGGCGGAAATGCCGTACCCAGATCCGGCAAGGGAGGCAACCGCAGCACTGTTCGGAGTAGGAATCGCGTGGGTCGCGCCTCAGGGGGTACCGCATCTACCAGAAGATCCTGGAAGGGCCGTCGGCTGGAAGGACTGCCACGTGGAACGCGCCGACTGGCTGCTCACCCCCGCTCAGCGGGGCAATCCAACGTCGCGGGTGGACCGCCGTCATGCCGACGGTGCGGCGTGGTCCACGGGCAACGACGTCCGCCCCCTGGTACATGGGGCGGTGTACTTCACCGAGTTGCTTGCGGCCGTGCGCAGGCAGCGGGCCGGCGACATATTGATGTTCACGGACTGGCGGGGTGACCCTGACGAGCTGTTGAACGGCCCGAAGAGTTCTATCGGCGACGTGTTGTGCGACGCCGCACGCCGCGGTGTCGTCGTCAAAGGGCTGGTGTGGCGCTCGCACCTGGATCGGTTCCAGTTCAGCGAACAGGAGAACTACCACCTGGGGGAGGAGATCGAGGAGGCGGGAGGGGAGTGCCTGCTCGACATGCGGGTGCGGCCGGGTGGCTCGCACCATCAAAAGTTCGTGGTGCTGCGCCACCCGGGTCGACCCGAGCGTGATGTCGCCTTCGTCGGCGGGATCGATCTGTGCCACAGCCGTCGGGACGACGCTGCTCATCAGGGTGACCCGCAGGCGCAGCGCATGGCTGATGACTACGGTTCCCGCCCGCCCTGGCACGACGTCCAGCTGGCGGTGCGCGGGCCCGCCGTCGGGGATGTCGAGGCCACGTTCCGTGAGCGGTGGACGGACCCGGCTCCGCTCAGTCGCAGCCCGCGCAACCGGCTGCGGGCGGCACTGCGGGGCGAGGACACACGGGCGGATCCGCTCCCGGCACAACAACCCGACCCGGGCCCCCGCGGTTCCCACACAGTCCAGGTCCTGCGCACCTACCCGAACCGCCTCAGGGGCTATCCGTTCGCTCCCGACGGTGAACGCAGCATCGCCCGCGCCTACATGAAGTCCCTGCGGCGGGCACGCCGACTGGTCTACCTGGAGGACCAGTACTTGTGGTCGCAGAGTGCCCTCCAGCCGTTCGCCCAGGCTCTCGCAGATCATCCGGGCCTGCGGATGATCGCCGTCCTTCCGCCACTGCCGGACCAGGAAGGGCGGATCAGCACGCCGATGAACCTGCTGGGCCGGATCCGAGCCCTGGAAGTCCTGCGACGGGCCGGCGGTGACCGGGTGGCCGTCTACAGCCTGGAGAATCACGCCGGGACGCCCGTGTACGTCCACGCCAAAGTCTGCGTCATCGACGATGTCTGGGCCGCGGTCGGTTCCGACAACGTCAACCGGCGCTCCTGGACGCACGATTCGGAACTCAGCTGCGCTGTCCTCGACGAGGCCCGCGACCCCCGTGAACCGATGGACCCCGGCGGCCTGGGGGACGGCGCCCGCGTCTTCGCCCGCGAACTGCGGTTGTCGTTGAATCTCGAACACCTTGACCGTGACGGGGACGAGGCAGCAGTCGCACTCTGCCACCCGGACCGCGTCTTTGCGGCCTACGCCGACTCGGCTGCCGCTCTGGACGCCTGGCACGACGCCGGCCGTCAGGGTCCGCGACCGCCGGGACGGCTGCGCACCTATCACCCGCCGTATCTGTCCCGCATCACGCGGGCCTTGACCGACCCCCTCTACCGGGTCGTCGCCGATCCCGACGGCCGCCCGCGCTCGCTGCGTCGGCAGGGCGCCTACTGACCGGTGTCCCGGGCGGGTGAGGTGACCCCGATGCTGCGACGGGTGAGTCCACGTCTTGCCCCTCACGCGGCCGACCTGGCCCGGCGGGTCACGACGCGCCAGGTGGGACACGGAAGCGGTAGGAGCGGAGTCCCTGGGTAACCGGATATGTGCCGCAACACGTCTCGGACGAAGTGCTCGTGGGCGCTGGCGCAGGGCGAGAGGGGCTCAGGAGCGTCCTGATCGGGATGACGGCGTGCATGCCGACGCCCGCGTTCGGGATGATCGGTCTCGGTGCGGTCGGCGGCCATGTGGCGCGGCTGCTGAACCGGGCTGGCGCCCGGCTCGTCGTGACAGACATTGCCCCGGCCGCACACAACCTGGTCGAGGAGCTGGGTGCGACCTGGGCAGATCCGACGACGCGCTCACCACGGAGGTCGATGTCCTCGTTCCGGAGGCGCTATCCACACCACCGGGGTCCAACTGCGCCAGGAACCCGAGGAGCGGCTGGTCGCGCGGATCGACGGCATAGCAGTCACGCTCCGCCAGGCCTTCCACCTGGCCAGGACCCACCGCACCACACCCGCGGTCACGCAATTGACCGAGATCGGGTCCGCCAGGGACCGTCAACCACCCACGCCATGAAACAGAGAGCCGACAACATGCCGAACCGCTGGGCCGGAGTGACCATCGACTGCGCCGACGTCGAAAAGGTGGCGGCCTTTTGGAGCGCCCTGCTGGACCGTCGGCCGGGGCCGTCCCGGCCTGGCTGGGTCTACCTCGGCGACCGCGACGACCCGCTGCCCCGACTCGTCTTCCAGCCGGTGTCCGAGCCCAAGCACGGCAAGGTACGCCTGCACCTCGACGTCGTCGTCGACGACATCGACAAGGGCATTGCCCAAGTCACCTCCCTAGGCGGCCGGTTCACCGGCGAACGGCATGACTACGAGGAGGGTGTGGTTGTTGTGATGGCCGATCCCGAAGAGCACGAATTTTGCCTGGCCCAGTACTACTGACCCGCGCTACGCCCCGTCATGACGGGCCACGCGTCACATCAGTCGCATATCTCGATCTGATCGACGTCGTCGCCTCGCTGTGCGTCCAAGACGAACCTGCGGGTCTCGCACGCCTCTTCGCCAGCGTTGACCTCGCGGTACCGCCGCACATGAGCGATCCGCCGACCGATGCCCGATGAGTTCCTTGGAGCGCCGAAAGGTGTGAAGCGACTGAACTTGATTGGGTGATGTCGGTGGCGTTCGTCTGACAGCGAGCGTTCGGTGCCGGTAGCCCTGGGGGTGTGAGGTACGCGCAGGGTGGCGGGCTGACGTACGCGGAGAGAGCAGCGCGGGAGCGGTTGCGGCTCCAGGCTGTGGAGTGCTTCGAGTGCGGGCAGAAGAACGCGGAGATTGCCGTTGTCCTGCGGATCAGCGTGCGGTCGGTCGAGCGGTGGCGCCGGTCCTGGCGCGAGGGCGGCGAGGCGGGGGTGCTGTCGAAGGGCTCGCCGGGGAGACCTCGGCTCAGTGAAATCCAGATCGTCAGGCTGGAGCGGGAGTTGGAGTGCGGGCCGCTGGCTCACGGTTGGGCGGACCAGCGGTGGACACTGGCACGGATCAAGACGCTGATCGGCCAGCTGTTCCACGTCTCCTACACGGTGGAGGGCGCCTGGCAGCTGCTGAAGCGGCACGGCTGGAGCTGGCAGCAGCCGACCCGCCGGGCGATCGAGCGCGACGACAGCGCGGTCGAGGTGTGGAAGAAGGGGACCTGGCCGCGGGTAAGAGCATCGCGGCAGAGCGTGGCGTACACCTCGAAGATCCAGTAGGCGCGGGGGTCGGCGGCCTTGGCGTAGACGTCGAAGGCGATGTTGCCTTCATGACGGTCCCCGGACGTGCGGGTCACGGCCGCCGCCGACCTTGAAGTTCAGGTACTTGCTGTCGACGGTGCGGCTGGATCGTCGACTCGTGCTACGGGGCTGTGAGGGTGTCGAGCCGGGCGGCGAGATCGGGGTGGGCGGCGGCCAGGTGGGGGCGGGTGGCGGCCAGGGGGCCGATGAGGTCGGCGGGATCATCGTGGGCGAGGGCCGCGTGCAGTTCGCCGAGTGGGCGGCGGGCGGCGGCGGGCAGGTCGGTGAGGGAGGTGATCTGGCCGGCGAGGCGGCGCAGGTCGGCCGCGTTGCGGCGGGCCCAGGCGGCGGCGGTGCGGTCGGCGGCCCGGGCCCGGCGGGTGGCCGTCACGCGCTGCTCGCCAGTGGTCCCGGCCGGGCCGGGGCGGCCGCGCAGGTAACGGCGCTCGGCGGCCTGGCGGCTGGTGACGCCGAGAGGCTGGGCGAGGTCTGCCCAGCTGGCGCCCGCGTCGCGGGCGGTCTCGATCAGGCCGGTTTCCCATCCGGCCAGTTGCTCGCGGACCTGCCGCAGCAGCAGCAGGGAGGCCAGGGCCTGCTCCGGGCCCGGGTCGGCCTCGGAGCCGTGAGGGGTCTTGTGCTGGGCGGCGCGCAGGGCGTCGTCTATGGCATCAAGGGCCGCCGCGGCAGCGAGGAACGACGCCGGGCTGTGGGCGTCGGTGCTGGGCGAGGACGGCTGGTCGGTCGGGGTCACGGGCACCTCCCTCGAGTTGTCATCAGGCAGACGACATCATGTTTGTCATCCATTGGATGACATGTTACAACGGTGTCAGTGCAGCGCATTGGCAACCACTGCCTGAACCTGCTGGAGGTGTTTCACGATGTTGATGCGCACTGACCCCTTCCGTGAGCTGGACCGGCTGACGCAGCAGCTGATGGGCCCGGGTACCTGGTCGAAGCCGTCGGCGATGCCGATGGACGCCTACCGCGAGGGCGACGAGTACGTGGTGGCCTTCGACCTCCCCGGTGTCACCGCGGACGCGATCGACATCGACGTCGAGCGGAACATGCTCACCGTCAAGGCCGAGCGCCGGCCGGTGACGAAGGCCGACGACGTGAAGATGGAGCTGTCCGAGCGGCCGCTGGGCGTCTTCTCCCGCCAGATCGTGCTCGCCGACACCCTCGACACCGAGCACATCCAGGCCGACTACGACGCCGGCGTGCTCACCCTGCGCATCCCGATTGCCGAGCGCGCCAAGCCCCGCAAGATCTCCATCGGCGTCGGATCCGGCCACAAGGAGATCTCCGGCTGACACCGGCCGGAGAAGGTGCGGAGGACGGGACGCCTGATCTCCCCCTCACCTCGCCCTCCGCACCCCTGCGGGAAGTTTTGAAGAAGAGAAGAAGGGGTGGCGGTCGAGATGACCCTGCGACACGAAGCGTTCCTCGCTCGTGTGAAGGAGCGCGGAGAGTACGGCACCGATGAGGAAGCCGAGCGCGTGGCCCGCGTGGTGCTCGCCCTGCTCGGCGCGCACCTGGTCGGCGAGGTCCGCGCCCAGCTCGCAGCCCGCCTGCCGGACGAGTTCGCCCTGATCCTCCTCAACCCGCTCCAGAGCGCCGAACCGCTGCCGACGGAGCGGTTCGTGCGGGCGACCGCGGCCTGGATCGAGGGCGCCACCGAGCAGACCGCCACCTGGGACGTCAGCGCCGTGCTTTCGACCGTCGCCGACACCGCCGGCGAGGACCTGCTGGGACAGATCCTGCTCCAGCTCCCCGTCGGCTACGACCTGCTCTTCGGACGTCCCCAGCCCGCCTGACTACCGGTGCCCGACGCTGGCACCATCCCACCCTGCTTGAAGAAAGGCATGCATTGCAGTGATCACCGACGTGCGCGTACCGCTTGAGCACCGGCAGCCGTACTCGACGGCGTATGACCAGATGCTGGAGAAGGTCCGCTACGAAGGCGCCTACCCCACCCGTGAGAAGGCCGCCGAAGCCGTCCGCCTAGTCCTTTCGGGGCTGGGACGCCAGCTGACCGGCGACGAACGCGTCGAGCTGGCCGCCTGTCTGCCCCTGGAGGCCGCACGTGCGCTGACCGCACAGATCCCCGACCCTCAGCCGCTGACCGGCTGGGCCTTCGTCAAGGATCTCGCCGCCCGCACCGGCGCCTCCCAGGCCACCACCCGCTGGGACACCGGAGTCGTTATCGCTGCCGTCGCCGCCCACGCCGGCCCCGAACTCATCACCCGCATCCTCCACCAGCTCCCCACCGGCTACGCCCTGCTGTTCGGCCGCGCCGAACTCACCCCCGCCGCATAGCTGGCGACGTGCGGGGCGGACGCGAGCGGTGTCCGCCCCGCGCCTGGGGTCCGCGAGGTGACTGCCGTCGCCCGCTCGTCAGCGCGCACCGACGAATCGACACGCCCCGCCGAGGGCACGGTGTCAGGGCCGTTCCTCAGTCGGGGGTTTCAGGCCGTGGGGCGGGAGGCGGACCGCCAGGAGGGTGATGTCGTCGTTACCGCCATGGGCCAGGCCGGCGAGGAGCTCGTCGCGGAAGACCGCCAGTGGTTCGCGGGTCAGGGCTGCGGCGTGCTGACGCGGCCGGGCGAGACGGCGGTCGAGGTCTTCGCCAGAGCGTTCGGCCAGGCCGTCGGTGTAGAGCAGCAAGCGCCGGCGGCGTTCCCCACCCGAGGGTGGGGAAC
>NZ_JBHXDQ010000006.1:31987-214001 GCF_042725875.1 Streptomyces sp. NPDC127038 | reverse complement strand
GGTGACAGGTTGACCTGTCACCCAACCCTGCACCAGACCCGTCGGCCGATCACGATGGCGGGCGCTGAGCGGTCAGGCATCACGCTTCGGTGGAGTGTGAATCTAGTTAAATCGACACATCCGACCGACCCTTATCTGGCCTGTGGTGCCAGTGTCTGGGTGGGGCAGCCGAGTTCAAGGGCGATGCCGTCCCACATGCGCGAATAGGCGGTCTTGCACGGCAGGGCCCCGTCATGGCTGGCAAGTTGCACGCACACTCCGTCGAGCAGCGCATTGATGCGCCAGGCTGATGCTTCGGGGGAAGCGCAGTGGAACGAGCCCTCTTGGTTGCCTTGTTCAATGATGCGCTGGAAGGAGTCGAGCCACCGATGCAGGTAGCGGATCTGTCCCGATCTGACTTCCTGGACACGCAGCGCGGCAACCCAGCCCTCCATGAGAGGGATCCAGCGAGTGGTGGGGCGATCGTCCGTGATCGGGCTGATGGCAGCGCGCATTTTCTCGATGGCGTTGCCGTCGCCTTCGGCGATGCGGCGCATGGCGACGGCTTCGTCTTCGGCGAGAAAGGTGAAGGTGTCCGCCAGGAGCTTTTCCCGGGTGGGGAAGTGGTAGTAGACGAGGGTGTAGCTGATGCCGAGTTGCTCGGCGACGTGCTTGACACGCGCCTTGGCGAAACCGTGTTCGCGCAGTACCTCGATCGTCGCGTGGAGGATCTGTTCGCGGCGTACTTCTACTTTCCTGGTGGGCACAGTCAGCAACCTATACAGGTGGGGCTTGGGGATGCCCCTCAGGGGCGGGAAGCCGCGGTGGGGGTGGCTTCGAGAAGGGCCCGTGTGTAGGGGTGGGCGGGCTTGCTCAGGACGGTGCGGGCGTCGCCTTCCTCGACGATGCGGCCCTGCTGGAGGACGGCGATGGTGTCGGCGTGGCGGGCTGCGGCCGGCAGGTCGTGGGTGATCAGCAGCAGGGCGGTGCCGGTGCTGCGCAGGTCGTCGAAGAGTTGCATGATGCCGGCCCGCATGGAGACGTCCAGCATGGAGACGGGTTCGTCGGCGATGAGGACGGCCGGCTCCAGGACCAGGGCGGCGGCGATGGCTACGCGCTGGCGCTGGCCGCCGGACAACTGGCGGGGCAGCCGGTCCAGCAGGGCAGTGGGCACGTGGGCGCGTTCGAGGGCGCGGACGATACGGTCCTCCCGCTCACCGGCGCCGGCACCGATCTTGTGGATGAGGAGACCTTCCTCGACGATCCGGCGCACGGTGAAGCGGGTGGGCAGGCTGGCGAAGGGGTCCTGGTAGACGGTCTGGATGTGACGCCGTCGGGCGCGCAGCGCGGCTCCGCTGAGGTGGGTGACGTCTTCACCGGCGTGCAGCACGGTGCCGCTGTCGCACGTGAGCATGCGGGCGGCGACGGCGGCCGTGGTGCTCTTGCCCGAGCCGGATCCGCCGACCAGAGCTAGTGCCTTTCCGTGTTCCAGGCGCAGGCTGACCTGGTCGACCGCGCGGAGTGGCTCGGCTGTGTGGGAGCGGCGCAGGAGGGTGCGGCGCTGTGGAGCGAAGCTGACGCAGACGTCGCGCAGTTCGAGCGGGCAGGGTGCCTCGGCTGGTGCGGCGTGGGTCATCGGGCGGCTTCCTCGGAGGCGTCGAACAACTGGCGGGTGTAGGGGTGGACGGGATCGGTACGCAGACGTGCGCTGGGGCCCTGCACGATGACTCGACCGTGGCGCATGACGGTGAGGTGTTCGCAGTACTGGCTCACCAACGGCAGGTCGTGGGAGACGAGAACGAGCCCCAGCCCGAGACGGTCGGTGAGGTCGACGAGAAGGTCGGCGATCTGTGCCTGCACGATAACGTCGAGGGCGGTCGTGGGCTCGTCGGCGAGCAGTACCTTGGGCTCGCAGGCGAGCGCCATGGCGATGACCGCGCGCTGGCGCATGCCGCCGGACAGTTCGTGGGGGTAGCGGTCCGCAACGCTGGGGGTGAGCCCGACCAGGTCCAGGAGATGCTCGGTGTGGGCGCGGGCGGCTTTGCGGTGGGGCTGGGTGCGGTGCAGCAGCATCGGTTCGGCGACCTGCTTGCCGATGGTGCGCACCGGGTTGAAGGCGGCCATAGCTCCCTGGAAGACCATCGCGATGTCCTTCCACCGGTGGGGCCGGATGGAGCGTTCACCGCCCATCAGAATGTCGGTGCCGTTGAGGAGAACGCTCCCGGCGACGGTGGTGTTGGCGGGCAGCAGTCCCATGCAGGTGAGGGAGACGGTGGACTTGCCGCTGCCCGATTCGCCGACGAGGCCCAGACGCTGGCCGGCGTGTACGGCTAGGTCGATCCCGTGCAGCACGGTGACTGGCTCGCCGGCCGCCTGCTCGAACCTGACGTGGAGATCTTTGACTTCGAGGACGGGGGTGGTCACCGCTGTGCCTTTTGCCTCCTGCGGCTGCGTCGAGGTGGGGGTCATCGCTTCTCCTTGAATCGGGCCAGGGGCAGGACGCCGAAGGTGCGCACCGACAGGTGGCCGACTCCCAGGCGGGGGTTGAGCGCGTCCTCGATGGTCTGGCCGACCATGGAGCAGGCGACGACGGCGAGTGTGATGCACAGGCCGGGCGGGACGATGGCCCACCAGGCTCCGCGCAGGACGGCGCTGGAGGTGGAGGCGGCCTCGATGAGGCCGCCCCAGGTGATGGCGTTGGGGTCGCCGAGGCCGAGGAAGGATACGTAGCTCTCGGCGAAGATCGCTGTGGAGATCATCAGTACTACGTTCGCGGCCAGCAGGGGGGCGATGCCCGGCAGGATGTGGTGGCGCAGGATCCGGCCGTGGCTGGCGCCAAGAGAGCGCACGCGCTGGATGTGGGGTCGTTCGCGCAGCGACTTGACTTCGGCGCGCACCATGCGGGCGGTGCTGGTCCAGTAGATCGCGGCGATGATGATCACGACGTTGGTGAGGTTCCGGCCGAACAGGGCAGCGGCCACGATCATCAACGGGACGTCGGGCAGGGTCAGGAAGTAGTCGGTGATCCGCATGAGGATGCCCTCGGTGCGGCCGCCGACGTATCCGGAGATCATGCCGACGGCGCCGCCGATCAGGACCGCGGCGGCGGCCGCGGTGAGGCCGACGATCAGGGAGACGTGTGCGCCGGCGATGAGCTGGCTGAGCATGTCGACGCCGCCGTCGTCCAGGCCGAGCGGAAAGCGCGTGGAGGGGGCTTGGAACGGGTCCCCAACTGCACTGTTGGTGCCGTGCGGTTCGAGCAGCGGCCCGAAGAGGGACACGATCAGCAGCAGGCCGAGCAGGACGAGACCGATGCGCCCGTAGAGAGTGTGCAACAGGGCGTCACGGACAGGCCGGCGACGACGCGCGGGCGTCGGCGACGCTGGGGTGGTGGGGGCTGTTTGGGTCGGGGCTGGTGCGCTCACGAGGCGGCTCCCACACGCGGGTCGAGCTTGGGATAGAGGAGGTCGGCGATCAGGTTGGCGACGATCACGGCGGCTGTCAGCAGCAGGAAGGCGCCTTGCAGGGTTGGGTAGTCGCGGCTGCTGATGGCGTCCATGACGGCCAGGCCAATGCCCGGGTAGGAGAAGACGCTCTCGATGACGACGGCGCCGCCCACGATGTAGCCGAAGGTCTGCTCCAGGCAGGGCATCCGGCCCATACCGAGCCGAATGCCCTGCTGCCGGTCTCCCAGCTCTACCTCCGCGACGTTCCGGGACTCGCGGGCCCGGAGGGAGCCGACCTTCTGCAAGTCTTGTGGTGCCCCCTCGACCACCACAACGGGCTTCCCGCGGCCCGCCTCGTATGGCGGAACGCCGCGGGCGTCGGCAACCTGCTCACCGACCCTCCGGAACCCGCAGACGTCGAGCACTACGGCAACTACGTTCCCGAGCCCTGTGTCCTGCACCCCGAGGTCGTCACCGAGTACCCAGCACCGCACGAACTCCCGGCGGATCTCGCCGACCGCCTCTACGCCTGGGGAGAAGAGCAAGAGACGGACACCGAGGACCGGGCACCGGGGGAAGAGCAGGAGGAGGACCCGGACGAAGGCTTGGGCGGCACCTACTATCAGTACGAGCTCTCGGTCGCCCCTGGTTGGAAGATCGGCGGTTGGGGCTCCTGGAACTTCTGCGACCCCACCCCCATGCACTGCGACACCTGCAACGCCCCGCCCAAACCCCTGCTCACCATCGCCTCCGGCGAAGGCAACGGCCAAAACTACAGCTGGACCCCTCTGGAAGACCTTGAGGAGTCGCCCGGTCCCGCCGGGCTGCGCACCCCTGCCAATGCGCCGTTGGTGAACGTCGGCAAGGGCTACAACATGCAGATCTACGTCTGCCCGACGTCATTCGACCATCCGCATCTCGAAGTCATACAGTGAGCACTTCCATGCGTTCCGCCCGCCGGACGGGCAGTTGATGCCCCTCGATCTGAAGCCAAGCAGATCCCCGCGACCGCCCAAGAGGGGACTGTAAGAAGAACGGTGTAACTCCTGATCATGGAGGATGCACTGATGACCAGTAACAACACGGCTGAGGACAAGAGTTCAGAGGCCAGCGTCCCGCCGGTGGTGAAAGCGGTGGATGACCAGCTGATCGAGGAGTTGGTTGGCCGCGCTCAGGCCGAAGGGCTGCAGCTGACCGGCGAGGGAGGTCTGCTGCAGCAGCTCACCAAGCGTCTCCTTGAGTCGGCTCTGGAAGGCGAGGTCACTGATCACCTCGGTTATGACCGGCATGATCCGGCGGGCAAGAACGGCGGCAACTCCCGCAACGGAACCCGCTCCAAAACGGTGCTGACCGAGGTCGGACCCGTCGAGATCGCCGTCCCCCGCGACCGGGACGGGTCGTTCGAACCGAAGATCGTGAAGAAGAGGCAGCGGCGTCTGACGGGCGTCGACGAGATGGTCATCTCACTCGCCGCGAAGGGCCTGACGACCGGTGAAGTCCAGGCCCACCTGGCCGAGGTCTATGGCAGCGACGTCTCGCGCCGTACGATCTCGACCATCACCGACAAGGTCCTCGAGGGCATGGCCGAATGGCAGAACCGTCCTCTTGACCCTGTCTATCCGGTCATCTTCATCGATGCCATCCACGTGAAAATCCGCGACGGTGCGGTCGCCAACCGTCCGATCTATGTGGCCCTGGCAGTCACTACGGAGGGCCGCCGGGAAATCCTCGGCCTGTGGGCCGGTGACGGCGGTGAGGGCGCAAAGCACTGGCTCCACATCCTGACCGAGATCAAGAATCGCGGCGTGGGTGATGTCCTCATGCTCGTCTGTGACGGCCTGAAGGGCCTGCCCGACGCGGTCGGGACCGTCTGGCCGGCCACGATCGTCCAGACGTGCGTGGTCCACCTCCTGCGGAACTCGTTCCGCTATGCCGCCCGCCAGGACTGGGACAAGATCGCGAAGGTCCTCAAGCCCGTCTACACGGCCGCGACCGAAGACGCAGCCCTGGAACGGTTCGCCGAGTTCGCCGACACCTGGGGCAAGAAATACCCGGCGATCGTCCGGCTGTGGGAGAACGCGTGGGAAGAATTCACCCCGTTCCTTCGGTTCGACACCGAGACCCGTCGGATCGTCTGCACGACCAACGCGATCGAGTCGGTCAACGCCCGCATCCGGCGGGCGGTCAAAGCGCGCGGGCACTTCCCCAACGAGCAGGCCGCACTGAAATGCGTCTACATGGCGATCATGTCCCTCGACCCCACCGGCAAGGGACAAGCCCGCTGGACCAGCCGGTGGAAGACCGCCCTGAACGCCTTCGACATCACCTTCGACGGCCGCCTCTCAGCAGCCCGCCACTAACGTCAACAACCCGAGTTACACCGTTCATTGGACAGTCCCCACCACGAACGACGCACCTCTAGTCGGTAAGTCTCGGCTCCTCTAGTTCGGCTGATCTCGCGATGGTGCCGCTCGCGGGCCACCATCTGGAGCGCCTCCAGCTGGCTTTCTTGCCCGGGTTCTGCGGGTCTCGCTGGGGAGATCGAGAAGCGTGCGTGTCGGCCGGTCAGGGATGTACTGGCGGTGCCGGCCAGGCAGGTCGGCTGGGTCGTGTGCCGATCGTGGCCCGGAGGGGGCGGGTTGTATGGCGTGGGATGGGAACCGTTCAGCTCTTCCATTCGTCACTGGGTGCACGTGACTGATTGCGCAAGGCGAAGTTGGTGGGGGATGGATCCGGTATCGGTGGGGCTGCTGGTGGCACTGGCCGGTGGGGCTGGCGGGGAGGTCGGCCGGCAGGCTTGGGCGGGGCTGAGTGCGCTGGTGCGGCGCCCGTTTGGCCGGGATGGCGGCGGACAGGCCCCCGCGATCAGCTCCGGGGAGGCGGAACTGGTGCGCCTTGCCGCAGAGCCGGGCGATCAGGACCGGGCGCAGTCGCTGAGCACGGTGCTGGCGGTGCGGGCTGCGGTGGACGAGGACTTCCGCACTCGTCTTGCGGTCTGGCACGAGCAGGCCAAACTGGTGCGCACCGGGGACGGAGCGGTGACCAACATCATCAGCGGCGGTACCCAGAACGGGCCGGTCCTCCAGGGCCGGGACTTCTCCAACCTGACCTTCACCACCCCGCCGTCCTCCCCCGGCACTCCGGGCGGCAGTGAACCCGACTCCGCGCGGTGACCAGCGTGAGCGACGACCCCACGGTCGGCGCGACTAGCAACACGATCACCGGCGGCATCTTCTTCCACGAGGTGATCCAGGGCCGGGATATCACCGTGCAGCTTCCGCCGACCATCACCCTGGCACTGTCCGGGCTGCCCGCCCCGGCCTCTGCCTTCACGGGCCGCGACCAGCACATCGAGCAACTGCTCGCGGAACTGGCACCCACCATCGACAGGGTGGGCGAGCAGCGCACGGTGTTTGCGTACGCGGGCGCAGCTGCGGGAGATGAGGCGTGAGACGTGCATCTGCGAGATGCCGAGCTTCTCGCCGATGCGGCTTTGCGTCATGTCTTCGAAGAAGCGCATGTACAGCACCGTCCGTTCCCGCTCGGGAAGCCGGTGCAATTCCTTCTTGGCTGCCTCGCGGTCCACGATCGTGTCGAAGGCGGAGTCGGTGGCGCCCAGAGTGTCGGCGAGGCGATGACCGTCGTTTTCCGGGCCTAGCTCCGCATCGAGGGAGAGGGCGCTGAAGCTCTCCATGGCCTCGAGCCCGGCTTTTACTTCTTCTTCCGTGAGTTGGGTGTGCTTGGCGATTTCGGCCGAGGTCGGATCGGCGGCGCCGGGACGCTGACTCAGTTCCCGACGGGCGATGCGTATGCGGTTGCGCAGGTCCTGGACCCGGCGCGGGACGCGCACGGCCCACATCCGGTCCCTGAAGTGACGTTTCACCTCGCCGGTGATGGTCGGGACCGCGTAGCTCTCGAAAGCACCTCGAGTGGGGTCGAAGCCGTTGATGGACTTGACCAGGCCGAGGGCTGCGACCTGGCGCAGGTCCTCGAGGGCTTCACCGCGGTCACGGAACCGGCTGGCGATCCGGTGGGCCATGGGCAGCCAGGTGCTGACCAGTTCGTCCCGTAGTGCGTCTCGCTGCCACCCGTCGCCCAGCTCCGCCATCTGGACGAACAGACCGATGGTGTTGGGTGAGTCGTCGTAGCTGCGGTCTACGGAAGCGGAGGGAACGCTCTGGGCCTCGGAGGCGGTGTCGGGGAACGGGCGGTGTGAGGGGTTCCTGGTCTGCACGTGGATCCGTCCTGAACGACGCGTCCGGACGTCCACGGAAATCGTGGGCGCGGGCCGAACGTGGGTAATGGGAGATGCCACGCGAAGAGGTGCCGTGCAGACCGCTACAAGAGATCGCGGCCGCGCGAATCTCTTCGCTGGGCGCGCGCCTGCGGTCCGAAGCACACCACCCCGCCTGCCCCGGGCGCTGTCTCATAAACAGCCTCACTAGTTACCTGTGGCTGCTCGCCGGCGCCCGCGGGCGGGAGATGAGTGCCCTGCGCAGCGACACCCCTTATGCGTAGCTGAAACCTCGTCCAGCCGTGCCCCTCCTAGGCTTTGGTCTGGCCGGGGGGTGGCGGTTGTTCTTGAAGTCCAGGAGCAGCCTGTCGACGGCGAGGTCGGCGTCCGCGCTGATCCGCTTGGAGGGGAAGGTGGGGCCGGGCGTGCAGTCCTTGGGCCGGGTGCGGGCGCGCAGGGCGTCCAACGGACCCTCGACGGCGGCGTGGGCCTGGGGAGGTGCTGCCGGGAAACGGCGGCCGAGTGCTGAGTGGACCGTAGGGCCGACGCTGGAGGTTCAGTCCGCTTCCGGGGTGAGAGCGATGAGGGCGGTGCAGGCACCCCCGGCTCTGAGATCGCGCATCAGGGCCTTCTTTGTCCGGTGAGTGGCGACGAACTGGGCGTACCGCTTCGCGAATGCGCTGGTGGTGGCGTCCCGGTCGGCGAGGGCGGCCAGATCTCCCAGGAGACGGACGATCTCCGGGTAATGGCGGGTTCCTCGCTGTGAGAGGAGTGCCCCCACGCGGTGCCAGGCCGCCTCGGGATCGTGCTGCAGGTCGGCCAGCCGGCGGTCTTGGGCCTCGCGCGCCTGACGCACCGCCCGGTCGCGTTCCTTGGCCTTCCGTTGCTCCTGGCGGGCGATACGCAGCGCCGTCTGGGCAGGGACCGCGGCAAGGAGTTCGGCAACTGTGCGGGGTGCGGGCGCAGGGTCGCCGGGCGGCCGGCTGTCCAGGAAGCGGCGGCGCAGCCCAGACAGGAGGTGAGGGTCGCCGTCGTGGATGAGCCGGGCGAGGACGGTGTCCTTCTCCTGCGTGTCGAGGGTGGCGGTCCAGGCCCGGTGGGCGGCGAGTGTGGGGCGGGGCGCCGGGGGTGCGTGCTGGGCGGCGGCCGCGATGAGGTCCTCGTCGATGCGCAGGAACGTGGCCAGGTCGGCCAGGGGCTCGGGCAGGTCGGCCAGCCCTGGTGGTACGGCGGGTTCCAGGTCGTCGTCGGCGAGTTCGCCATTGTGCGCGCGCAGCAGCCAGGCGAGGTAGAGGAGGCGCAGGTCTCCCTCGGCGACCTGTTGGCGGCCTCGGGCGATGGAGGGCAGCCACTGCTCGTCGCGGCCCCCGTCCTCGTCGAAGCCATCCTCGTCGATACCGAAGAGGTCGTTGAAGTCCTCGATGTCGTCCTCGGGATCGGACTCCAGAGCGAGAAGGACGTATCCGTTGCTCTCCCAGGCGTCCGCCGAGTCACCGGCGCAGTACGCATGGACGGTGTCCAGGGCCAGGGCGGTGGAGGGCCAGCGCAGAATCAGCCGTCGGGTGCCCCAGTTCGCGAAGTAGAGGTGGGCGTCATAGTGGGTCTCCACCAGCAGTCGGGGGTCACCCTTGAAGTCGCCCCAGCCGTAGGTGTTCACGAAGCGGTGCCGGGTCAGGCTCGCGCGCGTCGTCAGTGCGCGGATCTGCGCGAGCTGCCCGTCGGTCAGCGGGGTGTCGACCTCGAACTGGTAGTGCTGGTACTCCGACATGGCCCTCTTTCCCTCCCCGTTTACGGTCAAGTCGTAGCAGGGCCGGCGGCCCGGCACAGCAAAAACGGCGCAGCGCGCGCCGCGGCATGCACACGAAGGCGTTGCGGTTGTCTGATCCGGCCGCTGCCGGATGGCTGCCTCGCTACGATGGTCGGCAGTCTGTGCTTCGTCGAGCGTGCGTGGCAGTGCGTCGTCCAGACCGTTGGCACGCGAGGGAATCCCGTCCGCCGTAGTCTTCCGGTGCGGCTTTTACGCCCCTGGCCCGACGGCGGCAGGCGTCCCGGAACCGCCATCCTTCCCAGCCGCCCGGCCCCAGCACACCACCCGACAACTCCCCCACCACCAGAGGCGTCAACACCCCTGCGCAAAAGGCGGCATCAGATACATGCCCCGGATCACCTGCAGTAACTGGAGCCGAACCCTCGCAACGTAGGCGTCCACCGCATTCTGACGGCGAGGTGCCGGACGGGCAGCAGCCAGTACGCTAAATCCAGCGGGATCGGGCCCGCACCACAGTGCCCGGGAGGTGCTTGATGACGGCCGAGATGGTTACCCCGGCGTGGATGCATGAGCAGATCACGGCGGCGGAGTACGAGTCGTGGTCCGAGGAGCAGTGCGCCGGAATCGAGATCGTGGACGGGATGGTCGTCGTGAGTCCGAGTGCGTCCAAGCGGCACAACCGGCTGGCCCGGATTGTGGCCAACGCCCTGGATGCCGCCGCGGGCCCTGAGTGGAACGCCGACACCGACTTCGATGTCCGGCTTCAGGACGTCCCGCTCACGAATCGCCGCCCCGACGTCGTCGTGTACCGGGCAGACACCATCGACATTAACCCAACCCGCCCCGAGCACGTGCTGCTGGTCGCGGAGGTGGTGTCACCGGGCTCGGAGACCACCGACCGGATCGTGAAGGTTGACCAGTACGCCAAGGCAGGCATCGGCTTCTACTGGCGGATCGAGCAGGCCGCGACAGGCGTTCCTCTCGTATACACCTACGTTCTCGACCCCGCGACGAAAACCTACCGGGACGGAGACGTGTTCACCGGCGTCCTCAAGGTAGTGGCCCCGTTTTCGGTGGAGATCGACCTCGGGCAGGTCTGACCAGGCGGTGCTCGGCCGCCAACAGCGCGTGAGCGAGGCGTGAGCGGATGAAACGCTGTCAGTCACCGGAACTCCCTTTCCTATCAGGCGGTCTCGGAGTGTGCGAGCTCTGGGGCCGCCCCCTTTTGGCTGGCCGGACGGCCAGTCACAGCACGCCTCCCACCCAATCGGGCCTGTGGCGGAAAGGTGGCCGTGGCGGACCGTCAGTCAGCTGGCATGCAGGCGGCCTGGGCCCGGCCCCTCGCGGACCAGGTGGTACTCGCCCACGAGGACTCAGCGACGTCGGCATCCTGCGCAGGCCTGCGTCCTGCCGCCTGTTGTGCTGTTCGCTGAAGACCCCGGTCTGATCCGCCACGGCGTAGCAGTACCGAACTGGAGGAACTTTTCACCGGACAGTGGCAGAACCGGCCGTCGGTCCTCGATGACTACAAGCCCTACCTGGACGACCGCCCGCCAACCTCGTCTCCGATCCCGACCCGCCCACCCATCACCGCGGGTCAGGGCCGCCGCAGCATCTCCGACCCCGGCGACCTCGCCTACTACCTCGCCTGAGGGGGTCTGCCGCAAGCCGGCGCGGAGTTCCACGCTGCCCGTACGACCATGGAACTCGGGTGTCGACGAAGGACATACAGGACGGATGAAGGGAGCTCAGGGGGTCTGCGGCAGCCTGCGTGTGCATGGTGGAGGTCGGAACTGGGGCCCGTAAGTTCCAGAGCCGTCCGGTAGTGGGGTGTCCATGAGTTTCACGGCTGTGGACTCCAGTGCGCGCATGGCTCGCACCGCGGAGTGCAGGCTGCTCTGCCCGCCGCCTGCCCAGGCATTCTCCAATGACTCCAGGACGGTGGCGTAGGTGGCGTCGAAGCGGTCCAGTAGCTGCCCCACGTGTGCTGACGGGTTGGGCCAGCCGCCGGCCGGCACCCTGGCCATCGGGCGGGTGTGGGGGAAGGGGACCGCTTTGCCGGTGAACTCCCAGGTACGACCCTTCTGCTGCAGGCGCCGGCCCTGGTAAATCTCGGCGAAGGCAAAGTAGTGCGCGGGGTGATCGTCCTGGAAGGCGTCGTTGGGTGAGGCGGCAGTGCCCTCGCCCTGTTCCCTGACGATGGCGATGGAGCGCGCCACCGCTGCGAGGTCCGCCACGGGTACCAGGTTGTCGGTGCCGATGCGTTCCGAGAGTTGCCCGTGTGTCGACAGGCGCGGCGCTACGCTCCGGAAGGCGTCCAGCAGCTTGCCGTAGAAGGCGCCGACCGTCAGTCCTGCGTTGCTCGCCAGGGGCGTCTCGGGAGCTTCGATCGCCATCATGACGTCATGCACGAGGGACCTCGTCAGACCCGACAGGCGAACTGTGACTCCTGGGCGCAATCCGCCGGGCAGCGGGCCGGGGTAGACCGGTGCCGCCTCCTTGATCCGCGGTCGGCCGCCGACCGCCACCAGTAGGTTGCAGACGACGCCCAAGTGGTACATCTCGTCGTCCACGATGCGCCGGATGAGCTGTGCGGCCTCGCTGCCGCGTTCCTTCACCGACCACCAACCGCAGAGGTAGGGCGGCAAGGTAGACAGCTCCAGCTCCACAGCGATCTGGAGTGCGTCCTTGATCCAGCCCAGGTCGCGGTCCCGCTCGGCGACGTCCATCAGGCGTGCCACCGACGGTTTGACGCTGTCGGCGGAGGGCGGGAGGCCGTCCGCGAGCGCGTCGGCCCGCGGGGAACCCGCCACCGTGACCGAAGCCGCCGCAGCGGCCACGAGCAGAGTCCTGCGGCCGAAGCCGTTCGGCCCCTCCTCGTCGCAACGACTGCCGCTGTCCGTCATGGGCACCTCCGCACCGCTTTGCCAGCACCGGCCTTACGGCAGGCTGCCTGCGACTCAGGATTCTTTTCGGGTCAGGGACCGTACGCGAAGCTAACAGCCGCCGCGATATTCAACCCTGCGGCAGGCTTCAGCCAGGCACTTCACCACCCGATCGGGGGCAGCCTCCCCGCGACTTCAGCGCCGGCCTGTGCCTTCGTGCGGTGCCGGCGGGGGCAGCTCCTAGCGTCGCGAGGGGCGGAGCCGGGTACGGCGCCGTCGTGCAGCACGCCATGCAGCCGAAGCTGTCTCCAAGTCGTCGCGAGTGCGCACGGTGTGCGGGTGCTCAGGGCCCAACACACGGACGCGGTCAAAGATGGGCCTCATCTACCCCCAGCGCTGAGCCCTCGCCGCTTGCTGCGCCGGGCGGCCCGCCAGGAGGTCGGCCCCCAGCGAGGTGACACGGTGGACGACCGCGTTCGCCCGGCGCTGGCTGGTGACTAGGCCCGCTCGGCGCAGAACGGTGAGGTGTTGGCTGGCGGAGGAGACGAGGATTTCGGCGAGCCGGGCAAGCTGGCTGGTGTTGCCGCCCTGCGCGGCGGCTTCGAGGACGGCGGCGCGGCTGCGGCCCAAAAGTCTGGTGAGGTGGTCCGACCGGTCGTGAGCGGGCGGGGTCGCAGGGATACGGACGGCGACCGGGTAGACCAGGACTGGAGTGGTGTCCTGGCATACCAGAGTGATCGGGAGGCCGTGGCAGAAGTAGGACGGTATGAGGAGTAGACCCCGCCCCTCCAGGCGCAGTTCGCGGTCCGTCGGGTAGGCGACGTCCAGGGTCGGTGCGCGCCAGCGCAGCAGCGGCGAGAGGTCGGCCAGCAGGGTTTCCATGCCACCGTTCACCATCAGGTCGCTCGCACGGGCGTGTTCGCGGGTGACGCTCTCGTGAACAGCCGCGCGGAACGGGGCGACGGCAATGTCGTGGTGGCGGCGCAGAGCCTGTTCCAGGCGGCGTACGGCTGTCGCGTCGCCCGTGGCGAGGGCGCGGACATGCGGGGCGGAGCGGGTGCGTAAGGGCAGGAGGGCCAGGTCTTCGCTGAGGCGCGCGGCTGAGGTGCACAGCACCGGTTCCAGTGCCTCGGAGAGGTCGGGTGAAGTGCCGTACGGAGTGAGGAAGTCTGGGAAGTAGCCGCGCGGCGGGATGAGGTGCCGCAGGAGTCCGGTCCCCGGGGCGGGGCGAGCCGTCACGGCACCGAGCCACAGCGCGCCCGCCGGTCCCTGTGGACGGCGTTCCAGCCAGTGCACGCTGAGGGCGGTTTCCCACATCAGCGCAGGTGTGCGGGCCAGCCGGACGCGTCCGAGGTCGGCGGCGGTCATGCGGATACGCAGCATGTCGTTCCCCCTGAAGCCCTCCCCCGGCGCCCCGATGGTCAGTCGGAGCAGGGGGCCTTGCCAGGCTTCCTTCCCCGCCGCGCGAGATTCATCACCTTGGTTCGCGCACCGCTTTGCCCGCAGACGGGTTCCGCTCTCGCTCTGCACCCACGAGGGAATACCGCTCCGCCCGCGAACCGAGAGGATGGTGTTTCAGACGGAGTTGAAAGGGGTGCGTCCCGGGCGGGCGTCTCGGCAGAGTTGCGGCGCACAGTCCGTTCTCTCACGGAGATCCGAGGAGATTCGTCCGATGCGTATCAAACGACTGCTGCTGTCCGTGATTGCGGTGCCGGCGCTGATCGCCGGAGGCGTCCTCGCCACGGGCACCGCCCGGGCGACGCCCCTGGCGAAGGACACCGCGGCGGTCCAGTGGCACCGGCTCCCTGCCGCGCCCGCCGCCTCGCAGGTGTCCGCCTTACGGGCCACCGCCCCGTCGACCGCCCCGGCCGCCGGGTACGTGGAGTACAGCCCGGGCCAGGTCGCCCCCTGTTCGCGAGGTGTCCTCTGCGCGGCCGTGTGGAACCCCGTCAACAGCAAGTGGCGCCAGTTCAACCTGTCGGCGTGCAACCTGTACAACGTGTTCTACTGGCAGGGCAACGGCAGCTACTTCGACAACCAGACCGGCGGCGTACGGTCGTACTTCTACGGCCAGAGCGGCAACGTACTGCTCTCGTTCACGCCGGACCTCACGCAACACGATTACAACTGGGACCGGGTGTACTCGGTCCGCAACTGCTGACCACCTCATACCCCACGGGGCCGCTCGGGACAGCGACCACTGCTCACGGTGCCCGGGCAGGCCCCCTTGGCCGTCCCCGGCCACAGTCCGCCGAAGCCGTTCACACAGCGCGTCGAAGTCCATCGCAACAAGAAAAACGTCGCCGTCCACCAGCTCCGCCTAAACACCCACATCCGCTACACCGCCGTAGCAGACGCCGTGGCGTCTGCTACGGCGGTGTTCTCGGCGGTGACTGGACCCGGAGCAGGCTGAGACAATCGGTCACGGGCATACGCATCCGGACGCAGCAGCCGCCGATCCGGCTGGATCCCACTGCCTTTCGCTGACTTCAAACGAGCCGTATCGCGAGTGCGGCGTATCCCGGGGGAAGCTCAACGGGAGAAAACGACCTCTCATCAGGATGCGTGGGTCGGGGCGGGTCGGGGCTGTGTCGGAGGAACGCGAAGGACGTATCCGCACACGAAAACCCCCGCCGGACACCGACGGGGGCTAGAGATTGCATTACAAGCGACCATACTGGCGGTAGCTAAGCACGCCCGGGCCTGGTCAGCATTCCGTGAGCGGGTCAGTCTCGCTGGAGATGTTCTTGTCGTTCATGAAACCCCACTGGCCGTTGTCGGCCAAGGTGTAGATCCAGCGACTGGCGTGGCTGGGATTCCATTCGCCGTTTAAGTCGCCATAGTCGTCCCGACACAAGAACCAGCTGGTCGTGCTGTTCATGTACCCCACAACAGTGCCACGATCGGGGAATTCATGGATCGGTTCGCCAGCGAGGTTGTTGCAGTAGAAGACCGGGTAGATTTTTCCGAAATACGGGGCCCGCTTGTACTCCTGGGCAGACCAGCAGTTCGAGGCGGCGTTGGCGTGCGCCGTGGGGAGAATGACAAGTGCCGCGGCACTCAACATCGTGCCGCCGACAGCCACGGTCTTTCTGAAGATGCGCATGGGTCCTCTTACTCTCTCAGTGGAAGTCGGGGGTCAGCCTCACACCGAAGCAATGGTCCCTGACCCTGTGTACTCTCAGGTCCCGCTCACGCGCCTGAGCCGTGCATAATCGTCCAAGCCCTGGTGCGACTGAGCCCTGGTCAACGGCATGCTGGCTTACCTCGCGGATCGCGTGCAATGATTTCAAGCTCGGTTGAAACATTGGCCGACCGCGCCTGCCTGGGTGCATGTGCGCCCCGCAGGTTCTCGAGTTCGATGGTCCCCGCCCCGGCGGTGCAGTTGGTCACTCCGCTGGGCGGACTGGCTGCGGGTTCCACGTGGATTCGGTCGGCCTGCCCTCCATGCTGCTGGCGGATGGCGGCGTGTATCTGCTTGCCACGCTGTGCCCGGTGATCTACCCGGTCTGGAGATCCCACCCCACTGACATCCCTCTGATCCCGACAAGTTCGTCCTCCTGGATGGCCTGCCGCCGGCTGACCACCATCCCCAGCACACGATCTTGATCGTCGACACGCTCCACCAGTTCAGCACTCCGCACATCGGGGGCCGGTTCACACCCGGGGAGAAGGCGCGGCGCTTCACTGCCCGGGTGGAGGCCGACGTGGTGGCCGGATACCCGTACGCGCATCACCCGTGCGGCTCAGCGGATGCGGTCGCCGTCCTACGCCCGCGGCGCGGCCCGCCCGCCGTCCTACGCCCGCGGCTGGAGACTGACCCGACTGGACGGTGGCGTGTACGCCTACATCGCCCCCACCGCACGACAAGATCGCGCCGCATGAACACTCCCCCAGGTTCACGTGCCCGCGGGCTGACGCGCCCACCGGCACACCGTCACCACCATCCTCGTACCGTCCGCCGTGACCGTACTCGCAGCCCGACACGCATCGCCTTCTCGTTGAGCGAATCGCGATCTGATGGACGGCACAGCGAAAGGTCGAAATGGGCGACAGCCTCATGAGGACGAGCAACGCGCTCAAGCGGCGGTTGTCGCTGAGACTCGATCCACGGCTTCAGCGGCGGCGCTGGCGTTTCGAGCTGAGGAAGGCGCTGCCGGCACTGATGTTGTTCGTCTCCGTGCGGCTGACCGGGGTGATCATGGCGGCCCTGTGGTCGCTGCACCTCGGCAGGCACCCGAGAACCGTGCTCGGCCTGGCATGGGACGGCCACTGGTACTGGCACGTCTCCCAGTACGGTTACGGCCTGATCATCCACCCGCAAGGAGGCCACTGGGTCTACAGCGACCTGGCGTTCTTCCCTCTCTTCCCAGGCCTGATCCGCGCAGTGAACACGGTGCTGCCGCTCGGCCCGGTCAACGTGGCCCTGCTCATCGCATGGAGTGCCGCCCTGATGGCGGCCTGGGGCGTGTACGGAGTCGGCGAGCTGCTGCACGGTCGACGCGCCGGGATCATTCTCGTGGCGCTGTGGGCGCTGCTGCCGCACGCGATCATCCTGACGATGGCGTACACCGAACCCCTCATGACCGCCTTCGCCGCCTGGTCGCTCTACGCAGTGCTGACCCACCGCTGGCTGACCGCGGGGACACTGTCGCTACTGGCCGGCCTGTGCCGCCCCAACGGCCTCGCCGTGGCGGCCGCCATCGTCACCGGCGCCGTCGCTCATCTCTGGAAGCTGCACCACGCCGGTGCGCCCACCGCTCCGCGCGCCTGGGCGGCCGCCGTCGCGGCTCCCCTCGGTTGGCTGGGCTACATCGGCTGGGTGGGGCTCAGGACACACAACCCCGTCGGCTACTTCCACATTCAGAGTCTGTGGGGCTCACGCTTCGACTTCGGCCGCCACACGGCCCACATGTTCAAGCACCTGATCGTCGGGCACGACACCCTCGTCGTCTATGTGACCGCAGCGATCGTCCTCGGCTCCCTGCTGCTGTTCGTCTTCTGCGTCCTGAACAGGATGCCCTTGCCCCTGCTCGCGTACTGCGCGGTCCTCATCGTGATGGCCGTCGGTGGCGCCCACTTCTTCACGAGCAAGCCGAGGTTCCTGCTGCCCGCCTTCCCTCTGCTGCTCCCGCTTGCCCTGCATCTGGCGCGGAGCCGCCTACGCACCCTTGTCACCCTGCTCACCGCCCTGGCCGGCGTCTCCCTCTTCTACGGGACCTACCTGCTCACCGTCTCCCGTCGAGCCCTGTGACGGGAGGACCACCCGCCCGATCAAGCAGCTCAGGCTGCGGCACCGTGACCTCCGGCCTCGACGCCGGAGCCGACGGCTACCTGGTCAGGTCGTTCACCCTCCGTGCCCACCAGCGCCGCCGCCCACCCAGCTCGAATCCGGAGGAAGGGCCGATCCGTGTCGGTGACCTGACCGTCGGCACCTCCGCACGGCGCTGCCTTCTCGCCGCCGCCGAGGTCGCGCTGCGGCCCAAGGAATACGAACTGCTCGCCGTCCTCACCGGGCACGCGGGCGTGGCCGTCGTTCGCGAAGCCCTGATGGCGCAGGTACGAGACGAGAACTGGTTCGGAACCACCAAAACCCTCAAGGTCTCCGTGGCCTCGCTGTGCCGCCGCCTGGGCGAAGCGGCTGCCGCCCGAGACGTAGCGGCGGGCACACCGTGCCGGACCAGGACCGGGGCGCGGATGCCGTGGCCGAGGGACTGGCCACACGGGGGGCTCGGGGAGCCGGGACTTCTCGGACGCCTGTGGCAGCTTAGGGACGATGCCTGTCCAGCGCCCTGTCCGGGGCGGCAGCGAGGGTGGTGTGCAGGTGGCGCACGACGTCGTCGGTGAGCTCGCCGGGTTCGGGAACCCGCGTGCCGAACGCCTGCCGTTCGTCGGCGACCAGGGCCCGCCAGTCCAGCACGGGAGTCAGCGCGGTGGCCGCCTGGGCAAGGAACCAGGCCAGCCGACCGTGAGTGTGAGCCAGGGAGATCGCGATCACCGCGATGGCCGTACGCAGCCGCTCGATACCCGCCAGCTGCCCCTGCACCGCGGCCGGACCAACCGCGTCGGCGAGACGGCCGGCTGCCGCGCGGGCCAGAGCCGCCTCCTCTGCGGTCAGTTCCCACAGCCCGTCCCGCATCTGTTCAGCCACACGAGCGGCCAGGGCAGCGAAACCGTAGATCCGGCGTCAGGCATCCGCGGGCGCACACGCGGGGGAAGTAAGGGGTGTGCACGTCATAGATCACTGGGACTTCGACCTTGCCGCTGCCAACGGCAAGGCGGCGGAGATCGGCATGTCCCGCGTCCACCAGGTCCTCGACGCGATACCCGGCGGCGACAGGCGCGATAGCTGGCGCGACGACGTGCTCCTGGTGGCATGCGAGCTGCTGACCAACGCCCACCTGCACACACCCGGCGTCACCCACCTGGGCATCGATATCGACGGCGACCGGCTCACCATAGCCGTCACCGACCAGACCACCGCCCGACCAGTACCTCAGCCCTGGCGCCCGGACACCCCGCACGGCCACGGCCTGCACATCATCGACCACCTCGCCACCACCTGGGGCATCACCCCAGCCCCGGGCGGCAAAACCGTCTGGGCCGCCCTCCCCCTGGAAAGGCCTGCGGTTTCAGGGGCCAGGAACAGGCACTGATACTGATACACGGTGCGCTGTGCGCCTCGGGGCCCCGGCCCATGCTTGCCTTGCCGGTTCAGGCGGCGTCGAAGTTGTGAGGGGGGCCGTCGCGCCATTCCACCCATCCCGGATCGTCCAGGACGACCTCGGGCTCTACGATGCCGGCGCTTTCGAGGAAAACGACGAGGTCGTGGTCGCTGTAGGCGATACCGAGGATCTGGTCCCGGCCGTGGCTGTGCACGATGACCCTCCGGCCGCCCGTACCTGACGCCCGATGCACGACGATCGGCGCTCCGCTCACCCCTCCAGCCTGCTCCCCATCAATCCATGAGGCGAACCAGCCCCGCGGGGGTGGGCCCACGACTGGTGAGATGGCGGGGTGAGACGCGGACCGCTCCGACCGGCACAAGCGCGGACTGCTCGGCCGCGCAATCCGCGGTCGGAGAACGGACTCGCTCACCGGAAACGGGGGCGGAGCAGCCACGGGCGTCTCGACGACCTCATCAGTCACCGAAGCGTCTCGGTATGCCCGCCGCGCTGCCGCACCAGGGAACTGCGCGGTCCCCGACGCGGTCGGGCTCAAGGCCGCCGCATCGCGCGGCACATCGCCTCGTCCGGGTGCGCGGCGAGCGGCCTGGCCACTTCGGCGGTGAAGGACTGGAGCAGGAAGCCGACCCGGCGGCACCATGTGCCCGGCGCGTCCTGTTCCGTGGCCGTGACGACTCCGGCGTCGGCCATGAGGATCATCGCGATGCCCTGGTGGACGAAGTCCTGGCGCAGGCGGCCTGTGGCCTTCGCCTTCTTGATCAGCTCCTTGAGTGCGGCGAGGACGCGGTTGCGCTCCTTCTCCAGTGACTCGCGTTCGGGAACGTCAGGGTCAGCACGCCCGCGAACCCGCAGTCGTCGGCCTGCATCTGGCACACCCTGCTCGACGTACCCACAGAAGCCCAGCCACGGATCGGGATCGGCGAGCGCGGCCTCGACGGCCGCAGTGTAGGAGGCCATCTTGTCCTCGAACACCGCGCCGATCAGGTCGTCCCTGCTCGGGAAGCGCCGGAACACGGTGGCGATCCCGACGCCCGCGCGGCGCGCGACCGCGTTGGTCGAGGCCTCAAGGCCTTCCTCGGCCCACTGATCTATCCGGCGAGGGCGAGGTTGTGCATCCGGGCGCAGCCCTCATGTCCCTCACGCCGAGGCCCGAGCAATACGCGGCCTGATCATGTTCGCGAGTGCGTTCGCCCGAATCGAACGTGCGGCTACATGCGGGCCACGACCGTCACAACCTGGTGACCGCTGCTCCCGCCGGGCGCTTACTGCCGGCCGGCGGATCCATGATCGCCTCTCCGAGATCAAACCTGGAGGGGGAAGCTCTGATGCTGACCACATTCCGCAGCGCTATCGCGGGAGCCCTGCTCGCAGGCGTACTCGTCGCCCCGGTTGCGGTGGCGACCGACGCAGCAGCGGCAACGTGCGCCCGGCACACCACCGGTGCCTGCACGGCCAACTCGCCGCACCCGCGCGGCGCAACGGCGAAGTGCAAGGACGGCACCTACTCCTACAACGTCCACTTCCGCGGCACCTGCTCACACCATCGCGGCGTCAAGTACTGGTACCGCTGACCACCAACTGGACGGAGCTCCCGACCACGTCCCCAGGCCGGGGAGCTCCGTCCAGCCGGGCCATACCGTTGCCCGGGAGGCCAGGTGCCGTTGTTGGCGCGAGCGGCTTCCGTGGCTCAGCGGCCGGTCGCGAACCAACGGCATTTGATCAGACGTCAACTATCCGCATACACAGATTTCACCTCTCGGACTCTACCCGCGTAGCCCCCGCGTGCGCTGTCATGTCCGCATCCCCGGGACACCCCGCCGGGGCGACCCGTCGGGAGACCCCATGCGCCCCCTCACACGCATCGCCGCCAGCACCTCCGCTCTCACCCTCGCCGCCGCCGGCCTCATCATCACCACCGGCTCCACGCCCGCCTTCGCCTCAACCTGCTCCCAGTCGCGCCTTCCGCTCCCCGACGCGTCCTGCACCCCCGGCCCTACAACCCGGACGTCACCCAGTCGACGATCGGCTCCACGATCTGCGTCTCCGGCTGGACCGCCACCGTGCGGCCGCCCACCTCCTACACCAACCCGCTCAAGGCGCAGGGCATCATCGACTACGGCTACGCGGACACCGCGATGGCCGACTACGAGGAGGACCACCTCGTCCCTCTCGAACTCGGCGGCGCTCCCCGCGACCCGGGAAACCTGTGGCCCGAGCCGTACGCGGGAGCCAAGACCGCGACCACCAAGGACGGCGTGGAGACGAAGCTGAAGAACGCCGTGTGCAAGGGCACCATCACTCTCTCCGCCCCCCGCTCCGCCATCCGCAACAACTGGACGACCGCACTCTCGGTCACCGGAATCGGCTGACAGCGGCGGCGCGCGAAGCCCTACAAAGGGCACGGCAGAAGGAGCCGGGCATGACCGACCACGGCGCTGGAGAGGGTGGTCTCGTTCTCGGGCGACACCGGTAGCGGGAGGCTGTTGAGGGCGTCTGCAACGAGTCCGGTTTCGGTCAAGCCGGCGCCACCGGCGCGCTGTTCGTCGGTGGCGCCCCAGCCGGAGCGGCTGTCTGCTCGGGTGCCTCAGCCAAGGCCAAGCGCGCTGAGTGCAGTAGTCCAGTCGGTGACGATCGCGCGCTGAGCGGCCACGAGGGTGATCTTGTTGGCGCAGACCGCGGTGTGCAGTCTCGTCTCCACCGGGTCTTTGCGGTTGTTGACGCCGCTGCCCGCCTTGTGGCTGGGGTCCGGCGGCTCGACCCAGAGGTTTCGCGGATCGTTGGGGTCGCCGCCGAGCTGCAGGCTGATGAGGTGGTCGTATTCGGCATCGCGCATGGAGCCCCGATAGCCGTAGGAGGCCGCGTTCAGCGCCTTCTCCTTGCCCGTGACGGATGTGGAGGGCCGGATGCCGGAGGTGTAGCCGCCCTTGCGGCAGATCGTGGACTTCAGGTTCGTCTGCGTGACCGCCGGCGAGATCGCCCCTGGCGTGCACGCCGGGTCCTCCAGCGGCTCCCCCTGCTCGTACCGGAAGTGGCAGCTTCCGGCTGGAGGCTGTTTCTGGACGGTGTAGGTGGTCTGCGGGCCGGCTCCGACCGCGATAGCCCGGTCCGCGCCGCCACCTGTGCCCGTGCCCAAAGACTTCGTGGGCCAAGTCCCGGTCGGTGACGCGGGCGATCCGCCCGCTGCGACCGGAGAGCAGCCCGCCAGGAACACGGTGGCGAACAGCACGGATGACGCGGCGCGGTAGGTGGAGCGCATGACGACCCCTCACGAGCAGGAAATGGCTGGGCACATACTGCCCGGCCAGTGCATCAGCAACCGGACGAGGTGGACCTCACCGATGACGAGATCGGGCGGAACAGCTCATCGACCGGCTGACCCGCGACGACCTTCAGGGCGAGGAGTTCACCGACCGGTACACGGAAGCGGTGGAGCAGCTCATCGACGGCAAACGGGAGAACCGCGAACCGCCCACGGCCGAGGAGCCCGAGGCGCCAGCACAAGTCGTCGACCTGATGGCCGCGCTCAAGGAGTCCGTGGCCAAGGCCCGCCAGTCCCGAAGATCTCGTAACACGATCTTGGTGGTGTCGTCGGGGCATGGCGTTCGTCGGATCCATGCTGGGACGCTCTAGCGAGCTGCCAAGCTACGGACTGGTCCTGGAGGACGGCTCTCTCTGGCGGCCTGATGGTTTCTTGGCGATGCGGCTCGGGCTTCCGATACGTTTCGTGGCATGAGTGGCAGCTTCGACGTGGCCCACGCCCTGGACGGCGGCATTTGCGATCGGGAGCGGGCCTGGACATTTATCCGCGGCTTTGCTGCCGCTTGGGGCGATGCGCTGGCCGAGGATGACGGCACGCCCAGGGCGGAGCTGGCGCAGGCGGAGGCGATGCTCGGCTGCTCCCTGCCGACTGCGCTGCACGAGTTCTATACGCTCGTGGGTAGCCGGCCCCACCTGGTCGCCAACCAGGATCCGCTGCTGCCGCCTCACGAGGTGTTCGTGCATGACGAGTGTGGCGGCGTCCTTGTCTTCCGCAGTGAGAACCAGGGCTGTGCCTTCTGGGGGGGTGCGCCTTACCGACCTTGACCGGGACGATCCTCCGGTGCTCGTTCAGGCGCGGCACGGCTGGGTGCCGTTCTTGGACCGGGTGTCCTTGGCCTGTGTCGAACTCGTACTGAGCGAGGCGCTGTTCGGCAGCGGAGGACGGCTGTACAACGCGTGCGAGCTGCCCGCGGACCTACTTGGTGCGGTGCCCGAACACTTTCAGCGGGTCCAACTGCCGGACTATCCAATGTGGACGGGTCCGGAGGAATTCCCTGTACGTTGGTTCTCTGCCCCGGGCAGGCTGCTGCGCCAAGATGGCCTGGGCGCCCACAGCTGGCTTCACGTCCGGGGCCGGACCCGCGCCGATTTGGATGCGATCTGCGCCGCCGTTCCTGGGCGGTGGTCCCTGGGGTACACCGAGTCACTCAGCTCCGATCCGCTGCCCTTCTGAACTGCTGCGGACCTTCTTGAGGCGTCTCCAGCAGATGAGGCTGCAGGCCAGGGAGACGAAGGCGTCGTGGAGTTCGGTTCGGCGTTCCCAGCAGACGGCGAGGCACTTGAACTGGTGGAGCAGGGCGAAGGTCTGTTCGACGACGTAGCGGAGTTTGCCCAGGCCGTTGATGTTGGGGGCGCCCTTGCGTGAGTTGACATCCTCCCCGTCCTAACGGGCGGGGATTCCCGCCTGGCTGCCGGTGGTGACCGGCTGGGCCTTCGGGTGGGTTCCCCGTTCAACGGGCCGTGCCCGGCGTGGGATTTCCACTCCGGGACTGACCGGCCCTCCAGGGGCGTTTAGCCTCTCCGCCTGCCCGGCGGCGAGGATCACTCGCGACGCGTTGAGGTCACGATCATGTTCGGTACCGCAGCCCTCGCACCGCCAGATACGCACGTGCAGTGGCTTCTTGCCGTCCACGACCCAGCAGAGCGAGCATGTTCGGGAGGAGGGGAGCCAGCGGGAAACGATGCCGATGTGCCGGCCACAGCGGGCCGCCTTGTCCTCCAGCACCCGGCGGAACATGCCCCAGGCGGCGTCGTGCACAGACTTGGCGAGGCGAGTGCGGGCCAGGCCGCAGACCGCCAGGTCTTCGAGGTAGACCGCTTGGTTGTCGCGGACCAGCCTCGAAGCACTCTGATGGCACCAGTTTCTGCGCGCGTCGGCCACCCGGGCGTGGGCACGGGCGACGCGGATGCGGGCCTTGGCCCGGTTCCTCGACCCCTTCGCCTTGCGGCTCAACGCCCGCTGCGCCTGCCGGAGGAACTGGCCCCGGTCCAACCGATCGGTCTGCTCACGTTGAACGCCAACCCCTCGAACTACTTCGCCGAGACCGAACAGGTCGCCTTCCATGTCGGCCACCTCGTACCGGGCATCGACGTCACCAACGACCCCCTGCTCCAAGGCCGCCTCTTCTCCTACCTCGACACCCAGATCAGCCGGCTCGGCGGCCCCAACTTCGGCCAACTGCCCATCAACCGACCCCACTCCCCCGTCAACGACATGCTCCGTGACGGCATGCACCAGACCGCCGTCCACCGCGGGGTGGCCCCCTACCGGCCCAACTCCCTCGACGGCGGCTGCCCCTTCCTCACTGGCGCGGACAACGGCGCCTACATCGAGGTCCCCGAGCCACTGCCGGCGGCGACCAAGGTGCGGGACGCGGCAGCCTCCTTGCCTTCTGCCATCTGCCGCGTAACCGGGGCCACGGCGTGCGGTCCTGGCTGCTGCGGCTGGGAGAGCGGACGCGGCCCGACAACGAACCACTGGTGGATCACGTCGTACCGCTGGCCTGGATCGCACCGGGAGATCATCGGGAAGCCGTAGCCGAGGTCGCCGACCAGCCTGGTCCCTGGGGTCCAGTGGAGCGTGGCTCATACCCGCAGCACCACCGCTGGTGACAAGAGGCCGCCGCGCGGTGGGAGAAGTCGCGTTCCGCCCGGGCCCCGCGGACCGGCCACGCAGGGGCGGGATGTGCGCAGTCCTACCGCGGCCGGTGGCCACTGGCGCGAGGTCTGGACGCGATTGCTCGGGCTGTGCACCAACGGCGCACCAGGCGGACGGCGCTAGCCAAGGTGGCCGCGAAGGGCCGGGCCCGGATAAGGGTGGGAGACGACGAGGCGCCGCCACACGGCGAGGAGTGCGGCTGCGGCCACGGCGGCCCTGCTCGCATGAGTGGTGTGCCGCAGCAGGCACTCGACTGACCTCGGTTTCCCTGCCCGTGATGGGGCTGCGGCACATCCACTGAGTTGACCCTTATCGGCACTTCAAACACTTTTTTCCGGAATGCTTCTGCTCGTCTGGCCGACGACAACCAGCGGTCGCTCCTGCCGCTGTCTGTGCTGATGGGACCGGAACAGCGTGACGTTTGCGGGTTCGGCACCCTCCCGCGCCTGAAGGCCGGGAATCCCGACCGCATCCAGCTGGTCGGGCGGCAGGTTGGGGCGGGTTCCCCAGCTGCCCTCAGGGGACGGGGACGCGCAGGTAAAGCAGTCGCGCGTGGTCCCGGCGCTGTCGCTGGGCAGGCATGTCCCGAGCCGTGCGGAGACCCGTTCGGACAGGCGGAAGTGACGTGAAAGGACGGGGCGAACCATGCAGAGCGCATCGCTTCGCGGTGCTGCGGCCGTATGCGCCGCGGCGCTCGCAGGAACAGTCGTCGCAGGACGATGGCAACGACGCCGAGGGTGGCGCGGACGCCTTGGCCCGCTCAGGCGAACTCCTCGTTCCGTGGCCGCTTTCTGTCCGCCAGAAGAACAGGGCCGGCCCGGACGGATGCGCGTCGCCGTTCGGCACACTGCCGTCCCGGCGTCACGCGCCGCCGCGCAGGCCAACCTCCGGCACCTGTGGAGCCATCTGTATCCGCTCGACCTGATGCGTGGTCAAGGGCGCGAGGACGGAGCAGTCGATTGATCCGTGGCAAGCCGGTCCGCACTCTCCCGGGGCGACCGCTCGTCCTTCGGACGCGACGCGGGACAGGCCGGATGGACCATCGCGCTCAGGGACGGGGCGGTTTCCTGCGGCGTCCTGGGACGCAGAGCCTCCACGGGAGACCATGGCTCCACCGGCCTGGCCCCGGGTAGAGGACCGCAATATGGACACTCGTCGGGCATGGCTACTGAACCGCACACTCTGTTGGCGTCCTCCTCCGGCGGGGTCTGGTTGTTGACGGTAGGCGTTGTCCTCATCGCCATGCTGTTGGCGGCGTTCCTCGTAGGGCACCGGAACTCCGCCCGGCGCCGACAATCCGCTTCCGTACCCTCGCGCGAGCAGGAGAAGCAGGCGCGCCAGGTGCTCGAAGACCCTCCGCGCCGTGGAGAAGGCTGGAGCACTCCCGAGGAAGACCCCGACCAAGGGCACCCCCACCGGTAGCCAGAGCCGGTGGCACTTGAGACAAAGTGCGGACAGCGCAGGCAATGGGCGCAGCAGGCTGCTACTTGCTCTCGTCTCCACCGGCTACCTCGCAGTCGGCGGGGCTTAAGCGGGCACCGCAAGCGACAGGCGCGCCTGCGTGCCGCGCTCCAGAAGAAGTCACGGCGAGCCTGCTGGACCGTCGACGCCGGGGTGGATGCCTTGCTGCGATCCTCGGAAGAGTCGCTGCATCACGGGACCTCCGTGACGGCCAGGCCCCGCACTCCTCGGCGGACAGGCGGATGGTGCGCAGGATCTGCTCCTCCCGCTCGGTCAGGCGCGCAGGGCGCCGGTTCACTGTCCACCCCAGGCCTGGACCCGATTGCGCAACTCCACCCGCGCCCCCGCCCCGCGCCCCGGCTGCGACCAGAACGGATGCCACCACAACCGCACCGACAATGCCAGCAGACGCCGCCGCAGCGCCGTCTGCCCGGCCGGACGGGGCACGGCGAGGGCCGTGTAGGTGCGGTTCCAGGCAGTCTGTAGCTGGACCAGGTCGTCGGGGAAGGGCGCGGACTCCATCCCCCTATTAGTGCACGTGTTCGAATTTTGGTTCAAGTCGACATGGTTGCTGTGCACTCCGCAGGCGGGTGGCCGGCCATCGGCGGCTGATCCGGGGGCGGGCAGAGACGCCCCGCCAGTTCCCACAGCCTCTTTCCCAGCTGCATCTCATCGGTGATGCGGGCCCGCTCCGCGATCCGCATCGAGACCAAGGTGTGCGACCTGGCGGACAACGATCCCAAGACCGCGCTCGCCATGTTGCGCATCACGCAGGATTCGAAAGGAGCGCCTGCATACCAGGACAACCTCATCCCGCAGGGCGGGGCGGCGGATGTCCCGGCCGGCTCCCCGCCCTGACCGCCAACCAGTCCGCGGCCGGGCGCTGTCAGGCAGGCACAGCCACGGGCAGCGTGTACGGCTGCCCGTTCATCCTGACCACCGGACACGGCGGCGCAGGGACAGCGACGGTGACGGTGCAGGTCGTTGTCCGTTCCACCACCTCTCGGATCGGAGCAGTAATGCGGCCTCCGGCCGTTACGGGCCGCTCCGCACGGGCCTGCGCCGAGCGGACCTCCCACGCCCAAGTGCGGTGCGCAGCCGGTGCAGCTGGTCAGTCTTCGAGTTCGTGGCGGACGCGTCGGGACGGGGTGAACGTGTAGAGGTCGAGGATGTCGGGGGCTACGGCGAGGCCGGGGCCGGGAGGTCGGTCAGTGCGTCCGGCGCGCGCCGCTGCGCCTCGGGTCCAGGGCAGACTTCCTCCGGTGGCGCACAGGCGCGCGATCATGCCGTGGCGCCTCGTCGTCGGCACACTGATCATTCCGGCGGGGGAAGGGCAGCTTCATGCCCGCGGAGCACCGGCCGCATTCCTGCGATTCAAGGTAGTCAACACGTAGTGGCCCTGGAAGGCCCGCGCTGTGGGCGTATGGCAGACCACCGTCGTGAACGCCGGCGAACCGCACCGGAGACTTGGGCAAACGCGGGCTCCTGCTTGCACTGCTCCGTGCGGGGTAGTCGATCACCCCTGGGTGGAGCTTCGCTCGCGGGCCTGCCCCTGACTGACGGGAGCACCCTTTGACGGCCCCGTCGCCACCAGAAGGAGCCCATGGTGAAAAGCCGCGCCGCCGCCCGGATCAGACATCCGAGGCACGAGCGCCGCGGTGAAGCGCGGCTGCCGGCCGCTGCTGCCACGCTCATCGCCATCGCGCTGTATGTGGCACTGCCCCAGCGGCTCCTCGTCGCCCCCCGCTACGTGCTGCCGGTTCTGGAACTCCTGTTGCTGGTGCCGCTCATCGCCATCAACCCCAAAAGACTCACCCGGCAGACAAAAGCCTTTCGGTTCCTGTCGCTGGCTCTCGTCCTGCTCATCGCCATCGGCAATCTCACCGCGCTCGGCATCCTGATCCACCAGCTGGTCCATGCCGGGGTGAAGGACGGACCCTCCTTGCTGGTCGCGGCCCTGCAGGTGTGGCTGACCAACATCATCGCGTTCGGGCTCGCGTACTGGGAACTCGACCGCGGCGGCCCCGTCGCCCGCACCCAGACCCCGCGCGGTGACCTGCCCCTGGCCGACTTCCGGTTCTCGCAGGACGAGAACGACGACGCGGTGGAGGAAGTCGCCGACGGGTCCAGCAAAGTCTCCGACTGGGTCCCGACCCTTGTCGACTACCTGTACATCTCGGTGACCAACTCGACGGCCTTCAGCCCGACGGACACGATGCCGCTCTCCACTCGCGCGAAGCTGTTGATGAGCGTCCAAAGCGTGGCGGCTCTCCTGACGTCACTCCTGGTCATCGCCCGGGCCGTCAGCATCCTGCACTGAGCGGCTCCCCGGCCGGGGCTCGGCCGGGGGCCACGTCGAGTGATGCCTCCGTCACCGCATTCCGTGCACCCATGGGTACATCGTCTGCGCCTGGCGGTCACTGGACCTTCACGCAGAAGGGCTGCTGAGGACAGAAGAAGCATCCACGATCGGGCTGTGGTCGCGGTGATTCAGCTGGGCGGATACGGGTGGTCCTTCAACCGGCGCGCGAGGTGAACCGCGTTGACCGCCAGCGTGCGCGTCGTCTTCTTCACCGCCTCGGGAGTCTCTTTGAGGTCCTGGTAATCGGTCCCCTGCTGGGCCTCGCCGACCCAGTAGGTGACCGCTCCGGGCGCCAGGGAGAAGCCGATGTCGTTAAGGCCCTGGAAGACGTCCGCGCTCACCTTGTGGGCGCCGTCCTCGTTGCCGACAACCGCGACGGCGGCGACCTTGTCGTAGGTGAGCATGCGCCCCTGGTCGTCCGTCTCGGAGAGTTCAGCGTCCAGGCGCTCCAGTACGCGCTGGCAGATGCTCGACGGATGCCCCAGCCAGATCGGTGTGGCGAGGACGAGAATGTCCGCCCGCAGTACTCGTTCGCGCAGCTGGGGCCACTGATCGCCGTCACCTGTATCCACCTCCACTCCCGGTCGGACATCGAAGTCCGCCACCCGCGCCACGTCCCCCTCGACTCCGAGATCACGAAGTTCCGTCATGATCTGCTCGGCGAGCAGCTGGCTGCTGGAGGACGCGGGTGACGCGTTGAGTGAACAGACGAGTGAGAGTGCGCGCATGACAGGTGGGCTCCTCGGTCGGAACGGGCCACGGTCCCGTTCTCTCGTAGACGGCTGGCCGAGGCCGGGTTCCCAGAGTGCGAGTGTTCATCCCGGACCGTCGCGCTGTCCGGGGACTTGGCCTCCGCCCTCCCGTGGACGGGCGGACGAGTACCGAGGCAGGCGTCCGTAGGTGGAAACGCAGCAGCCGACGGGCAGGCACCACTGACGGCGCGAGTCCGTCGAGGCCGACGCCTGCCTCTCGTCAGCAGATCACCTTCGTCAAGACCGGGGGTCAGGGGTACTCGTGCGGCATCGCTGGCTCCAGGTCGGCCTGACCGCCATCCCTGAAGCACGTTCGGAGCCGAACCCTCAGCAACCGCACCTCAAGACTCACGGCATGGTCGCCACGGCGGCCGGCAGCCCACGAACCCGTCAGCCACTCACCGAACGGCCGTGGAAGGCATCGGGCCGGCGACAGACATCGTGATGACCGCCGCGTTCGCCCCCGCGCCCGCCCCTGGCGGGCTCCGCTGTTGGATCCTGCCAGGGGTCTACCGCCCGCAAGCAGACACCGGGCTGAGGAAGGCGTTGCACCGAGGCGGGTCAACGGTCGCACCGAGGTCCTGGATCTCTGTACCGGCAGCGGTGCGATCGCGGTGGAAGCGGCCCGTCTGGGTGCCCGGGTGGATATCTCCTGGCGGGCGTTAGCCGCCGCATGGTGCAACGGGCTGCTCAACAGGCAGGCGGTGAGAGTGCGCCACGGGAAGCGTTGGGAGGCCGGTTATCCGGCGCGCTGGGTCGTCTCCCCGGCCTGGGCGGGTATCGCGGGCAGGGCCACGGTGCAAGAGGCGCAGCGGCGGGCTTGGGCGGGTACGGGGCTGAGGCATTCGGGGCAGTCCCGCTTGGGGGCCTGGACGTCGTTGTGGGGGGCGAGGCGTTCGTGCAGCTTGTTGATCGGGAGTACGACGAGGAAGTACAGGGCGCTGGCGAGGAGGAGGAAACTGATCGTCGCGTTGATGAAGGCTCCGTAGGGGAACTTGGTGGCGCCTGCGGTGAAGGTCTTGTGGCTCATGTCGCCGGTGGCCCCGGTGGCCAGCCCCACGAGCGGTGTCAAAAAGGCGCCGACGAAGCCGTTGACGACGGCGGTGAACGCCGCTCCGATGACGATGCCGACGGCCAAGTCGACCACGTTGCCGCGCAGAATGAAGCTGCGGAAACCCTTCACCTTCTCACTCACCCCTTCAAAGGCCCCTGACGTAGATGGGCGCCACCAAGGGCACAGCCGGTCCGACGCTCCTCACCCCTGCTGCCCTGCCATGTCCCACCCATGCCCGGTAGACGTCTCACCGGGCCGCTGTGACTGCCGCGCGGGTTGCTCGCTGGTTCGCATCGGGCTCAAGCCAGAGGGGCGTCCGGAAAGTGCGGACAGGGCACGGCAGAGGTGGGAATCCGCATCCGGCGCAGGAGAGCACGGGTGGCGCGCTTGCGTAGCGTGCTGCGCCAGGCAAGTCCCGGGTGGCGAGAGCGCAAGTGGGACAGCGCCCGGGTGCTCAGACCGGTGCTGTAGAAGCGCTGGTCGATGACGACGGCGGTGATGACGCCCTGGGCACAGTCGAGGCAGAGCCGGTAGTGGACCTGGCCCACGACCTGTCGGATGTGGACGAGGAGGAGACATTCCTCTCCGGGTCCGGCACTGTCGGGGATGTGCGTGGACAGGAAGTCGATCGCCCGGTAGGCGAGGAGACGCCGGCGCACGCGGCCCGAGATCCGACTGCGGTGTGAGTGGTTGGTGCCGCTGCGGCAGGAGGGCGATGTCTGGGCTTCGGTGGCCAGGCCGAACACGCTGCTGCTGGCGGGACGCGCATGTTGTCCGTGCATGACCTCTCTTGTGCCCGGACGGCCAACAGATACCCGGTCCGTCGGGCACCGGGCCTACCCGGGTCGGGTCAGGCAAGCGATGCCACCGCCTGCGCGCGGGCCGTTGACCCTGGTCCTGCGACGCGGCCGTCGCGTGCCGCTCGAAGCCACTGGCGGTCTGGAGACGGTCGCCGTGCGGGTGCCCGACCATCCTGTGGCTCTCGCGCTGGTGTCGGTCTTCGGCGGCGGGGTCACGGCCCCGTCCGCCGACCGCTTCGGCTCGGTCAGCCCCACGACCGCGGACGATCTCCGGGCGGAGCTCGGAGACGCCGTCGATTTCGTCCTGGAGGGCGGCTCCTGCCAGGTCGGCGTCGAGTCGACCATCGTCGACGTCATGGGCGGGATGCCGGGCATCCTGCGACCGGGCGGGGTGACGCGTGAGGACCTCGAAGCGGTGCTGGGGCACCCGGTCGCGGTCTCGTCTGCAAGCGGTGTCCGGGTGCCGGGTGCGACCTCATCGTCGCGTCCCTGCCGGTGGAAGAGGGGCTGGGGCTGGCGGTTGCCAACCGGCTTCGCCGGGCTGCGGGGCCCCGGCCCTCCGCGTGAGTGGCCACGGCCCGGGCTGTCAGGACGCGGTGGGAACCGGCGCGTCGAGGCCGCGGGTGGCGACCAGCTGGGCGCTGCCGTCGGACAGCCGGTAGGACAGCCCCACCACGGCGAGGCGGCCGGCAGCCACCGCGTCGGCCAGGACACGGGAGCGTTCCAGCAGCAGGTCCACGGTGTGCTCGATGTGCTCGGCCAGGATTTCTTCGGCCGTGTCGCGTCCGGCGGCGCGGGCTGCCAGCACGCTCGGGGTCACCCGTTCGACAACGTCCCGGACGAAGCCGCCCGGCGTCCGCCCGTTCTCCAGGGCGGAGCAGGCCGCGGCAACCGCGCCGCACGAGTCATGGCCGAGGACCACGACCAGCGGCGCATTGAGGACGCTCACGCCGAACTCTACGGACCCGAGGACTTCGGTACCGGCGACGTGCCCGGCGGTGCGGACCACGAACAGGTCGCCCAGGCCGCGGTCGAAGATGATCTCGGCAGCCAGCCGGGAGTCGGAGCACCCGAACAGCACGGCGAAGGGCTGCTGGGACGGTGCGATCTCGGTGCGGCGGGTGGCGTCCTGGTTCGGATGCTCGGGGCTGCCTGAGACGAAGCGCTGGTTACCGGCCATGAGCAGGTCGAAGGCGTCGTGGGGCGTCGGGGTCTGGGGCATAGCCGCAGCCTACGAGGCGGCACCCGCCGTCGCAGCCACTCCCCTGCTGCTGCCGTTTCCGGCTTTCGAGGGTCCGGGCGAATCCCAGCGTCCGGACCGCATCCGCCCGCAGCATCGCGGCGACGCGGGGCGAGCCTCGCTCGGGGTCGGCCGCGAGGACCACCTCCTCCCAGGCGAGCGCGTTCGCCGCGCCGTCCGGGAGGAGGTCCGCACGGTCGACGTCCGCCTTCCCCGAGGACTCCCACAGTCGCCGCCACCACCGCGGGGTGTGCCAGCCGTTGTCCTCGCAGTCCCACCACGGCGCGAGGTGCTCGGGCGCGCGTCCGTCCAGCTCCTGTGCGGTGCCCGGGGTGACGACGCCGGTCTGTCGATTAAGCGCGGCTTCGTGCTCCGTCGTGCTGTCGGCGGGCATGCAGGCAGCGGATCATCTCCTCCGCGTACGGAAGGGCGACGCACAGGCCTACGCCGGCGGCGAGCGCCGTGAGGTAACCGGCCGACAGCGGGCGTTCCTTGGGGACGAGCTTCCAGTCGTCCGCCTGGCCGCCTCCGCTGAAGGTTGCGCGGACCTGGTCCCAGTGCAGGCATGCGGTGAACGCGGCGGCTGTCACCGGCAATACTTCGAGGAAGCTGTGAATGTGCTGCTCTACAGGCCGCACCTCGCGTTTGCCGGTGGCCAGCGACACATCCCACAGCGCGGTGGCTCCATGCGCCGCGGCCGCTCCGCCCATCAGCGACAGGACCAGCGGATTGATCTTGGCGGTCAGTCCCGCGACGACCGGGATGCCGGCCTCGGTCATCATCAACGCGTGCACCGCGGACTCACGTACCCCACTGGTGTGCTCGATGTCCGAGCGGCGGTGCATCACCCAGTCGGCGACGGCGGGAACGAACCACAAGGGAAGAACGCCGTACAGCAGGAACCTGCGGTTGGCGTTCTCCACGTCGTCGGCACGGCCCGGAATGCGCAGCACGGGATGCGAACGCCAGTGCCGCCAGCGGGTGAGTGCCGAAGCACGGTGGATGCTCATGGGGTCCTTTCGCGGCGGATGGGGGCACGCTTGCGGGCGGGTACCCGGGTGCGAGCGTGCCGAACGGGGCCGGGCCAGGAATCCGGCTGGGTGTTCAGCGTCTCCGCCCGAAGACGGGGCCGGGGTCCCGCCGCCGCCCGTACCGCGCCCTCTCCTTGGACGACGGAGAAGATCTGGTCGAGTCCGGCGATCCGCAGGAGCACTGCCCGAGGATCCGGAGTCTGCGCCTCACGAGTGTGGGTACTCGGCCGGCATGAACCACGAACACTGGAGCGTTGCGCTCTCGAACGCCGTGGTCGGGACGCTGGGCGCCCTGCTGGGCGGCCTCGTCATCGCGGGAGCCCTGGTGTGGGCCGTGGGGCTCGGCATCCGGGCACGCCGTCGCGAGCCGGGCCCGCCCAAGGCGCACGAGCAGCCCAGGCTTCCGCAATCGGGGCCCGCGCACGAGACCTCGGAGATCAGGGAGCCGAACGAGGTGCCCCGCGCCGCGAACGAGGGCGAGCGCCTCACCCCGCACCAGCTCGGCGGTTCCGGCAGCAGGCGCAGCGACCGACAGGAGCGGCCGCGCTGGGGGTCCGGGTCGAGCGGGTCGTTCGGCAGCGGCGGCTCCGGCTGATGCCGGATCTCCCTGGCAGCCTCCCCAACAGCGAGGTGACGAAAGTGACATCGACTCCACGCCGGTCGGAACTGATGGGCCTCTCGGCCCTGGTCACGGGCGGATCCAGGGGCCTGGGGCTGCTGCTGTCCGCACGGCTGGCCCAGCGCGGCTGCCTGGTCACGATGGCGGCCCGCGACGAGGCCGAACTGCGCCGCGGAGCCGCATGGGCAGAGGAAAGGACCAGCAAGACGTTCTCCACCGCGGTGTGCGACGTCCGTGACCGGCAGGCCGTGGACTCAGTGGTCCGGCAGACGGAGGCCCGGCACGGCAGGCTGGACATCGTCGTCGCCAACGCCGGTGTCATCCAGGTGGCCCCCGTGGCGTCGCTCGACAGCGGAGCCTTCGAGGACGCCATGGACACCATCTTCGGCGGCGCCGTGAACACGGCCATGGCGGCACTCCCGTCACTGCGCGCGAGCGAGGCCGGAGGCCGGCTGTGTCTCATCGGCTCGGTCGGCGGGCTGCTCGCCGTACCCCATCTGCTGCCGTACTCGTGCGCCAAGGCCGCCGTGGGAACGCTGGGCGAGGGCCTGCGGGCCGAGACGGCCGGAGAGAACCTCAGCGTCACGACCGTACATCCAGGTCTGATGCGCACCGGCTCGCATCTTCAGGCCGAGTTCGGCGGACGCTCGTCCCGGGAGTTCGCCTGGTTCTCGGCCCTCTCCGGGGCGCCCATCGTCTCGATGGACGCCGACCGTGCGGCGGAGCGCATCGTACGGGCCCTGGAGAGGCGCAGGACCCGCGTAGTGCTGACTCCCGCCGCGCATGCCGCGGCGGTGGCACACGGGGTGGCACCGGCCATGGTCACCCGGCTCAGCGGGCTCGCCGCCCGGCTCCTGCCCGCTCCCCCGGCCACCCCCGGCGATGCCGACGCGATCGGGCACGGCATCCAGCAGGGCCACGACATCGACAGGTCCGCCTCCACCTGGACGGAAAAGATACGCAAGCTGGGCAGCGGCCTCAACGACCGGGCCGCACGCCGCTACAACCAGCAGATCCCGGGCCCGCCGACCAGCGCCTGACCCTGACCGGGGCCGAACCCTGCGACAGAAGGAGCACTCATGCGCGCACTGACCTGGCACGGCAAGAGGGACGTCCGGGTGGAGACCGTGCCCGACCCGCAGATCGAGAAGCCCGACGACGTGATCGTACGGATCACATCGAGCGGAATCTGCGGATCCGACCTTCATCTCTACGAGTTGTTCGGTCCCTATCTGGACCCCGGCGACATCCTGGGACACGAGCCCATGGGCGTGGTCGAGGATGTCGGGCCCGAGGTCCACGCCCTCACAGCGGGCGACCGCGTCGTGATCCCCTTCAATGTGTCGTGCCGCGACTGCTACATGTGCGACCGCGGGCTGCACTCGCAGTGCGAGACCACGCAGGTCCGTGAACGCGGCACCGGTGCCTCGCTCTTCGGGTACACCAAGCTCTACGGCCAGGTCCCGGGCGGCCAGGCCGAACTGCTGCGGGTCCCCTTCGGCAACAAGCTGCCCATCAAGGTCCCGGACGGACCGCCGGACGACCGCTTCGTCTATCTGTCCGACGTCCTGCCGACAGCCTGGCAGGCGGTCGAATACGCCGACATCCCCGAAGGCGGCACGGTGACCGTCCTGGGGCTCGGCCCGATCGGTGACATGGCGGCCCGGATCGCACAGCACCGCGGGGCCGGCCTGGTCATCGGGATCGACCCGGTCGCCGACCGGCTCACCCGCGCCTCCGCACACGGCGTCACGTGCTTCGACGCCCGGCGCGGAGGCACTGAACTGACCGACTTTGTAAAAGAGTTGACCGAGGGGCGAGGAACCGACGCGGTCATCGACGCCGTCGGCATGGAGGCTCACGGAGCACCGTTCGCCAAGGCCGCCCAGTGGGTCACCACCCTGCTGCCGGACAGCGTCGCGCAGCCGCTCATGGAGCGGGCCGGAGTGGACCGGCTGACCGCCCTGCACGCAGCCATACAGCTCGTACGGCGCGGGGGCACGGTCTCCGTCTCCGGCGTGTACGGCGGAGCGGCCAGCCCCATGCCGCTGCTGACCATGTTCGACAAGCAGATCCAGCTACGGATGGGCCAGGCCAACGTGTGGCGCTGGGTCGAGGACATCCTGCCACTGCTCACCGACGCCGATCCGCTCGGCGTGGACTCCTTCAAGACCCACGACATGCCACTCGAGGACGGCCCCAAGGCGTACGCGATGTTCCAGGCCAAGGAGGACGCCATGGTCAAGACGCTTCTTCACCCTTGACCCCGGAACCCGGGCCTCGATCCGGATTCCCCCTGTTCCTACGTAGGTAACCGCTTGGATCGAACGGGAGTTGACTGATGGAGGAACGACAGCCACCCGCCCAGAACCGACGCTCAGGCGTGTGCAAGGCGTGCGGGAGCAGGCCGGCCGTCCCGTCCGAGGGCGACACCAGGCTGTGCGAGCACTGCGCCCGAGTGCTTGAACTGCCGGACCAGGCAGGGCTGGTGGACGATGAAGGGGCCGGAGTCCGGCGCGCTTACCTGGACTCATGCAGAAAGCCCGGGCATTCATGAGTGAACCGGCGGGTGTGATCTTGTCGTCACGCGGCGAGTTGGAGTCGGACGAGGTATGAGGTGCGGGTTCCGCCTAGGAGTGTTTCGCTGAGTGCCTATTTCTGAGCTGGGCATGACATAACCACCTGCGGCGCCTGGGGGTTTTCCCAGCTCAGAGTTCGAAGCGAGGTCTGGGTGACGGGGGCGGCTGGTCGACTGCTGCTTGGCACCGCACCCGGCTCATATTCGGTGCGGTGCGGCTCCGTCCCGCCAGCGGTAGAGGTCGCGCAGCAGGGAAATTTCGGCGCCGTGATGGATCAGCTCCCTGTTGACGTGCAGGACCCTGTTTTCCATCCCTGATCTTGCGTGGATGCTCCAGCAGCCGCGCACCGGCTCCCAGAAGTACTCCTGGTCGGTAAGACCGTCCAGCCGCGGCCGCAGGTTCTTGTGCCAGTACCATTCCAACTGCTCCGCGACCCGCTCGCTTCTTGTCATTGCCGCACACTACAGACCCGTCGAACAGAGCGTGCCGGCCTGGTGGCCGCAGGGGGCTCTGGCTATGCCGTCCGGCAACGCGACCTGGGGTTTCTGGGCAACAGGACACCGGTCTCGATGTTGCCGGTTGCGCTGATGAAGTCGTCGTGGTGGTGCGAGAATGGGGCTGACTTGAGGGCCCGGTGACTTCTCGGTGGCACTGCTGACCGTCAGTGCCGATCGGATCGGTCGTGGTGGGCCTCGAGGGAGGCCGGCTGTCCGCTCCTGCGAGAGCTTCGGCGGGTGATGCGCCTGGTCATCAAGGTGATTGCGGCCCAGGTGATGAGCGATTCCGATTCTCTGAACTAGCGACACTGGGAGACCTCGCTCGCTGGCCGCTGCTGCGCCAGCGGAAGAAAAACCGATGGCGTCGCGGTGGAGCCCTGCGGTACGAGTGGGGACTGGGCTGGGCAGGGGCGGTCTGTATAACCGTCGGCTCGGGGGCGGGCAGGCCCAGGCCTGAGGCAACCTCGGGCATGGTTTGGACCCACCCCCGCGGGCCACTGCTCACCGACGCGAACCGGGGTACCCGGTGCGCATGGCGAAATTCAGTCTTCCAGGTCGGAAAGAACAAAACGGCGTCGACGACGTGCCGCCTCCCGAGGAGGCCGGGCCCGGGCCCGAGGTGGAAGAGCGGGCCCCGGACAGTCCGACCGAGCTGCCCAAGCAGGCGTGGGGCAAGGTCCTTTCCGGGAGTCTGCGGGAGTTCAAGAAGGACGAGCTGACCGACCGGGCCGCCGCCCTGACCTACTACGGGGTACTCGCGCTGTTTCCCGCCCTGCTGGCCCTGGTCTCCCTGCTGGGCATCACCGGCAAATCGACCACGGACAGAGTCCTGGTCAACCTCAAGCAGCTCGCCCCCGGTCCGGCTCGCGACATCCTCACCCGCGCCGTGGCACAACTGCAGGGCAACGCAGGCCTCGGCTCCATCGTCGCCATCGTCGGCCTCGTCGTGGCCATATGGTCCGCGTCCGGTTACGTCGCGGCGTTCATACGCGCCGCGAACGCCGTCTACGACATGCCCGAGGGCCGCCCGGCCTGGAAGATCCTGCCAGTACGTGTCGGCGTGACCATCGTCCTGATGGTCCTGGCCGGCGTCAGCGCACTGATCGTGGTCTTCACCGGCGGCATCGCCCGCCAGGCCGGCACCGCGCTGGGCATCGGAGACAGCGCGCTGACGGTGTGGTCGATCGCCAAATGGCCCGTCCTGATCGTCCTCGTCACCATCATGATCGCGATCCTGTACTGGGCCTGCCCGAACGCGAAGGTGAAGGGCTTCAGGTGGATCACCCCAGGCAGCTTCCTCGCACTGGTCATCTGGCTGATCGCCTCCGCCGGGTTCGCCTTCTACGTCGCCAACTTCGCCTCCTACAACAAGACCTACGGCACTATGGCAGGCGTCATTGTCTTCCTGGTGTGGCTGTGGATCAGCAACCTGGCCATCCTCCTCGGCCTGGAGTTCGACGCCGAAGCCGTACGCCAGCGAGCCCTCGCCGGCGGCATGGCGCCCGGGACAGAGCCCTACACGCAGCCCCGCGACACCCGGAAATGGGACGAGGAAGACCTGCGCCGCCTGGACGAAGGCGAAGATTGACATCCTCCCCGCCCTAAAGGGCGGGGATTCCCGCCTGGCTGCCGGTGGTGACCGGCTGGGCCTTCGGGTGGGTTCCCCGTTCAACGGGCCGTGCCTGGCGTGGGATTTCCACTCCTGGACTGACCGGCCCTCCAGGGGCGTTTAGCCTCTCCGCCTGCCCGGCGGCGAGGATCACTTGCGACGCATTGAGGTCACGATCATGCTCAGTACCGCAGCCTTCGCACCGCCAGATACGCACGTGCAGCGGCTTCTTCCCGTCCACGACCCAGCAGACCGAGCATGTCCGGGAGGAGGGCAGCCAGCGGGAAACGATGCCCACGTGCCGGCCGTAGCGGGCCGCCTTCTCCTCCAGCACGCGGCGGAACATGCCCCACGCGGCGTCGTGCACGGACTTGGCGAGGCGCGTGCGGGCCAGACCGGACACCGCCAGGTCTTCGAGGTAGACCGCTTGGTTGTCGCGGACCAGCCTCGAAGCACTCTGGTGACACCAGTTCCTGCGCGCATCGGCCACCCGGGCATGCGCACGGGCGACCTTCAACCGGGCCTTGGCCCGGTTCCTCGACCCCTTCGCCTTGCGGCTCAACGCCCGCTGCGCCTTGTTCAGCCGACGCTCGGCACGCCGCAGGAAGCGCGGATTGTCGATCACCTCGCCGTCGGAGAGAACGGCGATGGGGGTCCCCCCGGACGGAGTCTGGGGGAGGGTCAGCCCCAGGTCGATGCCGACCTCGGACGTGACGGGCGCGAGCGGCTCGGGCTCGACCTGAACGACGAAGCTCGCGAAGTACCGGCCCGACGGATCCTTGATCACGGTCACCGAGGAGGGAGCGGAAGGCAGCTCCCGGGACCAGCGGACCCGGACGTCCCCGATCTTCGCGAGGTTCAGCCGCCCGTTGTCCCGCAGCCGGAACCCGTTCCTGGAGAAACGCACGGCCTGCCGGCTGTCCTTCTTCGACTTGAACACCGGAAGCCCCATACGGCGCCCTGGCCGCTTCCCCGACACCGACGCGAAAAAATTCGCGTACGCCGTATCGAGATCACGAAGAGAGGACTGCAAGGCGTCCACCGACACCTCCGCCAGCCACGCCCGCTCGGGCGTCTTCTTCGCATCGGTGATCACCCGCTTCGCCAGCACACCCGTCGCGATCCGCGACCTGTCCGCCCGGTAGGCGGCCTTCCTCGCGGCCAGCGCATCGTTGTAGACCACCCGGGCACAACCGAACGTACGCGCCAGCGCGATGCACTGGCCCGGCGTCGGCTCGAGCCGGAAGGAATACCGCAGATACACGCGACCAACCTAACGGCCACCACCGACAACGCCGGTCCGCCCAAGGGCGAACCGGCTTTCCCTGCCCTGCTCCGCAGCAGGGTTTCCTCCCCGGCCTGAAGGCCGGGGTATCCACGAAGGAAACCTGATGACTGCCGGGGGCCGGATGGGTATGTATTGGATTATCCGGGAAATCCGCAGCTCATGAGATTGATAGCGGCGTTGAGTGATGCAGACCGGTGTCTGACGCAGCGGGCTGCCGCCCGCATTCCACCGGCCATCGGCCGGCTGCTGTCGGCGGTGGAGGAGACGGCGGAGAGCAGCAAGCTGTGGTGCGGCGCCGCGGCGGTCATGACGGCGGTCGGCGGACCCCGCGGGCGCAGGTCCGCCGTCTCGGGGCTTGCCGCGCTCGCCGTCGCGCAACTGGTGTCCAACGGGGTGTGCAAGCCGCTCGTCGACCGGCCCCGCCCGCCCAAAGAGTGGATCGAGCACGATGAAGTCGAGGACCGGCCCGACTCCTCCTCCTTCCCCTCGGGTCACACCGCGGCCGCCGTGGCCTTCACAGCCACTATCGCGCCCATGTGGCCGTCGGCGGGCGCCCTCTGCGCGGTGCCCGCCACCCTGCTGGCCGTCGAGCGAGTGCAGTCGGGCGCCCATTACCCCACCGATGTCGCCGCCGGTGCCCTGATCGGCCTCGGCAGCGCCTGGCTCACGTTGCATGTCCCGCGTCTGCTGCCTCATTGCCTGTAGCGGCCCTGCCCCGACCCCGCAGTGCACCCCTGTTCGAGCCCAGATCGCTTTTCTCTTGAACTCCACGGTTCGGAGTACTCGCGCAGTCACCGGAATGGCAGCCGCTGAGGGAGGATTGAACGCCGCCGAATACGCTTCGCCAACAAGCGGCATGCAGGCGGGCTGTCCTCCCGTCCGGGCACGACTGCCGTGATGCCGCCGGCTTCACCAACCACCGCACGCGCCGTAACACTTCACCGGATGTGGGAACAACTCCCGCCCGCAGTCGCCTTGGGAACGCGCATTCGGCGCAGCAGAGTGCGTGTGAGGCGAGTGTCCAGCGTGGTGCGCCAGGTGATGTCGGGATAGAGGGAACGCAGATGTGACAGGGCCCTGGTGCCCAGCCCGCAGTCGCGGAACGGTTCCTCCAGGACGACGTCGGTGATCACGCCCTCTGCGCACCTGCTGCACGCTCGATAGGTCACGCGCCCGATCACCCTGCGGATGTGCACCAGCAGGAGACACTCCTCGCCCGCGTCTTCCGGAGAGGGAGACAGCATGAGGTCGACCCCGCGGTAGGCCAGCAGCCTGCGATGCCACCGGCCCCGGCGCCGTCCGCTACGTCGGTGCCTTCCCTCGGCCAGCCGTGGTGCGGGGCTTGCCCAAAGCCTGCTTCGAACGGTGGCGTACGCCTGAATGGCCTCCATACCCACCACGAGTGCCCTTTCACCACGGACACATGTCCCGCCCGCCATAAAACATCGCTTCACAGCTGCACGACCCTCGCGCGGTGCCCCGCCGCGAGGCGTCTGGGGGGGCGAGAGGAGTCCGGCACCCGTTGCGAATGGACCCATGCGGGTGGCCGCACTGTTGTCGGCCTCCAGCAGCCAGCGGTACGGGGCCTGGATCCTGGGAGGGGCCTGACATGACGGTGACCGAGGCGCCAGCACGACTGACACCGACCGAGGCGGCGGCACCCTGACCGTGGGCCTGCCGGGGATAGCGGACCCCTCGCGGGTCGCGCGATGGGAACCCATGCTCTGCGCCTTCTTCCGCTGGGCTCGGAAGATCGAAACGGGTCCCGGAGCAAATAGCTTCGAACCGGCGGAAACCACAGTCAGAGCAGTACGAGCACGATCGAATAGGATCGCCGATCCCGGTCGGCGGCGACTTCAGCCTGGCCAACTAGGAGAACCAGTCTCGGGCAGGGCGACAGCGCGATCTGCACCCCGCCCGGGAAGATCTCACGCTCAGGCTCGCCCCACCGCGGAATTCGAACAGCAGCCTCCCAGGCGCTCCCGAAGCGGTGAGTGTCTGCTGTCCGTTCTGGGGTTCTGGCACGCCTTCCGCCTTCCGTGAAGTCGGGCCAATCCTCGGTGTCCGAGGCCGACGGCCTTGGTGAACCGGCAGGTCGGCAGCTCGTCCAGAGGCGGCCACGAGCGCAGTACGCCAACACCCGGCCTACTGCAAAACGCCGCGCTTGAGCGACAGCGGGGGCCTGGACTGTGCTGGTGTCCGGTCTTGCTGTGCTGCGGCCGAAGTGGATAACCGGCACGGACGGGCACTCGGACATTTTGCAGCAGAGGAGGGAAGACCATGGACATGGACCGTGAGGCAGGCGGGCGGGCGATGCTCGCCAGCCTGCTGGACGCCAGCCATCTGATGCCGCTGGACGCGCTGCCGGAAAAGGCTGGCGAGCATGCCCGGGCCGCGGGCTTCACCGACCTGCTCATCTACGTGACCGATCTGGAGCACCGGGAGCTGCACCTGCTGGCCGGCCCGAACGGGGCCCCGCCGGACACCGCACAGGACATCCGCATCGAGGGCACCACCCCGGGGCGGGCCTACCAGTACGGCTGGCTGACCTCTTCTTCCCTGAACGAGGCGGTCGGCATCGACTGGTGGCTGCCCATCGTGGACGGCACCGAGCGCATTGGAGTGCTGCGCGTGCGCTCCGTGTACGACGATGCTCGTGCCCGTGAGGACGCCGACCGTCTCGCCGCGCTCCTGGCGTTGCTGATCGTTTCGAAGCGGACTTCCAGTGACACGCTCGCGAAGCTGACGCGGACGGAGCCGCTGAACATCGGGGCGGAGATGGCGTGGAACCTGATGCCGCCGAGCACCTACGCCGACGGGCGCATCGTGATCTCGGCGTCGCTGGAGCCGGCCTACCGGGTCAGCGGTGATGTGTACGAGTACGCCCTCGACGGTCCTTTGGTGCACCTGACGATCTTCGACGCCATGGGTCACGACAACGCAGCGGGACTGTGCGGAGCCCTCGCGCTCGGTGCATGCCGCCAGGCCCGCCGCCAGGGCGCCGGCCTCGCCGCCAAGGGGGAAGCCGTGGAAACCGCCCTGATCGACCAGTATCACCAGCGCCGCTACGTCACCGGCATCCTCGCCACCCTCGACACCCGCACCGGGGTCCTGAGCTGGGTCAACCGCGGCCACCACCCGCCGATCATCATCCGCGGCAACCGCTGGAGCAGCCACCTCACGTGCCCCCCGGCTCATCCCATGGGCACTGACCTGGGACTTCCCAGCATCGTGTGCCACGAACAGTTGCAACCGGGTGACCGCATCGTCCTCTACACCGACGGCATCACCGAAGCCCGCAGTGCCGACGACAGCGAATTCGGCCTGGAACGCTTCACCGATCTCCTCGTCCGCCACCACGCCGACGGTCTGCCCGTCCCCGAGACCCTGCGCCGCCTCATCAAGGCCGTCCTCGACTACCACGACGGCCACCTCCAGGACGACGCCACCGTGCTGATGTGTGAATGGCTGGGCCCCACCACCGAGAACACCGAACCAGCGGCGGCCCTGACCGGACTGCTGGACCGCGATCGACCGCTCACCTCAACCACGGACGGGAGCAGTCGGCCATGAACTCCCTCCTGCGCATCGACACAGCCGGCACCCACAGCCAAGCCACTGCCCTCACCGTGGCAGGGCCTCTCGACCTGAACACCGCCTCCATCCTGGAGCACACCGTGGACGAGGCCCTCAACCACCACCCCACCGTGATCCTGAATCTGACCGGCGTCACCTTCTGCGACTCCTCCGGCCTCAACACCCTCATCCGCCTACGCCGCCGCGCTCAGCACTCCGGCGGCGAGCTCATCCTGGCCGCACCGACCCAGCAGATGATGCGCCTGCTCACCATCACCGGCGCCCACAGCGTGTTCCCCATCCACGGCAGCCTGACCGAAGCCTGGCAGGCCGCTCCCGGCACTCCGCCCACCACCTGACCCCATGTGCCGACGTCGTCCCCGTGGCTCCCGAGCCGGAAGCACTCGCAAAGCCGTCCACGACGCCTCTGGGGGACGCGCACAGGCTTCGTCACCGTTTCCAGGAGGCCGCGAAGAGCGGATCGTGGCCGGCGGCCGGGAGTATGCGGTGAAGCTGGGTGTCTTCCTCTCCAACAGCATGAGCAGGCGCGCCAAGTTCACAGGGACAAGCTCGCCGCACTCGGGCTTGAGTGGGCAGCCACGCGTGACGTCGGGTTCGTGCCGTCGTTGGACAGCACGAACCCTTCTACCGGGCCTCGGGGACGTCAAGAAAGGTCAGGCGGCCGCCCTGTCCTGCGGCCGCGTGGCACCATAACGGTCAGTGCTGTATTGCTCCAACAGGGCGTCTGCCGCAGGCAGGGCCTGCTCGATGGTCCGGGCCCCGGTCATCACGCACAGCGTGTACGTGGCGTCGTCCAGTGCACGGCTGGTACGACCGGTGGGACGGACATCATGTTCAATCCGTGTCTCCGCAAAGCGGGTCAGCACCGCGCGCAGTTCTCTTTCCGCCGGAAGGATCATGGTAGCCCTCTCCCCAAACGCGGGTGACGCGTGACGGCTGAGTCCGCCATGCGGCGAACGCACCCTACGTATGACGTCTGACGCCCGCTCAGCACCGAGCATCGTCAGGCAGGTCTTCGGGTGCCCCGTCTAAAGAGGTCTATTCCAGCGCACTTGCGTGCCGGGCCGCGGCACGGCGGTCTTCGGCGGTGATGCGCTGCTCCTCATCGAGCCGGCGTTCGAGGACGATGATGCGGCAGGCGGCCTTGCCCGCGGTAGAACTTGCAAGAGCCCCGACAGAAGCGTAGGTCCTCGCTCAGCGGCCAACTCTCGAAACGTAGACCGTTGCACCACCACTGACCCGTGTGAAAGCAGGTCAGCCATGGTAGGTGTGCATGGGTGCAGACCTTTCTCCCCTATCCCGATTTCACGCAATCCGCCGCAGTCTTGGATCAGGCGCGTCTGGGCAAACAGCGGGTCGAGGCTCTGCAGGTGCTGCGCGGCCTGACAGTACCCGGCTACGGATGGCGGCACCATCCCGCCGTCCAGATGTGGACCGGCTATGAGGAGGCCCTGGTCCGTTACGGCCTGGACGTGTGCGCCGTGTGGGTGGCGGATGGGCATGCCGACACATGCGCTGCGACCCTCGTCACCGACTTCAGCCAGCATCATCCCGACACCGTGGTGCGGGCCCAGGAACAGCTTGCAGACGCCGGGGAGCTGCCCCCGTGGCTGGGAGACCCCGCTTTCCATCGCAGCCACCAGTCGGCGCTGATGCGCAAAGCACCTGAGATCTACAGCCCGTTCTTCTCGGATGTTCCTGACAATCTGCCCTACGTCTGGCCGACGTCCGACCGGATCGCTTCGCCGGATGGTGGGACGAGTCATTGACATCCTCCCCGCTCTAAAGGGCGAGGATGTCAACCCCAGCGTGAACGCCAGGGCTCTGCAAGAGTCCCGGTAAGCCGTCGTCGGCGGCCGGGTCCCGTCAGCCGGCGGGCTCCTTCAACACCGTGGTGTACCGGTGCCGTGCCCACAGCGGCAGCGCGACCCAGCACGCGAGGTACCAGGCCACCACCGTGCCCACCAGCCAGGGCACGAAGCCGTCGTGCGTGGCCACCCGGAGGATCAGGAACAGGGCGGAGGTGAGCGTGGCGACCAGCAGCGCCAGGCCGAGGAAGATGAGCCGTGCCGCCCAGCGCACCGCCTGCGCCTTGATGCTGCGGCCGGAGATTATCCGGTGGAAGGGGACGGGCGCGATGAGGGCGCCGGTCGCCGTCGCGCCGAGGACGACCGTGGTGATGTAGATGAACCGGTCCGCGTGCGACAGGTGCCCGAAAGCCGGGGTGAACGCCACGCTCAGCAGGAAGCCGAAGAGAATCTGTACGCCGGTCTGCGCGACCCGGATCTCCTGCATCAGTTCGTTCCACTGCCGGTCGGCCCGCTCGGCCCCGGACTCTTCCCGCTGCGCCTGTTCGGCGCCCTTCGTATGCGTTGCCGTCGGTCTCGCTTCCGCGACCCCACCGTCCGCCACGACCCCTCCCTGTGTGCTCGTTCCTATAGGCGAGCGGATACCCCCGTTCGTCGCTGGCGTGCATCCCGAATTGGCTGTCCCTTGACCTCGCGTTGAACGACGCTGTGCATGGGACTGCGCGTTCGCGGCGTGCGCCCGATGCTGGACGCGTGGCGAATCCGCCCGTCCACTCCGACCGCGTAGCACCGGCACGGCGAAGAAGAACATTCGTACAAGGGTGGCAAGGTGTCCTGGAGCAGTTCGACCGGGACGTCATGGGCACCGTGAAGTACGCCAAGCAAGTGCTCGCCGACGAGCGTCTGGGATCCCGGACACAGTCGCCGCACCGATGGCGGAGCAGGACGCAGCCGTCAGCCGGCCGGTATCGCGGGTCGTCCTAGAGTTTCCGAAGGCCGCTGAGCACCTTTTCGAGGAGCGTCACGTCGGGCCTTCCCCCATGGGAGTCGTCCCCGCGGGGTTGTTGCACCGTCACGAGCCTCGCCTCCGCGAGATCCGCCACGAGGATTCGGGCGACTCCCAGCGGGACGCCAAGGTGTGCGGAGATTTCCGCGACCGACTTGACCTCTTGGCAGAGAACGCAGATCCGATACGCCTCCGGCGTTTGGCCATGAGGCTCCCAGAGGTCTGTTCTGGTGCTGACCAACGCCTCGATGGCGAGGTGGTGGCTCGGGCGGGTGCGGCCTCCAGTCATGGAGTAGGGCCGAACGAGGGCGGAGGGCTTGGCTCGGCCGCCCGTTGCTGCTTGGAATCGAGGATCTTGAGCCGTGGACGGCGGAGGACGGTATGTCCTGTACGGATCGCCTCCAGGGGGCGTCGTCACGGCTACTGCTCCATTCGGCTGGCGTACCCGAGGACGTCGGGTACCGGAAACGGCCAACTACCGGTGTCGGCAGAAGATACGCGTTCACGAATCGCACGGTCCGATCCTGCGCAGCGTGCGCCACACAGGGCACGGCGCCGAAGCGTAGCCCTCGCCGTAATCGATTACGAGTCGATTCACAAGGAATGACACTACTCGCTGCCGTAGCGTCCTCAGGGCAGATCACGGCGTACTTCGTAGCTCAGTTCGGAAATCGGCATATGCCGCACCGCGATCTGCCCGTGCGACAGACCATCCGCCCCGCATCCACGGCAGCGGGCCCAATGCGCCTCGAAGCAGAGCAAGTCGAACATACTGCTGAACTCGGCTTTTTTGGGTAAAGCTACTGGTGGCGGAGCAGTTGCGGGTGGCCGGGGCGGGGTGCTGGGGTAGTGGTGCTGAGGGCACGGCCGGCCGTGACGAAGGAGAGCGGGAGACGGTCTGCCGCCGTAGGGTCCAGGGCGCCGGTCGGCGCGGCCCGCAGTGCTTTTTGCCGCCTTCGGTCTGGCTCACGCGGTTGTGGATGCAGAACAGGCATGGCCACTGGTGATCATGTGGGTGTCGATTCCCTGTGAGCACCAAGCGAGTCCATGCCTGCGCGTCCATCCTGTATGCCGTCCTGTCTACAGCCGGACCGCGCGGCCACCTGAGCAACCCGGGCCGTGGGCGCTCCCCGGGCCCTGACAGGGTGGCTTGCCGCGCGGCCCTGCTCTGTGGTCGCGGTGGCCGGGGCCGGGCCGTAGCCGCCGGCCTGCACTGACCGCGAGCATCCACGTGACCGGCGTTGCCTTGCCGGCCGCGCCGTTCGTTGAGTCCGAACGGCCTCTTGCGCGTACTTCCGTTCGTCTGCCTCCGGGCGGCGCCGACGGACAAACCACAGGCAGGAGGAATGGTGCAGTCTTCGCGAAATGTGATGGGAACACTCTTCGTGGGTGGTGCTCTGACCCTGACACTCGCCGCCCTCGTCTACCCGGCGATGCTGGGCCTGGACAACGCCTCGACGTCGAACGACCGCATCATCGCCAACACGCAATGGGGGCCGCTGACAGAGGGCGAACGCGACTTCGTGGTCAAGGTACGCGCAGCCGGCCTGTGGGAGCACCCGCTCGGTTTGATCGGCCTGCAAAAGGGACAGAGCCCGGCCGTCAAGACCGCCAGCCAGCACCTCGTCGACGGGCATGCCGCCCTCGACGCCAGCTGCCGCAAGATCGCGCCGATGCTGAACATCACGCTGCCCAACGTGGCCAGCCCTCAGCAGCAGGGCTTCGTCACCCAGCTACAGGCCGAGTCGGGGCGGCAGTTCGACACCGACTTTGCCAACATCCTGCGGATGACCCACGGCTCCATCTTCAACGCGATCGCCAAGATCCGCTCAACCACCAAGAACACGCTGGTCCGCGCCCTGGCTGACCAGGCGAACAACACGGTGCTCGACCACATCACCGTGATGGAGAAGACCGGCCTCGTCGACTTCGACACCACCGTCTTCAACCAGACCACCCCGCCCAAGCTGCCCAAGAGCGACTTGACCCCACCGGCGCCGGTGCCTGGTCAGCCCCAGGTTGTCCTCAATCCACCGCCCAACCCCACCTCCACACCCGTCGACCTGAGCGCCGCCCTCAACGCTGTTCCTAACTGAGCCGTTGGACGTGGCGATGGGTGAGACGGCGAGTCCGAGGAATGCTTCGTGGACGTCGTCGCGTCGTTCCCAGCGGATACGCAGACGGCGAAAGCCGTGCAGCCAGGCGATCGTGCGCTCCATGACGTCGCGGAAGATGCCCAGGCCGGTGCCGTGGGGCTCGCCGCGCTTCGCGATCACCGGTCGGATCCCGCGGGCCCAAAGCAGGCGCCGGTACTCGTCGTGGTCGTAGCCGCGGTCGGCCAGCAACGCGTCGGGGCGCCTGGGTGGCCTGCCGACGCGGCCCGCGACGGGCGGGATCTTGTCGAGCAGTGGCAGGGGCTGGGTGACGTCGTTGCGGTTCCCGCCGGTCAGTGACACCGCGAGCGGGATGTCCTGCCCGTCGACGATGAGGTGGTGCTTGCTGCCGGCCGCGCTCGGTCGACCAGGCTGGGCCCGCTTTTGGGTCCCGGCGAGCGGCCCTGACGTGGGAGGAGTCGATCACCGCCCAGTCCAGCTGGTGGTCCTTCGACCGTAGCTTCTCCAGCAGCAGCACGTGCAGTTGGTCCCGGACGCCGGCATCGTTCCAGGCGGCCAGACGCCGCCAGCACGTCATGACCGACCCGAAGCCCAGCTTCTGAGGCAAGTACTCCCCTTGGATGCCGGTGTGCAGGACGTAGAGGATCCCGCACAGTGCCTGCCTGTCCGGCACCCGAGGTCTGCCCTCGACCGGCTTCGCTGAGGCGCATCAGGAGGTCGGCGACCTCGGCGCGCCGGCCCTCCGCCACCCCTGGAATAGGACAAGCCCTGGTGCACCGGGAGCCCGACCGGTTCCTCACCGGCCCGGCTGATGGTGGATGGGGGGAGACCTCGGCGCGTTGGGTGAGGCCGGCCACCCGCACTCGGTCTCATCCGTTCTCCGCGGCAAGGGGCGGTCGACAGAGCTTGCCACCCGGTTGTGTGTTGCATCCGCTCCGCCCTTCCCATATCTCTGACAGATAGTCAGAATATTTACACTGTGCCGACTTTGTCAGCCGTTCGGTCGCCTGCCAGTCTGAGGTCCCCCCACCGCGTGCTTCCGACCCCCCCCGGGGGGAGACGGAAGCACGCGGATTTCAGATGAAGGAGTGGGTGCGATGAGCCACGTTGCCGATGGCGTTCCCTGGCGGGATCCCAAACGTCTGTGGTGGCCTTTGGCACTCGCCGTTCCGACCCTGCCCTGGCAGGCAGGAGCCCTGGTGCACCTCACCGGGGCGACGGTGTTCTGGTGGTGGGGACCTCTCTTCGCCTTCGTGCTGGTGCCGTTGTTCGATCTGGTGACCGGTGCGGACGGGAAGAACCCGCCCGAGGCGGTTGTGGAGCGCCTAGAAGGGGACCGCTACTACCGCTGGTGCACGTATCTGTATCTGCCGCTGCAGTTCGCGTCCTTGGTCTGGGCGTGTGCGCAGTGGTCCGGCGGTGGCCTCGGCGCCTTCGGCTCGTTCGGACTTGCTGCAACCACCGGGGTGGTGGCGGGCGTGGCCATCAACACGGCCCACGAACTCGGTCACAGGAGGGAGCAGGTGGAGCGCCGGCTCAGCCGCCTGGCACTGGCCCAAAGCTGCTATGGGCACTTCTACGTCGAGCACAACCACGGTCACCACGTGCGCGTCGCGACACCGGAGGATCCCGCCAGCTCCCAGATGGGCGAAAGCTTCTGGGCCTTTCTGCCCCGGACAGTTGTCGGCAGTCTGGGGTCCGCCTGGTCGCTGGAGCGGCGCCGCCTTCAGCGCCGGGGGCGACGTACGTGGAGCAGGCACAATGACGTCCTGTCCGCCTGGGCCCTGTCCGTGGCTGTTTTCGCGGCCCTCAGCACAGCGTTCGGCCTCGTGGTGCTGCCCTATCTGCTGCTGCAGGCGGCGCTCGGTATCTGCCTGCTGGAATCGGTCAACTACCTCGAGCACTACGGTCTGCTGCGCCGGCGACGCCCGGACGGTCGCTACGAGCGGGTCGCCCCCCGGCACAGCTGGAACAGCAACAACGCGGTCAGCAACCTCTTCCTCTTCCAGCTCCAGCGGCATTCCGACCACCACGCCAACCCTCTGCGCCGCTACCAGACCCTGCGACACTTCGACGAGGCCCCGCAGCTTCCCGCCGGCTACGCGGCGATGATCATCCTCGCCTGGCTCCCCCCTCTGTGGCGCCGAGTCATGAACCCGCGGCTGCTCGCCCACTACGGTGGCGACAGGAGCCAGACCAACCACAAGAAGGCGCGCGGGCAGCGATCGGAGCCCGCTCGGACCGACCCCACCATCACTCTCGGTTGACGCCCCCTGGCCTGCGGGCTGGAGATCCCGCCTGCACTGAGCCGGTCGGTGAGCAGCGGCGTCGAGATGCCGGGGGCGTTGATCGCTCAGTTGCAGCGCCCTTGACCGGGCGTCAGGTCAAGCAGGGGACCCGCCCACGCTCGGTTCGTTCGTTCTGCGGCGGCCGGTCCAAGTTCAACGCGCGGCCCTCACCGTGGTCCGGGCCGCTTCCAGCCGCCGCGAGATCTCCTTGATGGGCACGCCCTCGACTCGGTGCAGCCTACGTATCTCCGCCCAGTTCTCCGCTTTCAGTACTTTCTGGCTTGATTCACGGGTTGGGACAGCACGTGCGGGCGAGTTCGGGAGGCGCCTGGCGGATCGACAGCCCAGGAGGTCCGGCAGCACCCTGTGTCTGCCGGGTGGTTCAGCGGGGCATGCCGACGGCGCGGGTGATGACGGCGTCGAAGGCGCGGTCGGGCAGGATCCGGCGCAGGGCGATGAGGGGGTGGGCTGCGAAGCCGGTGGCGTAGCGGGTCCTGGGGCGGCGTGCGGTGACGGCCTTGCCGATGGCGTCGGCGATGACGGAGGGCGGGGAGTTGCGCTTGGTGTTGGCCTCGGAGCGCAGGGAGGAGGCGACGGCTGCGGCTTGCGCGGTGTAGGCGCCGCTGGTGGAGGACTTCTCCAGCTTGTCGGCGGCGATGGCGCCCCATTCGGTGGCGATGCCGCCGGGTTCGATCACGACGACGTCGATGCCGAAAGGCTTGGCCTCCAGGCGCAGGCAGTCGCTGAGGGCTTCGAGGGCGAACTTGGTGGCGTGGTACCAGCCGCCGAGCGGGGTATAGATTTTTCCGCCCATGGAGGTGACGTTGACGACGGTGCCGGCGCGCTGGGTGCGCATGTGGGGCAGGACGAGCTGGGTCAGCCGGATCGCTCCGAAGACGTTGACCTCGAACTGGTAGCGGGCCTCGTCCAGGGGGACGTCTTCCAGGGCTCCGTAGGAGCCGTATCCGGCGATGTTGGCGAGCACGTCGATGCGGCCGGTCTCGACGACGATCTTTTCGATGCCGGCCCGCATGGAGTCCTCGTCGGTGACGTCCATCGCCAGCGGGCGGATGCCGTGCTCGGCGAGCTTGGCGAGGCGGTCGGTGCGGCGGGCGGCGCCGTAGACGGTGTAGCCAAGTTCCTCCAGTTTGAGAGCGGTGGCTTCGCCGATGCCGGAGGAGGCACCGGTGACGAGGGCGGTCTTGGTGGGCATGGCGGGATCCTCACGGTTAAGATGAACTCAGGTTCACCATCTATCCTGAACCATGGTTCACATTGATGCAAGGGGAAGGGCAGGCACCTCCGTGACCCAGGCCAGGGCGCCGCGCGCCGACGCGGTCCGCAACCGCAAGAAGATCCTCACCGCCGCCGGCGGGCAGATCACTGCCCACGGCCCCGAGGTGGGGATGGACGAGATAGCCGCCGCCGCGGGCGTAGCCGTCGGCACTCTGTACCGGCATTTCCCCACCAAGACCGACCTGGTCGCCGCCGTCGTCGCCGAGTACGTCGCCCGGGTCGCCGATGACGCCGAGGCCGCGTTCGCCCGCGTCGCCGACGGCAGCGGCCGCGCCCTGGACGAGCTCACCGCGTTCCTCGGCCGTGTCGTCGAGCAGTCCGTGACCGACCGCGCGGTGAAGGCCGCCGCGCAGACTCTCGGCGCGGAGCCGGGCAACCGTGCCGACGAGGACCGTGCGGGCTCGGCCGTCGCCGGCCTCATCCGTGCCGGGCAGGCCGACGGTGACGTCAACGCGGACGTCACCGTCAACGACATCTACCTGCTGTTCTCCAGCGCCCCCACCGACCAGCCGCCGGCCGCCCGCGCCCGCTGGCTCGCCCTCGTCACCCCCGGGCTGACCACACATGCCCGGCAAGCACAGAGCTGACACCCGGCGTGCTCAGATGCCACGCCAGACAGTGCGGTCACTTCTGGCGAGCAGGGGTCAACTTTCAGAACCGGTGGATTCGCATGATCGTCGCAACGTTGCAGGCTCAGAGTGCCAGAGCCGCGGCGAATGCTTGAGCAGGGTCTGCCAACTCAGTGTCTTGCGGGGTCGGTTGTTCAGCCGGTGTTCGACGACGCGAAGGTCGTCAGCGGTGTGCAGGGACAGGTTCGTGCGCTTGGGGCAGGTACTGACGCAGGAGTCCGTTGACGCTTCTATGTCAAGCAGCGAGCTGGTGTTGGGTGATGTGGTGCTGCCAGGTAGCTCGGTCTTGGGTCATGGCGCGGTGGATGACGTCGATCAGGTGACGTTTGAGGATGCGCCGGGCTCCGCGGGCTCCTTTGGCCGGCTCGTGGCGGGCCAGCAGTGCTCGTGCGCCCGGGTGGAATCGCTGCTGGACGATGGACGTCGTGTAGAGCACGCTGTTGAGCCGCCGGTTGCCGCCTCGGTCCCGCCGGGCCTCTCCTGTCGAAGAGGCCCGGCCCGCCAAGACTGCACCAATAGGTGTTCTCATTCGTGCCTCGTTCCCAGGGACCGCCTGGGCGTGCGAAGAAGATCCCGTCGGTGAAGTAGGGCGCGAGTTCGTGATGGCGGGCCATCTCGGAGCCCTCGTCCCAGGTGAGACTCCGACGTGCCTGTTCCGGCAGCGTGCTGAGGGTGGCGATGAGGGCGTCACGCACCTGGCCGGGCGAGTGTCCCTCGGGCAGCGGGACCAGGCGGAGATAGCGGGTGCGTCGGTCGACGAGCGTGGCAACGGCGGATTGGCTGCGTGCGCCCACGACGAGGTCGCCCTCGCTTCCAAGTCTCACCCACCACAGCGAAAACGGTGGGCTGACCGATACCGCGAGCAGGGACCATCTGGGACACGGATCGCTCCAGAATCCGCGTCCCGCGCCGCTGGGGCTCAGCCCGCATCACCTACCTGCTCGGCCTCAGCCCCTCCACCGTGCACGAGTACTCAGCCGATGCCGAATCGCCCGGCCATGGCATCTGGACCGCGCCACAGGCCGCGTAGTCCGACGATACGAGCACGCCGCACCAGGCGACTTGGTACATGTCGGCATCAAGAAGCTCGGCAACATACCGGACGGCGGCGGCCATCAGGTCCTGGGCGGTCAGGCCGGTCGCAAGAACCCGATCGGCGGCGGCTACAGCTACATCCACCTCGCCGTCGACGACCACTCCCGCCCGGCCTACAGCGAGATCCTCACCGACGAGAAGAAGGAGACCGCCTCCGGATTCTGGGCCCGCGCGCAGAACTTCTTCGGCCAGGCCGGGATCTCCGTCCAGCGCGGCCTGACCGACAACGGCTCCTGCCATCGCTCGCGCGTGTGGTCCAGCACCCTGGCCGACGCAGGAATCACCCACAAACGCACCTCCCCTACCGCCCACAGACCAACGGGAAGGCCGAACGCTTCAACCGCCTGCCAGCCGTGTCCCCAGCCTCTCGGGTCTACAACTAGGGACGGTCGCCGGTGCCGCCGCCAATGGGGGTGGAAGTCTGCTGGTGGCCGCCGGGGCGCGCGGCCCGCTGGGTGTCGTGGATGCTGTCGCGGGCGGCCTCGGCAACCGCTTCGGGGGTGATGCCGAACTCGGTGAACAGGCGCTGGTAGGCGGCGGAGGCTCCGTAGTGTTCGAGGCTGACAATCCGCCCGGCATCCCCGACGACCTCGCGCCAGCCCTGCCCGATGGCGGCCTCGACGCTGACCCGTGCGCGTACGGTCGGCGGCAGGACCTCGTCCTGGTAGTCCTGGGGCTGGGCGGCGAACCATTCCCGGCACGGCATCGACACCACCCGCACCGCCAGTCCCTCGGCGGTCAGCAGGTTGCGGGCGTCCAGGGCGATCTGGACCTCTGAGCCGGTGGCGACCAGGATCACGTCGGGCGCCGCGCCGTCGGCCGTGTCCGCGAGGACGTATCCGCCGCGGCCCGCTCCCCGAGCAGATGCGTATTCGCCGTTGCTGCGGTCCAGGACCGGCAGGTTCTGCCGGGACAGGATCAGTCCGGCGGGCCGGTCGCCGTGTTCGAGGATGGTCTGCCAGCAGGTGGTGGTCTCGTTGGCGTCGGCGGGCCGGACGACGTCGAGGCCGGGGATGGCGCGCAGTGCGGCCAGGTGTTCGACGGGTTGGTGGGTGGGGCCGTCCTCGCCCAGGCCGATGGAGTCGTGGGTCCAGATGTAGGTGGCGGGCAGTTGCATCAGGGCGGCCAGGCGTACGGCGGGGCGCATGTAGTCGGAGAAGGTCAGGAAGGTGCCGCCGTAGGGGCGGGTCAGGCTCTGCAGGGCGATGCCGTTGAGGACTGCGCCCATGGCGTGTTCGCGGATCCCGAAGTGCAGGGTGCGCCCGTACGGGCCGCCCTTCCAGTCCTTGGTCTGGCGGTCGGCCGGCACGAAGGAGGGCTCCCCGTCCATGGTGGTGTTGTTGCTGCCCGCCAGGTCGGCCGAGCCGCCCCACAGTTCCGGCAGGACGGGGGCGAGCGCGGTGAGGATCTTGCCGGAGGCGGCGCGGGTGGCCATGCCCTCGGGGTCGGCGGGAAAGTCGGGCAGGGCGTCGCTCCAGCCGTCGGGCAGTCGCTGCTCCTGCAAGCGCTCCAGCAGCGCGGCGCGCTCAGGGTTGGCCGAGCGCCAAGCCGCGAAGGCCTCGTCCCACTGCTCGTGGGCCTCCCGGCCGCGGTCGGACGCGGCGCGGGTGCGGGCCAAGACCTCGTCCTCGACGATGAAGTGCGCCTGGGGGTCGAAGCCCAGCAGCGTCTTGGTGGCGGCGATCTCGTCCTCGCCCAGCGCGGAGCCGTGCGCCTCGCCCGTGTTCTGCTTGGTGGGGGCGGGCCAGCCGATCAAGGTACGCAGCATGATCAGGGAGGGCCGGCCTGTCTCCTCGCGGGCCGCCCGGATGGCCTCCAGGAGCGCATCGACGTCCTCGACGTACGTTCCGGTGCGCGTCCAGTCGACAGTCTGTACGTGCCAGCCGTAGGCGGCGAAGCGGGCGGGGACGTCTTCGCTGAAGGAGACGTTGGTGTCGTCCTCGATGGAGATGTGGTTGGAGTCGTAGAACACGGTGAGGCCGCCCAGTTCCTGGTGGCCGGCCAGCGATGCGGCCTCGGCGGTGATGCCCTCCATCAGGTCGCCGTCGGAGGCGACGACGTAGACGTGGTGGTCGAAGGGGCTGCTGCCCGGCTCGGCGTCGGGGTCGAGCAGGCCGCGTTCGCGCCGTGCCGACATGGCCATGCCGACCGCGCCGGCCAGGCCCTGGCCCAGCGGCCCGGTGGTGATCTCCACGCCGCGGGTGTGGCGGTGCTCGGGGTGCCCGGGGGTGGCCGAGTCCCAGGTCCGGTATGCCTCCAGGTCCGACAGCTCCAGGCCGAAGCCGGCCAGGTACAGCTGGATGTACAGGGTCAGGCTGGAGTGCCCGCAGGACAGCACGAACCGGTCCCGTCCCAGCCACTGGTCATCGGCCGGGTCGTGCCGCATCACGTTCTGGAACAGCAGGTAGGCCAGCGGGGCCAGGCTCATCGCCGTGCCCGGGTGCCCGTTGCCGACCTTCTGCACCGCGTCGGCCGCCAGCAGCCGCACGGTGTCCACCGCCCGCACATCGACCTCGTCCCAGCCGGCCTGCTTCGCCAGCGGGAGCGCCAAAGACCTGTCGCGTCGTACGGTGCCGCCGGACTGTTCACTCGCCATGCCGTTGCTCCTTCATCAAGCCGGTGGGCGGACGGCAGCAGAACGCCCGTACAGGGAGTCCGCTCTGCTGCCTTCCGCGTGGGGTGCCTCATCCCGTGGGCCGCGACGATTGCTCACCTGCCATGGAGCGGGCGAGCAATCGCTCACGGGAGCGATCAACTGGCGGGCGCGGTCTGCGGATCGAGCGCGCGGGTGGCGGCCGCGACCCTCAGCTCCTCCAGGGCCGTGCTCTGGCGCTCAGCGCGTTGCAGCAGGATGTCCAGATGCGCTGCGTCCAGGCGCCGGTCGGTCTCGGACAGTGCGCGCAGGCTCCGCCAGCACGCTGCCTTGCCCTGGACACCCAGGAACATCGCCTCTGCTTCCAGGACGTCGCTGAGCGGGGAGCGGGAGAAGAGGTGGCCGTTGGTCTTCAGGCGGCCGGCCTTCTCCGCGACCCAGCCCAGGACGGCCTTGGTGCGGTCAACGGACACTCCCAGGTCAGCCATGATCTGCGCCAGCGCGTCGCGGTCCTCCTCCACCTGCCGGGCCAGGTCCGTCAGGACTGCTTCCTCGCCCTCGCCCTTCCTCGCCCCGGCGGCGCGCTGGAAGAGCTCCAGGCCACCGGTCGCCCCGGTGTAGTGGTCGTTGAGGTAGATCGCCAGGAGGCCGGCGCTGTTCGAACCACCGTCCGCGGACCCGGCCCCCGACCTGGCGCCGGAGCGCATCGCGTTGTCCACCGAGTCCCCGAGCTCCGCCCAGCTGGCCTCGAACTTCTCCAGCCCCTCACGTTCCAGGGTGGCGGTCACGTCCGCGAAGTCGACACCGGCATCTTGCAGCGACGCCAGGTGGGCTGCGGCGGCGGCGTAGTCCTCGCCGGTCAGCGCGTGGCCGGGCACGGTGCCGTGGTCGGCAAACGCGGTCAGCGTGGTGCCGGGCATGGTGTTGACCGTACCCGCGATGACCAGGTCACTGACGTACATCGTGTCCGGGTAGTGCGGATTCTTCACCCCGGTGGACGCCCACAGCGGTCGCTGGACGTTGGCCCCGGCCGCAGCCAGGCGCTGCCAGCGTGCCTCGGCCACCACCTGCTCGTACGCCTGGTACGCCAGCCTGGCGTTAGCGACTGCGGACTTGCCCTTGAGCTCGTGGGCCTGCGGGCTGTCCAGGGCGTCGAGGCGGCGGTCGACCTCGGTGTCGACGCGCGAGACGAAGAAGGAGGCGACCGAGTGGATACCCGACAGGTCGAGCCCCGCCTCCAGGGCCTGCTCCAGACCGGCCTGGTAGGCGTCCATCACCTTTCGATACCGGTCCAGGGAGAAGATCAGCGTGACGTTGACGCTGATGCCCCGGGCGATGGCAGCGGTGATCGCGGCCAGCCCCTCACGGGTCGCCGGAATCTTCACGAACAGGTTCGGCTCACCCACCGTCTCCCACAGCCTCACAGCCTGCGTGACCGTGGCCTCGGCATCCCGGGCCAGCCGCGGGTCGACCTCGATCGAGACCCGCCCGTCCACCCCGCCGCTGCTCCGGTAGACCTCCCGGAACGCCCGGCAGCCCTCGCGCACGTCGTCGGTGGTCAGCGCGAAGACCGCGTCATCGACCTGCGCCCCCTGAGCACCAAGGCGCGCCAGCTGGTCGTTATAGCGGTCGCCCCTGGACAGCGCCGAGGCAAAGATCGTGGGGTTCGTGGTGACCCCGACCACGTGCTTGTCGGCGATCAGCTCCTTCAGCTCCCCGCCGGCCAGAAGCTCGCGGGACAGGTCGTCCAGCCACACCGACACCCCCGCGGCGGACAGCTCAGCGAGCGGATCGGACGAAGCAGAAACAGACACGCGAAACCTCCATGGTGGAGCGGCGCCGCCCAGCCGTACGGCTGTACGTACTGAAGACGCTGCCTGCCCAGGGAACGGACTGCGGCAGCGGCACCCGCTGCCTTCCGTGTCTCCGATTACGCCCGCTTCAAGCACCGAAGGCCCAGCGATCGCCGGTTGAAGGGCCTGGCGCGCGTCGACCACCGCGGCCCCGGCACCTCAACCACCGCTGTCACCCGGTGGGACCCGGGCACAGGCGTCTCTCTGGACGTGCCGGCGAACATCGGGTTCTGGGTCACGTCACATCGTCAGCAGTTCACTGCCCGCGTGCTGTCGGCCGATGTGATCCACCAGGAGTCGGCACCGCCAGACGTCATCCCGGCCGGCTGCACACCGTGGTGAACCGCCCCAGTCCTGGCAAGCACGAGGGCCCGGCCCATAGCTCGGTCCGGAGTCGCAAAAGCCGACGAGCGGGAAGGGACAGTCGCACGTGCTCAACGGATGGATCAACAACCGGCAACGCCCCCGCCCCCATCCAGGACAGCCCTCGCCTCAGCCGATGTCGGCGCAGATCGGATCGCTGGAAGGCAGCGCAGCGGCGACGTTCATCAGGGAGATGCGGACCATCTGGCTCAAGCGGGCCAGATGCAGGGCAGATGCGTCGTCGTAGACGAGCACCCTGAGAGCATCCACGTGGAGCTGGTCCTCATCGCCCAGGCGCGGCAAGCCGGCGAGCAGCTCGTGCGGGGGCCGTGCGGTCACGGCGGCTTCGATGTCCGCAAGCCGAAACCGTTGCACCAGAACCCCGGTGTCGGCTTCTCCCTGCGCGACACGCGTCCAGGACGAGGGCGTGGATGCTCAAGGTGAGCAGCGTTTTGAGCAGTGTCTCGGCTGTGGCGGGGCCCATCGACCAGGTCCGGTACCGCTCGAGGCGGTCGCTGCGCTCCCCGGGGATGCGGTCGACTGCCCGGAGGATTCGCTCGCTCCACGTCACACACGCCACCCAGACGTCCACGAGGTCGGTCTCTCCTTTGTCAGTCGGATTGAAGCTGTAAGGAGGCCAGAGGCAGCGAGTCTTCAGGACGGCTCCGCTCGCGAGTGACGACACATGCCCCGGTTGCCACCACCTCACCAGCTGTGGCGAGGGTCGGGCGCTGGTACAAGGACGCGGCGTGCGGGATCAGGCCCTTGCGACGGGCTGGCCGACCATCCAGGACGGAACAGGCCACTCCCGGGCGATGGCTTAGGACGGTCGCAATGACGCATTGAGGCCCGAAACCGCACGCTGCGCATGACGCGAGTGCCAGGGGTACTCGTTATTTCGATCGACAGCACTATCCGAACAGGCTCAGCCCTCTGGCCGCCCCACAGACGGCAACGTGTCGCCGACTGCGGCCAAGAGGTGGCCGATCTCTTCACCCCGACAGCCTCCGGAGGCGATCCATGCCTGACAATCCTGTAGACAAGCATCCCCGCCCCGACCTTCCGCAGCAGGACCAGGAGCATCCTGGATGGACGGGCCCCATGGATCCCCCGCCCGACCACGGTGAAGACTCCTACGAGGGCTGCGGACTACTCACGGACCGGAAGGCCTTGATCACGGGTGGCGACTCCGGCATTGGCCGTGCCGTGGCGCTGGCCTATGCCCGCGAGGGCGCAGACGTCATGTTCACCCACCTTTCCCAGGAGACGGAAGAGGCAGCCGAAACCAGCAAGCTCGTCGAAGGGGCAGGACGCAGGGCGGTCGCTGTCGAGTGCGACATACGCGATGAGGATCAGTGCCGTCGTCTGGTGGAACGAATGGTCGAAGAGTTCGGGCGCATCGATATTCTCGTCAACAACGCCGCTTACCAGATGTCTCAGCCGGACGGCATCGCCGCGATCTCGACCGAGCAGTTCGACCGGGTCGTGCGCACGAACCTGTATGGCATGTTCTGGCTCTGCAAAATGGCCCTCCCCCACATACCGGCGGGCGGCTCGATCATCAACACCACGTCCGTACAGGCCTACAAGCCGAGCCCGCACCTGCTGGACTACGCCACCACCAAGGGCGCGATCGTGACCTTCACCCAGGGCCTGGCACAGATGGTGGCGGGCGACGGCATACGCGTCAACGCGGTGGCGCCCGGCCCGGTGTGGACGCCGCTGATCCCCGCGACGATGCCGGACACCACAGAGTTCGGCAAGCAGGCTCCCCTCGGCCGGCCGGCTCAGCCCGCGGAGATGGCACCCGCCTACGTCTTCCTCGCCTCTCCACGAGCCAGCTTCATCACTGCGGAAATCGTCAATGCCACCGGGGGCACACCCCTGCCGTAACCGATCTTCCGACCCGCATCCGAGACATGGGCACTGGAGAGCACATGAGCACAGACATAGCCGTGGACGACAGGTGCATCGGCGCGTTCTGGGAGCTGAAGTCGAAGCGGGACATCAACACCGTGATCTACCGGCTCAACGATCTCCTGAACAGCTGTGTCGTCGAACACGAAGGAAATCTGACACACGACGAACTCCTGCTCGCACTACCCGCGAACGAACCCCGAATCGTCATCTACGACCTGCCCTTCGCAACCGAGGACGGCACGCGCCAGAACAAGATCCTTCTGATTTCCTGGCTGCCTCCAAGAGCGACTCCCCAGCACAAGGCCGCCTACGGCCACACTCACGCCGCCCTGCGGGACACGCTCGACGGCAGCCAGTTGCTGCCCGTGCGATCCACCTCGACAGCGGACCTGGCCTACCAGTGCCTCGCCTCCCACGCTCGGACCGCAGCACAGCTCGGGGACACCTCGGAACACAGCGGACTCACCACATCCGCGGGACAAGCCAGAACGCCGGCCAAAGGCCCAGGCCCCGCGCCATCAAGGCAATCCGCATGAGACACCACCGACGGGACAGATGTGCCGCCCACCACGGGGCGGCTTCCACCGACGTCTGAGGGCAGCGCACGTTCGCGCGTTCGGGCTAGGAGGGTCGCCTGTCAGGGCCACAACCCTGCGGCCAACGGACTCTCCAAGCGTGTATCGGGTACACGGCGTCAGGGCGGAGGGCCCGCTCCGCCCGATGACAGACGTGAGGGAGATCAAGATGGACGGGATCGTGCTGCTCAAGGAAGACCATAAAACGGTCGAGAAGCTGTTCAAGCAGTTCGAGAAGGCCGGAGACAATGCCCACGCCGAGAAGCGGAAGATCGCCGACCGGGTGATCGAGGAGCTCACCGCCCACACCTGGATCGAGGAGAAGATCTTCTACCCGGCTGCCCGGGAAGCCGCGCCGGACACCAAGGACCACGTCCTGGAAAGCGTCGAGGAGCATCACGTCGTGCTGTGGATGCTCTCCGAGCTCAAGGACATCGATCCGGCCGACGAACGGTTCGACGCCAAGATGACCGTCCTCATCGAAAACGTGCGCCACCACGTCGAGGAAGAGGAGAAGGAGTGGTTCCCCGAAGTCCGCAAGGCCATGGGCCGCAACCGCCTCACCGAACTCGGCGAACAGATGGAGACGGCGAAGCAGAAGTCCCCGGATGACCCGCTGGCCGTACCCAGCGCCGACCAGTAGCCGTGCCGCGTCCGCTCTGCCGAATCGGCCAGCGCACGCAGAAGGAGGGTCCAAGGGTGGCCCTCTCGCGTCCAAGCTGCCGCAGCGCGTGCCTATGGGCAGCGATCGTCGCTGCCCACAGGCATGACGCGGTGCCTTCCCTGCACATGCGTTGGCAGTGGGGGACCCCGTCATCACGCCGGTTCGCAGGCTCTCACTCGTCAGCCCAGTAGTCCTCGGGGCGCCTCGGGATTGGGCTGCCGCGTTGTGTCGGGGGCGGCATTGCCCGGCTGCATCCCGTCCCGAACGCATCGGGTATTGAGGGATCCCCGCACATGCGACTGATGACTCTGTGTGAGACCGGCCCCCGCGGTCTGCCCGGAGCCCGTATTCGGCTCGATGAGCACCGGTGAACCCGGCCTGGTGGGCCTCGGCGAGACGGGTGACCCCCTGGGCGGCGGTGACGAACGCGACCCGGTGGCCGGGCTGGCAGGCCCGGATCCCCAGGCCGGTGGCCAGATGGGTCTTCCCGGTCCCGGGCGGAACCCAGGAAGATCATGTTCTCCTCCTGGCGACGAACTCGAGGGTTCCCAGGCGGGAGAGAGTCTCCCGCCTGATCGACCGCTGGTGGCCGAAGTCGAAGCCCCCGATCAGATCTTGAGAGCCTGGGCGACGGTGGGATAGCAGGCGAGGATCGTATCGAGGCCGACGATTGCGACGATCCGCTGGACTGGTTCACTCAGGGCTGCCATCCGGAGCTGACCACCCGCCGCCATGGCGTCACGGTTCGCTGCGATCAGGACGTTGATGGCACTGGAGTCCATGAAGGTGACCGCACCCAGGTCCAGTACCGTCAGCGCCGACGCGCCGTCCCCCTCAGCGCTCAGCGCCTGTCGCAGCGTGCCGGTGTTGTCGGCATCGAGTTCGCCGGCCACGACCAGGACATGGATCCCGTCAATGGTGACCGGCGTGATCGACAGGCGCGTAGGCTGCCCTGCTGGATGGTGATTGTCTGCCACGTACCCTTCACCAAGTCTCGTTGCACCTAGTCATCGCCTTCGAAGTAAAGGCCTGTCAAGAACCGCATCCTACGGACCAGGCGTCTCTGTGGCTGTGCCACAGGTAACGTCCCAGACAGTGCGTAGGTGGCGCCGGGCGGGGTATCTGACGAAAACGCAGGAAGCGGGCGGAGATGGATCGTTCATCCGAGGACACCGGCGACGGACGCGCGGAGGTGGCGTTGTCGATGGAAGCCTCCCTGTCCGTGGATGTGAACGGCTCCCGTATTGCGCAGGCCCGCCATCTCGCCGCGTCATTCCTCTCCACGGTGCGCGACACGCACAGCATCCCGGTGGCGACCTCGGCAGTGGAGATCGTCCAGCTGATCGTGAGCGAACTGGTCACCAACGCCCGCAAGTACGCGCCTGGCCCGGCCCTCCTGCAGATGCAAGTCACCGGCAACGCGCTACGCATAGAACTGTGGGACAGCAACCCTCTGCCGCCCGCAGTGAAAGCCCACGACCCCGGGCGGATCGGACAGCACGGACTGGAGATCGTCACCGCTCTCGCCCAAAGCGTCAGCATCGAGGCGACGCCGCCCGGCAAACGCATTATCGCCACTGTCATGCTCAACGCGAGATGACAGCCCGGCCTCGGGCCGACACGGAAACGCCCCCTCACTCATCCGCTTCTTCCTCCGTCGTTGTAAGTTCACCGACGAAACGAGGACATGGCCCCTCCCACCTGAACGACGTGAGAGATAGCGGCACCGGCCGCTGGCACCACGGCACCATTTCCCTCCCCCGAGCGCTCCCCTTCGTCAAGTCGCCCGCAGGTGAAGGTCCCTGGCAGGGTGAGCAGGTGGCTGAGCGCTCAGGTCGACCCGTCTCACCAACCTGAGCACCGACCGGAAGCCTGCTGACTACAGGGCCGCCTCGCCAAGAGGGCCAGGAGGGTCCGGGTCGATGGGGCGGCCGCGTCGAAGAACTGCGTGGCCAGCGTGGGTGGCACAGCCGTTCCCTGCATCCGGACCTCATGGCAACTGAAGCAGAATGCCGCCTCGAACAACGCCAGGTCGAGGGTGTCCTCGTATGCCCGGATGCTCCAGCCTGGCGAGAAACCGCAGCGGTGCTGTTCGCTGCCGGGCAGGGCCGAGATCAAAGTCACGGCGTCGGTAGCCTCACTCCCGGCCTAGTGGGCGACCACCTCGCCAGGGAATGGGGCGCCCCGCTTGGTCGGGAGGGCGGAGATCCCGACAACTTCGACCAGCGCGGTGGCTGCAACGGCTTGTACGGGGAGCTGCATGGACGCAGTCTGCCTGCCTGGCCGACGGTGCCTACGGCGTGCCATAAGAGGCAACCTGCCACCCGAAAGCGAGGGATCCCAAGATCCAGCAAGCTGACTCCCCCGCTCAGTCACACCGCACCAGCCACCGACTCCAGTTAGATCTTGTCAGCCTTCGACCCCAAGGCGGATCCAAAGGCGAACCATAGGAATGCCGCCCTGCGAGAGATGGCTCGGGGTGCTTGCATGGAGCGAGAAGCAGGTCAGCCCCTCGAACAAACGCTCCAGTCCAAGCGGGACGGAAGTCGCGCGGGTCCCCTTGTGCCAGTGCTGCCCCCACGCTTGGCGTCCGTCCTGCTGTGAGCGTGTCGAACGCGGGTACCAGGTTGGCCTGACCAGGTGCGAAGCGGAGGACGAAGTGGACTGGGGACAGTTCGGGCAGAAACTAGCGGCGATGGCGCGGGACCTACTGGCTCAGGATTCGCTCGATGCCACCCTGCACCGGATCACCGCCTCGGCTACGGAGCTGGTCTCGGGCTGCGACGCTGCGGGCATCCTCGTGCTGCACGACCACCAGGTGGAAACCGTCGCCCCCACTGACCGCCTGGTCATCGACAGCGATCGGCTACAGGCGGAGCTAGGGCAGGGGCCGTGCTTCGACACAGCACACAGTGCGCAGGGAGAACGGGTCTTCCGCATCGCCGACCTCACCGAAGAGAAGCAACGCTGGCCGCTCTTTGCTCCACAGGCCTTCGAGCTGGGCGTGGGAAGCATGATGGGATTCCTGCTGTTCACCGACGACGAGGAGTTCGGGGCACTGAACTTCTACTCCCGAAAAACCGGCTCATTCACCACGGACAGTGAACAGGCCGGCTTGCTGCTTGCCTCCCACGCCGCTATCGCCTTCTCAAGCGCCCGTACCCACGCCCAGATGGAGCACGCCGTAGCCACCCGGCACGTCATCGGTGAGGCCATGGGCATCCTCATGGGCCGCCACAACCTCACCGAAGACCAAGCCTTCGACGTGCTGCGCCGCTACTCGCAGGAGACCAATATCAAGCTTCGCGAGGTCGCCCGCCTGGTCTGCGAAAAAGGCGCCATCCCGTGACCTCCGCTTGGCCAAGCATTGCCGTTGGCCTACCGGACGGACACACACATCCGGCACCGGGTTGGGGTGGGGCCCCGGGCGATGCGGTCACGCGATCGCGGGCTGAGCGCCAGGCAGTTTGCTGGGACCTGGACTCCGGCGTGCCCTGATGGGTCCACGCCCCCTCCACACAGGCAGGAGGGACCTCTGACTCACGGTCTCCGCGTGTTCACGTTGCCCCTCCGTGCCCTCGCATCGGCCAGCACGGGCTGAAGATCGTCGCCGCCCTCGCCCGCAGCCTGACCGTGGAACAGACACCAGTCGGCAAACGCATCACCGCCAATCCCGCCCTGACTCCGGCCGCATAGCCGGCGGCCGGGACCCCGGCGCCGGCCCTGCCCGCTGTTCTGAAGCGATCTCGGTCTCTGCCTGCATCGGCAGGTGGTGCTGGAGACGGCAGAAGGGACCGTGCACGGACTGATCACAGGGAGCGTCGTCGAATGCATCGAGATGCCAACTCCGCACAAGTGCTGGGCAATTGCAGTCGCCCCTTGCAATCCAAGGGTTCTGATGTGACTCTCGGTTATGGATGCAAAGCTCGCTCCATCCGCGGCGGGAGTGCCTCGTCCCAGGGGGACCATGTCCGAGGAGTTGGGGAATGTCGGAGCCGTCAGCCAGCCCCGCTACGAGCAGATCGTTGCCGAGCTGCGCAGTGCGGCCGGCCGACCACCACCAGCCCAGTTCACGATCGGGGACCGGGCTCTGGAGATCGAGCCGATGGGTCCGGGCAGCACCCCGGTCCAGTCCCCCGCGTGGGCGGTGAAACAGTCCCTGATCCGGATGGCCAGGGACATCGGCCTGCCAGTGACCACGGTCGAACAGGCCCGATGGACGGCATCACGCTGGCCAGCCGACAAACGTCGGAAGACAGAGTCGTTCATGGTCCACCAGGTACTGGCCCGTATCGAGGACGCCACGGAACGGTTCACCGCGATCGATAGTGTCCCCAGCGGCAGAACCCACTGGACACTGGACGACGCCAGGCACCGGGTAGAAACCCAGACGAATGCCCATCCTTCCGGTCACCGTGCTCCGCATCCCCGTCCTGAACCCCTGCCCACCGAGCCGATGACCACGTCCGCAGAGCGCCCGCCGGCCTGAGGATCGGCCGGCCCACACCGGAACGCCCTGCGTCACCGCCACCTGTCGCCTTCGCACGTGGACCGTCCGGAGCTCTTGCCATAGGGGCAGACGTGCGTGATGCCGATGTTCTCGCCCGGGCCGGCGCGGCTGGAACTCGGTCGCCGAAAGGATGGTGACCGTGACGGCGTCGTCCGCTGGACAGACGTCGGCGCGCCCAGCGCAGACGACGCCACTGACTCGTGGGTCCCTTCCATCAAATCGTGCTGAGTGCACGGGAAGCGGGGGCTACGAGTCCAAGGCGGAGGGTCCTTCTGGTGCGCGGTGGAGGGTCAAGGAAGGGCCGCGGCCGACTACTTGGCCTTCAGGGGCTCCCTGAAGGACTTGCGGAACACCGGGCCGGCGAAGGGGAGTATCGAGGACTTCATCTTGGCGGTGAACGAGGTGGGATGCCGCTGGAGTTTGACGTCGACACGGGTGCCGTCGCCGTGGGGGGTCATCTGGAACACCCAACCGCCGGGTCCGAACGGGGTCGAGTCACGGGTGGTGACGGTGACCTTGTTCTGCGCGGGGTCCCAGTCCTAGCGTGCTCGCTCCCACGACTTGGCGTTCCTTCAGTGACTTCGGCCCAGGTGTCCCCGCGTTCGTGTACCTGGAAGTGTTCCGCGTCGATCGAGGGCCACTCTTCGAGCCGTGAGGGGCTGAAGTCCGTGAGCACCCCCATGACCTCGGGCGGGCTCATCGAGGAATCCACATGGAAATGCAGGCCGGGCATGCCCGCTCCTTCGCTTTGGGAGGCACGGTTTTCATGGCGGCTCCGCCTCGCAGTACCCGCGCGGCCTCCACGGGCAGGGCACTCCTCCCCGCCTCCCAGCATGCGCCCGCGGTGAGCTGAGACGCATCCTGGGGCAGAGGCTCAGTAGTCCGCTTCCGCTTTCACCCTCACGTCCAGGAGCTCCATCATGAGCGTCGACCATCCGTCGATCCGGACCCGGCTGAAGGACGGTGTCCTGTCCGCCACCCTCGACGCGGGCGTCCTCAACCTTGTCGGTGTCGACCTGGTCCGTGACCTGGTCTCCCTGGTCGACATGCTGTACACCGACCCGGGTGACGTGCGCGTCGTCGTCATCGACAGCGCTTCGCCGGACTATTTCTCCGCGCATGTGGATCTCACGGCCGTCCCGCAGTACACCGCGGAGGCCGCGAAGGCGGGTGGCCCCGGCGATGCTTCACTGGGCATGTTCCTGTACAAGCTGGCGCGGGTTCCGGTGATCACCATTGCCAAGGTCCGCGGGCGTGCCCGCGGTAGCGGCAATGAACTCGCCCTGGCGTGCGACATGATCTTCGCCTCGCGTGAGAGGGCGGTCTTCGGGCAGTTCGAGGCCGGCACCGGTGCGCTGCCCGGCGCGGGTGGGGTCCAGCACCTGGCCCGTCGGCTCGGCCGGACCCGGGCCATCGAGGCGATCGTCGGTGCCGACGACTTCGATGCCGACACAGCCGAGCGCTACGGCTGGATCAACCGCGCCCTGCCCGACGCCGAGCTGGACGGCTTCGTCGAACGGCTGGCGGCACGGATCGCCGGCTTCCCGCCGGAAGGGGTGCGAGCGGCCAAGCGTGCCGTCAACGACCTCACGCTGGCATCGGCCGCCCAGGTCCGCTCCGACGCCGTGACATTCCAGAGCCTGATCGCCCGGCCCGAAAGCCGTGAGCGCCTGGAGTACCTCGCCGGGCAGGGCTTGCAGAGTCCTGGTGAGCTCGAACGCGACCTCGGCAAGGCCGTCGCGGACTTCCCCGCTGAGAGCTGACTCTGGGCCTGCCAAAAGCTCTTGGCCTGCTAGAAGCCGAACATCAGCCATGCCTGGTGGCTGACCCAGTCGGGATACAGGTCGGTCATGGCGTCATAGAGCTCTTGGTCGCTGCCGGTCTCCTGCTGGAGGCGGCCGAAGTCGGTGAGGTACTGCCTGGTCTGCGGGATGATGTCGGGCGTGTCGGGGGCGCCCGGCTTCTTGTGGCCGGCGACCACGGTCTTCGGGTCGAGGGCGGCGAGGCGCTCCAGCGCGGCAATCCAGTTCGCGCGGCTGTCGGGCGTCGTGGCGGCGACGAACATGTGGCACTGGTTGTAGACAACGTCTCCGCTGACGACGAGGTCCAGGTCGGGCACGTGCAGGGAGGTGGAATCGACGGCGTCGGTCTGCCCCTGCTCGATGATCCGCAGCTCGTGGCCCTCCAGTGCGAAGGTCTCCTGCGTCCAGGGTTCGGGCAGCGTGATCGTGGCCGGGAGCCGGCCGGGCCACAGCTCGCGGTAGAACGGCAGCCGCTCGGTCTGCTTACGCGCGTATGCGACCGTCTTCGCGGTGGCGATGGCGCGGGCGTCGGGGAAGTGGTGCAGCAGCCGGCTGAGGCTGGCGAAGTGGTCCAGGTGACCGTGGGTGATGTAGATCGTGGTCAGGTTGCGGTGGTGCAGCTGTACCCAGGCCGCCAGGGCCTCGGCCTCGGCGGCCGTGGTGAGGGTGTCGACCAGGACGGCGTCGTGCTCTCCGAAGATTAGGGTGGAGGTCATCGGATCCCAGGCCGGCGGCGGGCCGAAGGGCCTGGACCGGTCGGCTGCCAGCGCCTTCTCCGGGGCTGTGAACACGTTCACGCTCAGTGTGGATGCCATGCCGCTCGGTTCCTCTCCGCGGCGACGGGTCCCTATCGACCTCGCGGTCGTTGCGGATGTCTGCCGCACGACTGCCTTCCACTGTCCAATGGCGTGGCAGACCTCGACAACTGCGGCACGGACGGGCATGGGCCACCGCCTGCCGATTGGCCTGCGACCTGGGTGCGGATCGCCTGAGAGGCTGTGCCTCCCGTGCCGTGCTTCGAGGAGATGCCATGCACCAGGTAGCCGTGGTCACCTTTGACGGATTCAACGAGCTCGACAGCTTCATCGCCTCCGCGTTGATCAACCGGTGCCGGAAGGACGGTCTGGAGGCCTTCATCACGACACCGACGCCGGCCGTCACGTCGATGAACGGTGTCGAGGTGACCGGACAGCGCCCGATGGAGTTCGTGACCGAAGCAGATGTCGTGCTGATCGGCAGCGGGGTGAAGGCGCACGAGGTGGTCGCCGACGACCGGTTGATCTCCCGGCTGTCGCTCGACCCGCCGCGCCAGCTGATCGGCGCGCAGTGCTCCGGAGCGCTGGTCCTGGCTCGGCTCGGATTGCTGAACGGTATGCCGGTGAGCACGGACGTGAGGAGCCGGCCTTTTGTGGAGGCATGCGACGTCACGGTGCTGGACACGCCGTTCCACGCCGAGGGCAACATCGCCACGGCGGGCGGCTGTCTGGCCTCCCAGTACCTGGCCACGTGGGTGATGACCCGCACGCTCGGAAAGGACGCCGTACGCGATGTCCTGGGCTACGTGGCCCCGGTTGGTGAGAGCCAGGAGACCGTCGAGCGCGCCCTGCGCGCCGTTCACGCCGGCGAGGTCGCAGTGCGCTGACGCCTCGCCAATTGCTACACGTACGAAGCCGAGGTGCGCGTGAGCCGGCATGGGTGCAAAACGAGGCCGCATGGTGACACTCGTGGACTGCCCCGCGGGTTCTCGATGCGGTGGCTGACCCGAAGACGCCGCGCGGTGAAGGAGACTGCCCTGGGGCCGTGTCGTGGAGGGGTCTGCGGACCTGGGCTATCGCCGCTCAGGGCCGACTTCAGCAACGTCAGAGAACCGAGTGCACCGTGGAGTACAGGCGGTCCGACCCGCATCCTTCCGGCCGCCCGCCCCGAACGACCTGTCTGCCGCCCCGGCCACGTACACCGCGCACCGCGTACCGGTCGATGCGCGCCCACCCGCCAGGATCTTTGCGGCTTGCCACTTGGCTTCCAGGAGATACCGGCGGTCTCCGCAGCGGGCGGACAAGTCCGTCTGACGCGGAGACGTGATCAGCACTGGCTAGCAGGCCACTCCCCCGACCTGCAACGATCACACGGGAAGCGGACGTGGACGTCCTGGCGGATGGTGCAGCCGTCGGGCTGAGTGGACCGGCTGTCGAAGGTGTCGCGGGCGTAGCCGAGTGTGGGGTGGCCTGCCCTGCGTCATGCGAGCCATGCGGACTCCTTGTGACGTATGCGTGGGGAGACGTCCGAGCCGCCCGCGGCAGCGGACGTGCCCGTGGTGCCGGGTGCGGCCGAGTGCCCCAGGTGGCGGTGCACGAAGTGGATGGCCATCGCGCCCTCACCGGCCGCCGAGGCCACCCGCTTCACCGAGCCGCTGCGGACGTCCCCCACCGCGAAGACCCCGGGCAGGCTGGTCTCCAGGGTCATGCACGGGCGCCCGCGGTCGTGCCACACCTCGGGGTAGGCGCAGGCTTCCTGGGCCTCCGGGCCGGTGAGGACGAAGCCGCGGGAGTCGAGGGCGATGACGCCGGCGAGCCACGCGGTGTGGGGGTCGGCGCCGGTGAAGACGAACAGGCCCCCTACCGCGAGTCGGCGGTGCCCGCCCGTGCGGTTGTCGACCACGTCGAGCTCCTCCAGCACCTCCTGGCCGATGACCTCGGTGACCTCGGTGTGCAGCATGACCTCCACCCGCGGATGGCGTTCGACCTGGTCGACCAGGTAGCGGGACATGTTGGCCTCAAGGCTGGGGCCTCGGACCAGCAGGCACACCTTCGGCGCGTACCTGGCGAGGAACAGCACCGCCTGGCCCGCCGAGTTGCCTCCGCCGATGACGGCCACCGGGTCGGTGCGGCACTGCTGGGCCTCGTAGACGGTCGCCGAGTAGTGGACGCTCGTTCCCTCCAGGCGTTCGATGCCGGGCACCTGGAGCCGGCGATAGCGGGCACCCGTGGCCAGGACGACGGCGCGGGCGGCGATCTCGCTGCCGTCGGCGAACGCCACCACGTAGTGGTCCTCGTCCTTGGGATGAAGACCGGTCGCCTCCACCGGAATGCTGATCCCGGCGCCGAACTTGCCGGCCTGGAGCACGGCGCGTTCGGTGAGTTCGGCGCCGGAGATGCCGGCGGGGAAGCCGAGCAGATTCTCGATGCGGGACGACGTGCCGGCCTGGCCACCGGCGGCCATCGCCTCCACCACGGTGGTGCTCAGGCCCTCGGAGGCGGCGTACACCGCGGCGGCGAGGCCAGCGGGTCCGGAGCCGACGATGAGGACGTCGCCGTGCCGGTTTCCGGCGGGCAGCGACGGCAGGCCGATGAGCCGGGCCAGTTCCGCGTTGCTGGGGTTGCGCAACAGGGTGGTGCCCCGCCAGATGACGAGCGGTGTCTCCTCCGGGCCGACACCGAAGCGGCGCAGCAGGGCCTCGGCCTCCTCGTCGGTCTCCAGGTCGATCCAGCGGTGCGGCAGCCGGTTGCGGATGGCGAACTCGCGCAGCCTCCTGGTGTCGGGCGAGTAGCGCGAGCCGATGACGCGGAAGCCGGCGCCCTCTCCGACGAGCAGCGCGCGACGTCCCAGGCAGGCGCGCAGCACGACGTCCCCGATGGTGGAGTCCTGGGACACCAGGTGGCGCAGCTGGTCCAGGGAGACGACGAGGACTTCGCCCGGCTCCCTGGCGACAGCGGTGTAGAAGGCCACCTGCCCGTTCAGCAGCCCGAGTTCGCCGATGAAGCGGCCGGGGCCGTGCACGCGCAGCACGTGTTCCTCGGGAGTGCCGTAGTCCTCGAGGACGGCGACGGTACCGCTGAGGACGACGAAGAACGTCTCGCAGCGCTCTCCCTCCTGGATCAGGACGTCGTTGGGAGCCATGCTCCGGCGTTGCCCGTGCTCCGCCAGACGTGCTGTCTGCTCCTCCGTCAGGCGCGGATACGCGCCGCAGGTGTCCGGGGTCTCCTGGAGGACGGCCTCGTCCGCTTCCTCCGGCACCGGTTCTCCGCCCGGCGGCGGCTGGTCGCCGGACATCAGACGAACGCCTCGTGGACGTAGCACCAGCGCCATTCCTCGCCGGGCTCGAACGACTGCACGACCGGATGGGCGTCGGCGGCCGCGTGCTTGCGCGCGTGCCTGTTCGGCGAGGAGTCGCAGCAGCCGACGTGCCCGCAGGTCAGGCAGAGCCTCAGGTGGACCCACGGGGAGCCGAGCATCAGGCACTCCTGACACCCTTCCGGGGTCAGCGGCCGGACCGGCCGGACGAGCGCGAGGTGGGGGTCTGCGTGCAGGGTCATCCTGATCACTCCTTCCGGGCGGTGATCGACTGTTCCACCCACTGACGCAGAACGGGGGCGGGCGCCGCCCCCGCCTGCCGGGCGACCGTCTCGCCCTGGTCGAGGATCAGCAGGGTGGGTACGGCCTGGACCTCGAAACGCTGCGAGAGCCGCGGGTTCTTGTCGATGTCGACCTTGACGAGCTTGATGCGGCCGGCGAGATCGGTGGCGACCTTCTCCAGTGCGGGGCTGACCATGCGGCAGGGGCCGCACCAGGTGGCCCACAGGTCGACCACGACGGGGACGTCGGCCCGCTCGGCGACCTCGGCGAAGTCGTCGTCGCCCGCGTCCACCATCCACGGCAGGGGCTGCTTGCAGTGGCCGCACTTGGGACGGCCCTCCGCTGCCGCGGGCACCCGGTTGGTGCGCCCGCAGCTGGGGCACCTGACGGTCGTCGCCTGCATCGTGCTCATGCCGCTCGCGCTCCCTTCATATCCTCGGGCTGGTCGTAGGTGACCACCAGCTCGCCGTGTTCGGCGTCGACGCGGACCGTCGCGCCGTCCTGGACGTCGCCGCGCAGCAGGGCACGCCCGACCATCGTCTCGACCTCGTGGGAGATGTAGCGGCGCAGCGGCCGGGCCCCGTACACCGGGTCGTAGCCTTGGTGGGCGATCAACTCCCGCGCCGCTTCGGTGAGTTCCACTGCGATGCGGCGTTCGGCGAGCCGGCGGCGCAGTTCGTCGAACTGCAGCTCCACGATCCGCTCGATCTGCCGCTCGCCGAGCGGCCTGAACAGCACGATGTCGTCGACGCGGTTGAGGAACTCCGGGCGGAAGTGCCCGCGCAGCTCGCCCATCACCAGGGCACGGGCGTCCGGCTTGATCTCGCCCTCGGCGGTGGCGCCGTCGAGGAGGTGCTCGGAGCCGATGTTCGACGTCATGATGATCACGGTGTTGCGGAAGTCGACGGTGCGGCCCTGGGAGTCGGTGATGCGGCCGTCGTCGAGGACCTGCAGCAGGGTGTTGAAGACATCGGTGTGCGCCTTCTCGACCTCGTCGAACAGCACGACCGAGTACGGCCTGCGGCGTACGGCCTCGGTGAGCTGGCCGCCTTCCTCGTAGCCGACGTATCCGGGCGGGGCGCCCATGAGCCGGCTGACGGTGTGCCGCTCCTGGTACTCGCTCATGTCGAGGCGGACCATGTTCTCCTCGGAGTCGAACAGGGCCGCCGCGAGGGTCTTGGCCAGCTCGGTCTTCCCGACGCCGGTGGGGCCGAGGAAGATGAACGAGCCGATGGGGCGGCGCGGGTCTCGGATGCCGGAGCGGGCGCGGATGATGGCGTCGGCGACGAGTTTGACGGCCTCGTCCTGGCCGATGACCCGCTCGCGCAGGATCTCGTCGAGGCGCAGCAGCTTCTCGCGTTCGCCCTCCTGGAGACGGGCGACGGGGATGCCGGTCCAGGCTGCGACGATCTCGGCGATCTCCTCCTCGGTGACGACCTCGCGCAGCAGCCGGTTCTGCCCTTGTTTCGCGGCCAGTTGCTCCTCCTCCGCGGCGAGCCGGCGCTCCAGGTCCTGGAGGCGGCCGTAGCGGAGTTCGGCGGCCCGGTTGAGGTCGTAGGCGCGTTCGGCCTCCTCCGCCTCGTGGCGGACCTGCTCCAGTTCCTGGCGCAGCTCCTGGACGCGGCGGATGGCTTGCCGTTCGGCCTCCCACTGGGCGCGTTTGGCGTCGGCCTCGCCCCGCAGGTCGGCCAGTTCCTTGCGCAGTTCCTCCAGGCGCGTCTTGCTGGCGGCGTCGGTCTCCTTGGACAGGGCCGCCTCCTCGATCTCCAGGCGGGTGACGCGGCGGGTGATCTCGTCGAGTTCGGCGGGCATCGAGTCGATCTCGGTACGCAGCCGGGCGCACGCCTCGTCGACGAGGTCGATGGCCTTGTCGGGCAGGAACCGGTCGGTGATGTAGCGGTGGCTGAGGGTGGCCGCGGAGACCAGTGCGGTGTCCTGGATCTTGACGCCGTGGAAGACCTCCAGTCGTTCGCGCAGTCCGCGCAGGATGGAGATGGTGTCCTCCACGCTCGGCTCGTCGACCAGCACCTGCTGGAAACGGCGTTCGAGAGCGGCGTCCTTCTCGATGTGCTTGCGGTACTCGTCGAGGGTGGTGGCGCCGATCAGGTGGAGTTCGCCGCGGGCGAGCATCGGCTTGAGCATGTTGCCCGCGTCCATGGCCCCTTCCGTGGCGCCCGCGCCGACGACGGTGTGCAGTTCGTCGATGAAGAGCAGGATGCGCCCTTGGGCGGCCTTCACCTCGGACAGCACGGCCTTGAGGCGTTCCTCGAACTCGCCGCGGTACTTGGCGCCGGCCACCAGGGAGCCCATGTCGAGAGCGAACACCGTCTTGTCGCGCAGGCCCTCGGGGACGTCACCGCGCACGATGCGCTGGGCCAGGCCCTCGACGATGGCGGTCTTGCCGACGCCGGGATCTCCGATCAGGACGGGGTTGTTCTTGGTCTTGCGGCTGAGGATCTGGGTGACGCGGCGGATCTCGGAATCACGGCCGATGACCGGGTCCAGCCGCCCGGACCGGGCCTCGAGGACCAGGTCGCGGCCGTACTTCTCCAGAGCCTCGTAGGCCACTTCGGGGTTGGCGGAGGTGACGCGCTGGTTGCCGCGGACCTGGGTGAGCGCGCTCAGGAACGAATCCCGGGTGACGCCGTGCTGCTTGAGCAGACGTCCGGCGGCGGTCGCCGAGCCCTCCTCGGTCAGGGCGAGCAGGAGGTGTTCCACGGACACGTACTCGTCCTTGAGGCGTTTGGCCTCCCGCTCGGCGGCGTCGAGCAGCCGGGACAGGCGCTGGGTGACGAAGACCTGGCCGGGTGCCGCGCCGGGACCGGTGACCTTCGGGCGGCGGGAGAGTTCCCCGCGTACCGCCGCACGCAGTTCTTGCGGCTGGGTGCCGGTCTGTTGCAGCAACCGTGGGATCAGACCGTCCTCCTGATCGAGAAGCGCGAGCAGCAGGTGTTCCCCGTCGACCTCGGTCTGCCCCATGCCGACGGCCACGCTCTGGGCCTCCTGGAGGGCTTCCTGGGACTTCTGGGTGAGACGGTTCATGTCCATGGGGGTGTTTCACTCCTCGTGCCGCGGCCGCGCAGGGCGGCTTCGAGCAGGCTGATGCGGTCGAGCAGGTCGAGCACCAGGCCGATGGATGCGTAGTTGAGGCAGAGTCCGGTGCGCATCCGCTGGATACGGGCGAGAATCGCCGGGGCCGTGGGGTCGAACACCGGTTGCCCCGCGGAGTCGCGTCCGGCGTCGACCAGGCCGAGGGCGACGAACCGGCGGATCAGATCGGGGTGGAGTCCCGAGCGGCGGGCCACGGCGGCCAGGGAGAGCCTGGGGACGGGGACGAGCGCGTACCGGACGGCCGTCGTGGCGGTGATGTCGGCGCCCGTTCGTACCGGACGGGCGCCCGCGCCGGCGCGGCCGATGCCTCCCGCTCCCGGGGGTCGGTCGTTCATCGCGTCCTCCTGGGGTCGAACGAGGAAGTGGCGGCGAGCTCCTCGAACAGTTCGCGCTCCCGGTCGCCGAGGGTGGGAGGCACCATGATGCGGAGTTCGGCGTACAGGTCGCCGTTCGCGCCTCGCGGGTTCGGCATACCCTCGCCGCGCAGTCGCAGCCGTCGGCCGCTGGACGAGCCGGCGGGCACCGTGACCTTGGCCGTGCCGCCGCCGGGCGTGGGTACCGGCACGGTCGCACCCAGGGCCGCCTCCCACGGGGTGACCGGGACCTGGACGTGCACGTCACGGCCGTCCAGTCGGAACTGGGGGTGGGGCTGGATGCGTACCCGCAGGTACAGGTCGCCCGCGGCGGCGTCACCGCTGCCCTGGCCACCTTCGCCCGCCAGCCGGATGCGCTGCCCGTCGGTGACGCCCGGCGGCACGTCGACCTCGTACCGCCGCGGCTGCCCGGTGGGGCCGGCGAGTGTGACGGTACGACGGCCGCCTCGGTACGCCTCCTCGACGGTGAGCGGCAGTTCGGCCTCCTGGTCCGCTCCGGGTACGCCGCCTCGGGCGGCGCCGGCTCCGAACATGGAGCCGAGCAGGTCCTCGATGTCGATGCCCTCCGCGCCGAAGTCGTCGCCGAAGCCCGTGGCGTACCGGACTCGGGGACCGGCCCCGCCCGCGGTCGCCCGGCCGCGGAAGCCGCCACCCGCTCCGGCCGCGACCCGTTCGTCGAAGTCCTCGGGGATCTTGCGGAAGTCCTCGCCGAAGCGGTCGTAGCGGCCCCGGGTCTTGGGATCGGACAGGACGCTGTACGCCTCGTTGAGGTCCTTGAACCGCTCCTCCGCCCCGGGGTCCTTGTTGACGTCCGGGTGGTACCGGCGGGCGAGTTTGCGATATGCCTGCTGGATCTCGTCCTGGCTCGCGCTCCGCGACACGCCCAGCACCTCGTAGAAGTCCCGTGCCATGACCGGTCACTCCCGCTTCGCGACCGTCACGGCGGCGGGCCTGAGCTGCCGTTCGCCGTCCCCGTAGCCGGGGCGCAGCACCTCGACGACGGTGCCCGGCGGGGCGTCGGGGTCCTGGACGACACCGACCACCTCGTGCCGGGCCGGATCGAAGGCGACACCGGTCTCCGCATGCCGCGGGTAGCCGAGCAGTTCGAGGACGTTCACCGCCTGGTCGCGTACGGCCCGGATGCCCTCCACGACCGCGCCGGGATCGGCGTCGGCGTGGGTCAGGGCGAGTTCGAGGTTGTCGAGGACGGGCAGGAAGGCGGCCGCCGTGCGGGACCGCTCGGCCGCCCGTTCGCGCTCCAGTTCCCTGGCGTGACGCTTGCGAAGGTTGTCGAGGTCGGCGAGCGCACGCCGCCAGCGGTCCTCCAGTTCCTTGATCGCGGTCGTGTACTCGTCCTCGCCGGGCGGGGGGCCGGCGGCGTCGGGCCCCGGTTCGCCGTTCGCCGCTTCGGGCCGGGGCGGCCCCGGTTGGGGCAGATCCCCGCGAGGAGCGGGTCCGGCGCCTTCCCGGTCCCGTACGCCCGGATCCGAGGCGGCCCGGTCGGGTTCCTGGGGGTGTGTGGGCATGGCGCGCCTCAGCCCTTGTCGAACTCGGCGTCGATGACATCATCGTCCCCGCCACCGCCGCTCGTGGGACCGCCGTCGGCGGCGTCCTCGCCGGGACCGCCGGCGGCGGCGCCCTGGTGGGCGGTCAGCCCGGCGAGCACTTGCTGGAGTTCGGAGGTCAGAGGCCGCACCCGCTCCACCCCCGCCTCTTCCTTGACCGCCGCCCGGGCGTCGGACACGAGCATCTCGGCGCGTGCCTTCTCGTGCGCGGGCGCTGCCTCGCCCAGTTCGGCGAGGCGCTTCTCGACCTGGTACGCGACGGCGTCGAGTTCGTTGCGGGCGTCGACGGCCTCGCGGAGTGCCTGGTCCTGGCCCCGGTTGCTTTCGGCCTCCTGGACCATGCGGTCGACCTCACTGCGGTCCAGGTTGGAGCTCTCGCTGATGGTGATGCCCTGTTCCTTGCCGGTGTCCTGGTCGCGGGCCTTGACGTCGAGGATCCCGTTGGCGTCGATGTCGAGGGTGACCTCGATCTGTGGTTCGCCGCGCGGCGCCGGCCGGATGTCGGTGAGCTGGAACCGGCCCAGCGCCCGGTTGTCGGCGGCCCGCTCGCGCTCGCCCTGGAGGACCACTACATCGACGGCCGGCTGGTTGTCCTCGGCGGTGGAGAAGGTCTCGCTGCGGCGCACCGGGATGGTGGTGTTCCGCTCGATGATCTTCGTCATCACTCCGCCGCGCGTCTCCAGGCCCAGCGACAGGGGTGTGACGTCGAGCAGCAGGACGTCCTTGACCTCGCCCTTGAGCACGCCGGCCTGGATCGCGGCGCCCAGGGCCACGACCTCGTCGGGGTTGACGCTCATGTTGGGGTCCTTGCCGCCGGTCAGCCGGCGGACCAGACTCTGGACGGCGGGGATGCGGGTGGAACCGCCGACGAGGATGACCTCGTCGATGTCGCTCTCGCCGACCTTCGCGTCGGCCATCGCCTGCTGCACCGGTCCCAGACAACGCTCCACCAGGTCGCCGGTGATCTGCTCGAACGTGGACCGCATGATCGAGTCGGTGAGGTGCTTGGGGCCAGAGGCGTCGGCGGTGATGAACGGCAGGCTCACCTGCGTCTGCGTCACCGAACTGAGCTCGGTCTTGGCCTTCTCAGCCGCCTCGAACAGTCGTTGCAGCGCCTGCGGGTCCTTGCGCAGGTCGATGCCGTTGTCCTTCTGGAAGTCGTCCGCGAGGTAGTCCACCAGACGCCGGTCGAAGTCGTCGCCGCCCAGGTGGCTGTCACCGGCGGTGGAGCGCACCTCCACCACGCCGTCGCCGACGTCGAGGATGCTCACGTCGAAGGTGCCGCCGCCCAAGTCGAAGACGAGGACGGTCTCGTGCTCCTTCTTGTCCATGCCGTACGCGAGGGCCGCCGCCGTCGGCTCGTTGATGATCCGCAGCACCTCCAGTCCCGCGATCCGTCCGGCGTCCTTGGTGGCGGTGCGCTGAGCGTCGTTGAAGTAGGCGGGCACCGTGATGACCGCCTCCGTGACCTTCTCCCCCAGTTGCTTGGAGGCGTCGTCGGCGAGTTTGCGCAGCACCTGTGCGCTGATCTCCTCAGGCGCGTACAGCTTGTCGCGCACCTTGAAGCGGGCCGCCCCGCCGTCGCCCTCGACGACGTCGTACGCCACCGCCCTGGCCTCGTCGGAGATCTCGTCGAAGTGCCGGCCGATGAACCGCTTGGCCGAGTAGATGGTCCCCTTCGGGTTGAGGATCGCCTGGCGCCGGGCCAGCTGGCCCACCAGACGTTCCCCGGTGTCGGTGAAGGCCACCACCGACGGTGTCGTGCGGTTGCCCTCGCTGTTGGGCACGACGGACGGCTCGCCGCCCTCCCACACGGCGATCACCGAGTTGGTGGTGCCCAGGTCGATGCCCACTGCCTTGGCCATGAGGAACTCCTCCCGGTACGACGCCTGCGTCGACTCTCCGGATCACGTTTCGTTCAGGCAGAGGGGGGATCTCCGCCGGTTTCCCGCCGGTGCGGACGGAGGGTCTCGAGCATTTCCCAGGATGATGAACCGGGTATCTCCACGCCTGCGCCTGGCGAGTCAGGAATGCACGGGTCCGGTCGCCCTGCGAGTACGAGAGAGAAAGAACCCACACGTGTCGGGTAAGCCGGCTCGGGAGCGGGTACGCGAGAGCCGGACGCCTCGGACGGAGTGATCCCATGGTCAGCAGCCGGGCGTACGGCCTGTCCCACCGCTACTCCGACCGCGACGGGAAGAGCAGCCTTCCCCCGGGCAGCGCCGGACGGCGCCACATGGCCGCGCGCAGAGCGCTCCGCCGGCCCGCTCGCCCTCCAGCCGACCATGCCCTCCACGAACTGATCACGCTCTCTAGCGCCCTGCTCAACGCCCCGGACGAAGACGCGATCCTGCGCCTGGCCAGGGACCACCTAGCCGCCGGGGGGTCATACAGCGCCGAGGCCGGATACCTCAAGGTGGGCGGCGATCTGGTCCCCAGCCCGTGGAACGGGCAGACGTATGCCTTGGCCGTGGGCCGGAGGGTGCGGGAGCTGGCCGAGCAGGACGGCGACGTGACCGTACCCGGCAGGCCCTGGGGGCGGGCCCTGGGGCTACGCGGACCTGGGGCTCTGCACGGCTACCTCGTGGTCACCTCCCGCTCCCGACCCACCAGGGCCGAGCGATCCCTGCTCTCCCTGCTCGTCCAGCACATCGCTGCTGCACTGTCAGTGGCCATCGCACACCGCCGCCAACGCGAGGACGCGCTGGAGCTGCACCGACTGCGGGAGGAACGCACAGCCCTCCAGCAGCAGCTGATCTCTGTGGTGGCTGAGCTGGGCTACGAGCAAGCCGTTCACTCTCTCGTGGTCGGCGCCGCTGCCTCGGGTGGCGGCGAGGAAGCTGTCACCCGCGCACTACACGGGCTTACCGGACTTCCCGCGCTGATCGAGGACCGCTTCGGTCGGCTGAGGTCCTGGACCGGTCCCGACTGCCCCGTCCCGTATCCCGAACCGGACCCCGTGCGCCAGAACGAAATGCTGCACACCGTCGCCAAAGAGGCCGGGCCGGTGCGGATAAGAGACCGGCTGATCACCCTGATCCGCCCGCACGGCGAGATCCTGGGCATGCTGGCGCTGGTCGATGCACAAGACGAGGCCGACGAGCACACCGTGCTCGCGCTTAGACACGCCGCCGCATCGCTCGCCCAGGAGCTGACGCACCAGCGCAATCTGGCCGAAGTGGAGGTGAGGCTGCACCGCGAGCTGGCCGACGACCTCCTGGCAGGGACGGACGAGCCGGGCGCCTACGCCCGGTCCGAGGCAGTCGGACACGACCTGCATGGCAGCCACTACGTCGTCGTGGTGCAGTGGTCGAACCGGACCGCCGACGATTCCTTCGCGCAGACCGTGAGTCGGGCGGCCGTTGCGGTGGGCATGCGCTCGCTGCTGACCCGCGGCTCCGACCACGTCGTCCTCATCACCGGCGACAGGCCGCACGCCCGCGCGCTGCACGAGGCGCTCGCCCGGGACACCGGAACCCGGTCCGGGACGATCGGAGTGAGCGCCCCTTGCGACTCCCTGGAGGACATCCCCCACCACTACGAGGAGGCGCAGCGCGCCCTGGAGGTGCGCCTCCACTCCCGCGAGCGCTACGGCACGACGTTCTTCGACGAGCTCGGCCTCTACCGCATCCTGGGCCCCGGCAACGATTACCGGGAGCTGGAGACGTTCGTCCAGGAGTGGCTCGGGCAGCTCATCGACTACGACTCCCAGCACCAGGCGGCCATGGTGGAGACCCTGTCCCGGTACTTCGACTGCGGCGGCAACTACGACGAGACCGCCGACTCCCTCGCGATCCACCGCAGCACGCTGCGCTACCGGCTCCAGCGCATCCGCGACATCAGCGGCCACGACCTCGCGAACGTGGAGGACCGGCTGAACCTCCAGGTGGCGACCCGAGTGTGGAAGATCGTGCTGGGAGGACCGGGCTGACGCCTCGCGGCCAGCCGGTGTCCGGGAGCGGGACATACCGGCGTTCGAGCGGCATCGTGGCCCGGGTCGCGTCGGCCGGCTCGTCGTTCAGCCCAGCACCTCTCCGATCGGGGCGTCGACGTCCACGTAGCGCTCGAGTTTGCGGTTCGCGAATTCCATGATGCCCACGGCGCCGAGTTCGCGCCCGTAACCGGAGCGCTTGATGCCGCCGAAGGGCAGCTCCGGCCGGGACGCGGTCGGGTGGTTGATCCACACCATGCTCGCCTCCAGCCGGTCCGCGACCCCGCGAGCACGCTCCGGGTCGGCGGCGAAGACCGCGCCTCCCAGGCCGTAGGGGGAGCTGTTGGCCAGTGCCACGGCCTCATCCTCGTCGGCAACTCGGTGGACCGTGGCGGCGGGGCCGAAGAGCTCTTCCCGGTAGGCCCGCATGTCCGGTGTGACATCGGTGAGCAGGGTCGGCTCGACGAAGGCACCCGGCAGGTCGGGCCGCCCGCCGCCCAGCACCACCGTGGCTCCCTTGTCCGCCGCGTCACGAACCTGCTCCATCAGTAGGTCGGCCGCGGCCTCGGAGGACAGCGGGCCGAGCGTGGTGGCGGGATCGACCGGATCTCCCGGCTGCAGTTCGCTCATCCGGTCACGCAACCCGGCGAGGAAGGCATCGTGGACATCGGCAAGGGCGATGAAGCGCTTGGCCGCCACGCAGCACTGCCCGGTGTTGCCCATCCGGCCGAGGAACGCGGCGTACACGGTGCGCTCGAGGTTGTGACCGTCCAGCACGACGAATGGGTCACTGCCACCCAGTTCGAGGACGGACTTTTTGACATTGCGGCCGGTGATCTCGCCCAGGCTCACGCCCGCTCGCTCACTTCCGGTCAGTGACGCTCCCTGCACTCGAGAGTCGTCGATGATCTTCCCGACGTCTCTGCCTCGCACGAAAAGGTTCGTGTAGACCCCGCTCGGCACGCCGGCATCAATGAACATTTGTTCGAGTGCCAGTGCGGACTGGGGGCAGCTACTCGCGTGCTTGAGCAGGATCGTGTTGCCGAGGACGAGGTTGGGAGCCGCGAATCGGGCCACCTGGTAAAGCGGGAAGTTCCACGGCATCACGCCGAGCAGGACGCCGAGCGGTTCGTTCACCAGCACAGCCGTGCCCTCAGGCACCGGCAGGGGTCGTTCTTCCAGCAGTTCGGGGCCGTGCTCGCCGTAGTAGGTGAGGATGTCGGACGCGAGGTCGACCTCCGCACGGCTCGAGTCGATCAGTTTGCCGACCTCGAGCGTCAGCAGGTGCGCCAGTTCCTCCTGGCGCCCTCTCATGAGCCGACCGGCGCGTTGCACGAGGGCCGCCCGGTCGGCCGCCGACCGTGCACGCCAGTTCGCGAAACTACGGTGGGCCGCGTCGATCGCGCGCTCCACCTCCTCGGCGCTCAGCGCCGGGAACTCACGAATCCTCTCACCCGTGTACGGGTTGACCGTGGCGATGGGGCTTCCCTGGGCAGTGACACGGGCATCCATGATGCCTCCCTGTAGTGGGGCACCTCGGGCTCCCCGCCGGGGCCTGCTCACACCTGCTGATTCGTCTCATGCAAGCGGGACGGATGGCCTGGTCCGGACACCGTCGTCACAGGGCGATGACATGGAGGTCGACCAGGTCGAGCAGCGCCCGCAGAGCCGAGCTGGGCCGCCGGGTCGACGACGTGCCGAGATGCATGCTCCAGCGAAGCGTGGTGTCCAGGACGTCCACGACGTGCAGGCCGGGGGTGCGGGCAACGGCGAACGCGGGCAGGAAGGCGATGCCCAGACCGTGCCGGACAAGAGCCGCCCCCATGTCGATGTCGGGCACTTCCAGCGCCACCCTGCGTACGACGCCCGCCGCGGCGAACGCCCGGTCGACCACCTCACGGTTGCCGTAGCCCGGCGGGAAGTCCACGAAAGGCTCCCCCGCGAGGTCCGCGAGCGCCACCTCCTCCCGCTGCGCGAGCGGATGGGCGGCGCTCACCACCAGGACGAGCGGCACGGTGGCCAGCTCCCGTGCCTCGATCCCGGCGGGCTTGTGCTCGGGCAGCGACAGGAAGGCCACATCCAGATCCCCGCGGAGCAGCGCGTGCGCCAGGCCCGCCGAGCCGGTCGCCGCCAGCCGCAGCCGGACGTCGATCGCCGGATGCCGCGCGTGCAGCTGCCCGAGGAGCGCCGGCAGGTCCACCACCTCGACCGAGGCCATGGCGCCCACATTCACCGTGCCGCGCAGCGTGTCCTGTGCGGCACGCACGGCGTCCTGGGCCGCCTGGGCGGCGTGCAGGGTGGCCCGGGCCTCCGGCAGCAGTGCCGCGCCCGCCCCGGTGAGCCGGACCTGCTGCGACGTGCGCTCGAAGAGCGCGCAGCCGAGCTCGCGCTCCAGTGAGCGGATGGCGGCAGACACCCCTGACTGCACCACGTGCAGCCGACGGGCGGCACGCGTGAAACTCAGTTCCTCGGCGACCGCGATGAAGTGCTCCAGCTGACGTAGTTCCACACGAGAAGTATCACTCGCATTGCTGGAGCTCAGCAGAAACATTCGTTGGCATTGATTCTGTCTGGTGAGGAAGATGGAGAGCGCCATCCGCTTCCACCCGAGGAGGGGTACCCCTGCCTGCCGTTCCGACGCCGCTGAGCCTTCCCCCAGCCGAGGCTCTCGACGACCCGACCCACCGGATCCCTGCACCCGCTCCCGCCGAACTGCCGCCCCGCGCCCGGCGCCGTGCCTTGCACACGACCGGCTTCTGGTTCGTGGCGGTGGCCTTCACCGTGTTGATGGCCTTCGGTACCGCGCCGACCCCGCTGTGGCCGCTGTACGAGGCGCGGGACCACTTCGGCGCGACCACGGTCACGGTGGCGTACGCCTCGATGGTCGTGGGCGCGGCAGCCGCCTTCCTGGGGCTGGGACACCTGTCAGACCGGCTCGGCCGACGGCGCATCATCGTCCCGGCGCTGCTGGTCGGCATCGTCGCGTCGGTCGTACTGATCTTGTGGCGGGACCTGCCAGGGCTGATCGCTGGCAGGATCCTGAACGGTGTCGGACTCGGGCTCATGGCCTCGACCGCGACGACGTACCTGCACGACCTCCACCACGAGGTCCGTCCGGACCGGACGGGTTCGGTGCTGCCCGGCATCGTGGCCACCGCCGCCAACCTCGGCGGCCTGGCCTCGGGGCCCCTGATCGCCGGAGCCGCCGCCGAGTGGCTTCCCGCGCCCCTAATCACGACCCAGGCGATCTTCACGCTCGCCATGGCGGTGTGCCTGGCGCTGGTGCTGTGCACCCCGGAGACCGTGGACCTGGAGCTGCCCGCGGCCGAACCGCCCCGCAGGTTCGTCCTGCGCCCCGGCGGCCGGCGGGCGTTCGGCGCGGCCGGCGCGCTGGGCGCCTTCGCCTTCGCGATCCTCGGCCTGATCTCCTCCCTCGGGGCGAGCGTGCTCCACGGCACCCTGCACACCGACTCGCACCTTGTGGCCGGCCTGGCCGCCTTCCTCATGTTCGGTTCCGCGGCGACCGCCCAGCTGGTCCTGGGCCGCCTCCCCCTGCCCCGGCTCCTGACCGTGGGGGCAGTGGTCTTTCCGGTCGGCCTGGTCCTCTGCGCCGTCGCCCTCTACCACCCGGCGCTGTGGCTCTACCTGGTCGCCGTGTCCTTGTCGGGAGCCGGCTCCGGGCTGCTATTCAAGGGAGGGGTCGAACGTGCCGGTGCAGTGGCCGAGCCCGCCTCACGCGCGGGGGTCCTCGCCGTGTTCTTCGTCGTCGCGTACCTGGGAATGGGACTGCCCTCCGTCCTGTTCAGCATCGCCCTGCGGCACTTCGCCGTGCAGACCGCGATGATCGGCTTCGCGACGGCCCTCTCCTGCGGCGCCGTCGTGTCGGTGATCGTCGCGTTGCGCGATCGCGCACCCGGTCCGGGCGAGCTCTCGGCGTAGTCTTCTCGCCCCTCCTGATCTCCCTGGGCCGCACGCGACACGGCTGTCTGGAAGGTGCGTACCTGGGCACCCGGTGCGCGTGCGCGTGACACGGATCCGTGCGGACGGGAGGCCCGGGATGTCTGCGGAATCGGCCGGAACGATTGCGCTCCCCTCCGGTGAGGAGATCGCGGCACTCGGGCAGGGCACCTGGTACCTGGTACCTGGGCGAGGATCCGGCCCGGCGTGAGCAGGAGGTCGCCGCGTTGCGGCTGGGCGTGGACCTGGGCATGACCGTCGTCGACACGGCGGAGATGTACGGCGACGGCGCAGCCGAGGAACTCGTCGGGGAGGCCCTCCGCGGACGCCGGGAGGAGATCTTCCTCGTCAGCAAGGTGCTGCCGGGCCACGCCGACCGGAAGGGCACCGTCGCCGCCTGCGAGGGCAGCCTGCGGCGGCTCCGCACGGAACGGCTGGACCTGTACCTGCTGCACTGGCGGGGACGGTGGCCACTCGAAGCGACCCTCGCGGGATTCACCGACCTGCTGGCGGCGGAGAAGATCCGTTACTGGGGCGTGAGCAATCTGGACGTGGCCGACATGACCGGGCTGACCACTCTCCCCGGTGGCGACGCGGTGGCCGTCGACCAGGTGCTGTACAACCTCTCCCGGCGTGGCATCGAGTGGGATCTGCTCCCCTGGTGCCGCCAGGCCGGGGTGACGGCCATGGCCTACTCCCCGATCGAGCAGGGACGGGTCCTGGAGGCCGAGGCACTGCATGCGGTGGCCCGGGACCTCGGAGCCACGCCGGCCCAGGTGGAACTCGCCTGAGTGCTGGAGCAGGGGGTGGCCGCGATCCCGCGTTCCGGATCACCCGACCACGTTCGGGAGAACCGCGGCGCGGTGGACCTCCGCCTTCCCCCCGAGGCGCTCGACGCCCTCGACGAGGCGTTTCCGCCACCGAGCGGGCCCACGCCCCTGGAGATGCTCTGAAGGTGTTGGTGATCGACCTCGAGCGGCCGGCTCTTCCGTTCCTCACGTCCTAGTGCTGGATCTTTGCGTCCGCCCCGTCGGTTCGCGGACACCGAACGGGTCGCGGACGCCCTGCTGTGGTGCAGCCCGACAGACCACGGGTAGATCATCGGCCGGTCGCTGCGGGGCTGGGCCGTGCCGCCGATGTTCAGTGATGACCACGCATTTCAGGCTGCTCTGCCAGGGCAGGAGGGGGCGCCCTTTTTCAGCCTGGAGTGCGGAGGCTCTCAGCAGGGGGCTCTGCGAATCTCGACCGGGTAATACCCGATGGCGGCGCGGCGGGAGCGAACGGCGCCGTCCGTTCCCGGTGAGGAGGCGAGAGGCATGACCGTGATGGGTGTGTCGAAGTTCGAGAGGTTCTTCCGCGCCGCCGCAGGCCTCGACGTGGACAAGAACGACCTGAAGCGGTACGGCGACTTCGTCGACGCCAAGCTCTACGACCTCCTGGTCGTCGGCCAGGCATCGGCCAAGGCCAACGGCCGGGACACCGTCGAACCGTGGGACCTACCGATCACCAAGGGCCTCCAGGAGAGCGTCCACCGGTTCCGGCGGCTCGACGAGGAGGTCGACCTGAAGCCGATCCTGGAACAGCTCGCCACGCACCCTCCCCTCGACAGGACGCCCACGCAGGAGACCGAAGAGCGCTATCCCGAGATCATCGGCGGTCTCAGCGTCGCCCTCGCCGAGACGTTCAAAGTCATGTATCCGGACCTGAAGAACCCGCAGACCAGCCACTGGGAGGGTGCGACCGCCGTGTTCGACCGACTGCTGTAGCAGTCGCCCTTCCCCGTGGACCGCCGGGTCGCCGACGCCTCCGTCGGTGCTCAGGCCCCCGCGCCGTCGTCAGGAGCGCGCGAGCCGGGTCGCGAGATAGGGCGCGGTGGCGCTGCGGCGGGCCCTCGCGACCTTGGCCGGCGGGCCCGCCGCGACCACCCGCCCGCCCGCGTCGCCGCCGCCCGGACCGAGGTCGATGACCCAGTCGGCGGTGGCGATCGTGTCCAGGTCGTGCTCGACGAGAACGACCGTGTTGCCGGCGTCGACGAGCCGGTGCAGCTGTCGCAGCAGCAGCGCGATGTCCGAGGGGTGCAGCCCCGCCGTCGGCTCGTCGAGCAGGTAGAGCGCGTGCCCGCGGCGGGCTCGCTGGAGTTCGGTGGCCAGTTTGATGCGTTGCGCCTCACCACCGCTGAGTTCCGTCGCGGGCTGCCCCAGCCGCAGGTACCCCAGTCCCACCTCGCGCAGCGTCTCCAGACTGCGGGAGGCGGCCGGGACGGCGGACAGGAACTCGGCGGCGGCGTCGACGGACAGCGCCAGCACTTCCGCGATGGTCTTGCCGTGGTAGGTGACGTCCAGCGTTTCGGCGTTGTACCGGGCGCCCTGGCAGGTCGGGCACGGCGCGTAGGCGCCGGGCAGGAACAGCAGTTCCACCGCGACGAATCCTTCGCCCTGGCAGGTCTCGCACCGCCCTTCGGGCACGTTGAAGGAGAACCGCCCGGCCGAGTAGCCGCGGGCCCTGGCCTCGTCCGTCGCCGCGTACAGCTTGCGCACCGCGTCGAACATCCCCGTGTACGTGGCCAGGTTGGACCGGGGAGTCCGGCCGATGGGCCGTTGGTCGACCAGGACCAGCCGGTCGAAGGACTCGACCCCCGACGCGTCCTGGACGTCGACCTCCAGCTGCGCCTCGTCGGGCTCCTCGGGTGCGAGTCCGAGGTGGCCGCGCACGACCTCGGCAAGCACCTGCGTCACCAGCGTCGACTTCCCGGAACCGGACACGCCCGTCACCGCCGTCAGTACGCACAGCGGTACGTCGACGGACACGTCGTGCAGATTGTGGCGGGAGACGCCGCGCAGGTGCAGCCAGCCGTACGGTGTGCGCGGGCGGTGCTCGAGCGGCTGGGCGCGCCCGAACAGGTACTGGCTCGTGGCCGACTCCCCGACCCGCTCGAGACCGGCGACCGGGCCGCTGTACAGCACGCGTCCGCCGCCCTCGCCCGCGCCGGGGCCGATGTCGACCACCCAGTCCGCTCGTCGTACGACGTCCATGTCGTGCTCCACGACGAACAGTGAGTTGCCCGCTGCCTTGAGGCGGTCCAGCACGTCCAGCAGCGGTTCCGCGTCGGCCGGGTGCAGGCCCGCGGAGGGTTCGTCGAGGACGTAGACGACGCCGAACAGCCCTGAGCGCAGCTGGGTGGCGATCCGCAGGCGCTGCGCCTCGCCGGGCGACAGGGTCGTCGAGCGGCGCCCGAGGCTGAGATATCCCAGGCCCAGGTCGAGCAGTACCTCGACCCGCGCGACCAGATCGCCGCAGATCCGGACCGCGACCTCGGTCGTCTCCCCGGATCGGGCGGTCGACGTGGTGGCGTCGGCCTCGGACCGCTCCGCGACGGGCCGCAGCAGCGCCACGACCTCGGTGAGGGGCATCGCGTTGATCTCGGCGATGGAACGTCCCGCGAAGGTGACGGAGAGTGCCTCGGGCCGCAGTCCGCTGCCGTGACAGGCGGGGCAGGGCACACTCCTGACGAACCGGAGCGCCCGCTCGCGCATCTTCTCGCTCTTGGAATCGGCGAGGACGTGCATGACGTGCTTGCGGGCGCTCCAGAACTTGCCCTGGTAGCCGTAGTCGACGCGGTCCTCCTCCGGCTCGATGTACACGGAGGGCTGTTCGTCCGCATATAGCAGCCAGTCCCGGTCCTTCTTCCTGAGCCTGCGCCACGGTCGGTCGATGTCGATCCCCAGACCGTTCACGACACTGCGCAGGTTGGCGCCCTGCCAGGCGCCCGGCCAGGCGGCGATCGCACCCTCGCGGATGCTCAGCGAGGGATCCGGGACAAGCAGGTCCTCGGCGACGTCGTGCACGACGCCCAGTCCGTGGCACTCCGGGCAGGCGCCGGCCGCGGTGTTGGGTGAGAATGACTCGGCCTCCAGCCGTGCGGCTCCGGGAGGATAGGTGCCGGCGCGGGAGTACAGCATGCGCAGCAGATTGGACAGCGTGGTGATGGTGCCGACCGTCGAGCGCGAACTGGGCGACCCGCGTCGCTGCTGCAGGGCCACGGCCGGTGGCAGTCCGGTGATTTCCTGCACGTGCGGTGCGCCGACCTGTTGCAACAGCCTTCGGGCGTACGGTGCCACGGACTCGAAGTAGCGCCGCTGGGCCTCCGCGTAGAGCGTGCCGAACGCGAGCGAGGACTTGCCCGAACCGGAGACGCCGGTGAAAGCGACCATCGCGTCCCGCGGAACGTCGACGTAGACGTTGCGCAGGTTGTTCTCACTGGCGCCCCGGACATGCACGAAGGTGTCGGTCGCATCCTTGTTCACCATTCCTGATTACCTGATCGTGCCGGGAACCGCGCGGCAGGCGCCGACACCTGGCCCCGCTCACACGAGCGTCCGGAGAATCCCGGTACGAGGCGCTCTCAGGGAACCTTCGAGGGGGGCTTCACCGTTGATCCGAGCGTGGGCGCGAAGGGAACTGTGTCCCCGTCGCGCCCACCCTCGATCGGCCCCGGCTGGGGATCCCCCGAACCAGTCGGGGCCTTGGCCTGTTCTGCTGCCGGCCCCCTTCGCGAACGCGGTGGCTCGCCTCCCGGTGGCGCACGCAACCGTGGCCCGGGGTGGAACAGGCCCTGTGTGGGGAGGACCGGGAGACCTGACCGACCGCCTTGCCCCTGCCGGCAGGGGCCAGCGTGTCCCGCGGCGTCGGCGATGCCTCGGGGGGCATCCTGGGCGTACGAGCGATCGCGGGGGCAGCCGGCGAGAGGGAGTCATGCGGGTGTCGTCTCAGGGCGTTACGGTCGTGGCTCTCCTGTCGGATCCGGACGCGCCCACGGAGATCGCGCAGCGCATGGCACGGATACTTCCCGCTCGGCTCGCCGACAAGTCAGGCCAGGGGCGACGGTTCGACGTCGAGGTGGTCAGTGAGCCGTTCACCGCAGGGACCGAGGACCAGCCCACCTTGATGCGCCGGATCATGGACCGCGGAAGAGCGGAGAGTTGGGACATCGTCGTGGCCCTCACCGACCTTCCGCTGCACTCACACGGGCGCAAGCTCGTTCTGGATCTGAGTCACGAACACGGCTTGGCCCTGCTGTCCCTTCCTCCGCTGGGGGGCTTGCGTCTGCAGACGAGAGCCCGGCGGGCCGTGGAAGAAGCCGTGCTCAGCCTGGCGGGCCCCCGGGCCACCGGGGCTGAGGGACTTCCTCGGAGTCAGCCGCTTCTAGGGCCCTTCGTCAGTCGCCTCGCGCCTATTCACCCGGGCCAGGTCGGTGAGGAGGAGACCGCTGATCTTCGGTATGTCGTCAGCGGACCGCGCGGTTACCTCAGGGTGCTCCTCGGTATGGTCCGCGCCAACCGGCCGTGGCGGCTGGTGCCGGGCTTGTCGAAGGCCCTGGCGGCCGCACTCGCCACGGGAGTAGCCGCCACGGTGAACTCCACCATCTGGAGCCTGGCCGAGTCCCTAAGCGCGCCACGCCTCGTGATCGCCGCGGTCGGGTCCGTCGCGCTCATGAGCGGCTGGCTGATCGTGGACGCGCAGCTGTGGCATCGATCGGCAGAGGCCTCGAAGGAAGCGAGGCAGAAGGCGAGGCTCTACAACGCCTCGACGGTCATGACCGTGGGCATCGGGGTTCTCGTCTGCTACGCGGGGCTGATCGTCATCAACTTGGCCTGGGCCCTGTTCATCCTCAACGGCCAAGTGTTCGCCTCCACGACACGAACCCCGCTTGACGCCACGGAATACTGGACATTGTCCTGGTTCGTCGCCTCGGTCGCCACGGTGGGCGGGGCGCTGGGATCAGGGTTGGAGAGCGACGAGGCGATCCGGGCAGCCGCGTACTCCAAGCGCGAACAGGAGCGCCGCCAAATGCTCCAAGACAACGACGGCGACTAGCTGGAGACCCCAGTCTGAGATTCGTCGGTGGCTGGTGGCCGTCGGTGGCCGTCCGCGTACGAAGACTCCGCTGATCGATCGGGTGCGTAGTCGTTTCGCGGCTCTGGACGGACGGCGGCCGCTCAGCAGCGTCCGCAATGGCTGCACGCCATCCAGCGGCTGCGGCCGCGGGCCTGTTCGCGGGGTGTGCGTCAGGCTTTCCCTGCCCGAAGGTTGCCGCACCCCGACTAGACCGAAATGCCCCGGCAAGGTGGTCCGGCTAGGCTCACACCGTGACGTGGTTGCGGGTCTTCGGCGAGGTCGTGCGATCCGGGCTCACGATCGAGGAGACGCGACTGGAGTTCCTGCTCGCGCTGCGCACGGCCGCTGGGGTGGCGATCGTCGTCGGGCCGGCACTATGGCTCGTCTCCCCTGCGTACGCCGCGTCCGCCGCCCTCGGTGCCTACTCCGCGGGTGGGGCCACCTTCCAGCGCACCTGGCGTCCGCGCAAGGTGATCGCGCTCGGCGCCGGCGCCGGTCTGGCGCTCAGCACCTTCGTGGGCTACCTGGCCGCGGGACGACTCGTGACGTTCCTCCCGCTGCTGGCCGTATGGGCCTTCGCCGCGGGGATGGCCTGGGCCGTCGGACCGACCGCTGGGATCGTCGCAGCGACGACCGTCGGCAGCATGCTGGTGACCATCACCCTACCCACGAGCGTCGGGCGAGCCCTGGAGCACGCCGGGGTCATCGCGCTCGGGGGCGTGGTACAAGCCGTGCTGATCTTACTGTTCCCGATCCGCCGTTGGGGGGCGCATCGGGACGCGCTCGCCGACGCCCTCGCCGCACTGGCGGACTACGCCCGCCGGCTGCGGCACGACCCGACGGCCCCGTTCGACCCGGAGCCGTTGATGACGGCCCGGGACGCGGCCGCCGTGACGCCATCACAGGCCCGCACCCGTCCCCCTGTCCTGCACGGCCCCCGAGGACTCGCCGAGCGTATTCGGCCGGTCATCGCCGCGCTCGCCGACCCCTACGTCGGCGCCCCGGCGGAGGGACCCGGGCGGGACCGCGCGCGGGAGTTGCTCGACGCGGCCGCCGACGTCCTGGATGCGGCCGCCCGTTCGATCCGGCACGGCACTCCCGCCGAGGTGCCGACCAGGAGCACGGCCGTCCTGCGTATCAACGAGGAGCACGAGGTATTGGAGGGGCCCCCGCGGCAAACGGCCGAGCAGCTCGTACAACTGCTCGGCGAGGCGCTGGAGATCGCCGGAAGCGGCGATGCGCCCGAGAAGACGCCAACGCCGCCCGGCCCTGCCGGCGCTCAGTTCCTGGTGCGCCCGACAATGCTCCGGCTTGTCCCGGTCGTCGCCCAGGCGGTCCGCCGCGAGCTCCGCCGGGACTCGCCCGTGTTCCGGCACGCCGTCCGCCTGGCGGCAGTGGCCACGCTCGGCTACCTGATCGCCGCCCTGCTGCCCCTGGGCCACAGCTACTGGGCGCCCATCGCCTCGGTGATGGTGATGCGGCCGGACTTCCACCGGACGTACGCGCGCGCGGTGGCCCGTCTTGCCGGGACCCTGGCGGGGGTTGCGCTCGCCACTGGGATGGTGCGGGCCCTGGGCCCGGACGCCCATATGTTCGGCGCGCTGGCGGTGGTCTTCGCGGGCCTGTCGTACATGATGCTCCGTACCGGCTACGCCTACTCCCAGTGCTTCACCGCCGCGTACGTCGTCTTCCTGCTCGGCATGGGCGGCCAGACATGGGAGCAGACTGTCCCGGAGCGGGTCGTGCTCACCCTGCTCGGCGGGGCCCTGGCCATGCTGGCCTACGTCGTGTTCCCCGCGTGGGAGACGCCCCGGCTGCCGGGCCGGCTTGCGGACTGGCTCGCCGCCAACGGCCGCTACGCGGCCGCGGTGCTCCGCAGCTACGCCGAACCGACCCAGGAGCATCACGCCGACCTGCGCAGGGCACTACTGGCGAGCAGGGAGGCACGTGCCGCCTGGCAGGAGACATACAACCGGGCAAGGCAGGAACCGGTCCGCCCAAGGGGTCTGACGTCGCGTGAGGCGGAGGAGGCGCAAAAGGCGCTGAAGGGGTTCGGCCGGGCGGTGATGCTCATGGAGAGCCACGTCCCACAGGCCGACAGCCGTTTCGTCCCCGAGGCGCAGCGGCTCGCCGAGGCCCTGGAGACCGACACCGCGAAGGCAGCAGTCGACGTGCGCGAGCACAGGAATCCAGACTGGGAGCGTGTGGAGAAGGCGCTCCTCGCGTGGCAGGACGCTGCCGCCGGCAACCGGAGCCCGGTCGTGCGGCGCGAGGCGGAGTTGCAGAAACGGGCCTTGGAAGACCTCGCGACGGCCGTGAGTCGCACCCCCCTGGAACGGGATGTCGTCTCTGCTCGCGAGGAGCAGCGGGTGCGGGCTGCCGTGGCGGCGGAAGGTGACGGATCAGGCACCGTGCAGCGGGGCGGATGACGAAGTCGGCCAGGGGGAGCGCCACGCCTCCTGGAGCGGCAAGCGGCCTCCCGACCGCGTCGGGCGTCTTCTCACCATTCCACCGTGACCTGCCTCGTCGCGGTGACGGCCGGTTCAGCCGCCGGAGCGCGGCGCTACGCGGCCGGCGCGGCCACCAAGGCCCGGCACAAGTCCTCCGGTCCGGGGCTGTCCCGGAAGCCACCCACCCAGCAGCCTCCCGGCGCCGACCGGGCGCGGCACCAGCCCGTCAACCGTGAGGCGACCCCACCCTCCGGCGAAACGAGGATCGGCTGCCGCTCACGCAGCCGCAGTGCGCGTTCACGCGCCTCCAGATCGTCCCACCGGGCCAGTCGGCTGGGGGCGCTCCGCCATCACTGCCCCGGAACAGCCGCCATTCGTACGCCACTTCGCTCCCTCAGCCGCGACACGAGGTGAGACAACACAGCGTACGTATGGAGAACGAGGCACCGGAACACCAGGCCGAACCGCCGTGGCAGAGCCTGGTCGGCCCGCTGGCGGAGGTGGTGCAGGAGGTGAGGGTTTGGGCCGCTCGCGGGTGGCTTCACCAGCAAGATCCACCTGAGCGCCGACGGACGTTGCCGCCCGCTGTCTCTGATCGTCACCGCCGGACAGCGAGGTGACAGTCCCCAGTTCAAGACGGTGTTTGAGAAGATCCGCGTTCCCCGCCTGGGGCCGGGCAGGCCTCGCAAGAAGCCTGACAGCGTTGCTGCGGACAAGACACCCCATGCAGTTTTCGGGTCAAGCAGCTGCCGCGAGTGGGGTTGATGAGTTGAAGGCGATGGCTTCAGGCGTCGCAGGTACTCACGGCAGGGGCGGTTTCTGTAGGCCTAATAGGCACGTGAGTTGGCCGTTGGTCAGCCTAGGCAGGGGCCGGACGGGACGTCTCGTCTGTAAGCAGCACCGTGAGTGCTTCGACAAGAGGGATGCGGCACTGACCGCCTCACCTGGCGCCCATGCCACTACAACCACCGCCGGGAGACCAGTGACCGCTATCACGCGGCCCTGCGCAATCTGTTCAACCGCATGCTCGGCCAGCTCCACCACTGCCTGACCAACCACCAGGAATTCAATGCGCAATGCTGAGAGCGCTCGTCCAGGCGGGGAGCCGGGGAACCGGCGAGGCCCTCGACACGAGAACTTCACGATCGAAGCCAGATGACCAGCGTGGCTGCGGTGACGGTGCCGAGGAAGACGTAGCCGCGCTTGTCATACTCAGACTGCGGATCCGCGTCCTGGAGATTGCACCTGCCCTGCCATCGGGCGGAGGCACCAGCGATTTCGTCGGGTGAGTGAACCCACTCGCTCTCACTCGTGCTGCCGTGCAAGACGACTCCGGGACGATACGGATCCCGGCACAGGTCGAAGCCGTGCAGGTGCTGCATGGCCCCGAAGACCAGCGGCGGGACGTGAAAGGCCGCCTCGTCTTCGACCCACGAGGCGGCCCAAGCATGGACTGCTTCACGGGTTACGTCGCCGGCGATGAGTGCCTGCCACTGAGCAACTACATCCTTGCGACTGGGTGCAGGCCTCGGAGTCTTGCGATCGCTCATGTGTTCACAATCGCGGCCGCATGACCCAGGAGATAGACCAAATCTGTTCCTTGATCGGGGCAGGTTCACCGCATGACCCCTACCGTCACCGTCTCCCCAGAGCACCGGATCGACCAGCTGTGGGAGGCGGTCTCGCTCGGCGACGAGCAGGCCGCCACTCGTGCGGTCTTCGGCGCGCTGGAAGACTGTACGCCGGCGGAAAGCGTGCTCCAGTGTGTGAACGCGTGAGTCCGTCGGTTTCACCGTTCTACGGCCGCCGGACACCTGGCTCGACATCGAGCTCCACCCCGATTCGAGCGGTATCAGCGTCCGTGGCACCGCGCGCGGTTCAGAACCGGCGACCCGCCCAGGACGGTCTCCCCGGCCGCGACCGGGGCGTCCGTCGGACGTCTGTAGCAGCTCGTGCACCTCGCGACGACCCTGACCGACGTGGTCGGTGTGCAGGACGTCGTCGACCTGGTCGCCGTCCAGATCCTGCCCGCGTTCGGGGCGGTCGGCATGGTCCTGTCCGCGGCGGACGCCGGGCGCCTGCGGATCACGGGCCACCATGGCTACGACCCGGACACCATCCAACGCCTCGGCGGCCTTCCGGTGGGCACAGGCCTGACGCCGGCGGGCGAGGCGCTGCTCAGAGGGGTCCCGCTGTTCTTCTCCGACCACGACGAGCTCGCCCGCGACTATCCCGCCGCACCACGGATCAGCGGCAAGCATTCCTGGGCCTTCCTCCCGCTCGTCAGCGATGCCCGCCCTGTCGGATGCTGCATCCTCACCTACAGCCGTCCTCATACGTTCACGGCCGACGACCGGGCCGTCCTCACGTCACTGGGCGGACTCCTCGCCCAGGCCCTCGACCGAGCGCTGCTCTACGGCGCCAAGCTCGACCTGGCACGTACGCTCCAGCAGGCACTCCTCCCGCGCCGTCTGCCCACCCTCAGCGGCCCGGAGGTGGCGGCGCGTTATCTCCCCGCCGGGCACGTCATGGACGTGGGCGGCGACTTCTACAACCTCATACGGCTCGACGCATCGACAGCGGCGGCCGTCATCGGTGATGTCCAGGGCCACAACATGGCGGCCGCCGCGCTGATGGGACAGGTCCGTACGGCCGTCCACGCCAGCGTGGGCGCGCGTCCCGACGAAGTGCTGTCCCGCACCAACCGCGTTCTCGCCGACCTGGAGCCCGATCTCCTCGTCTCCTGCCTGTACACGCACATCGACCTCGCTCGCGGGCAGATGTGCCTGGCCCGCGCGGGCCACGTGCCACCTCTGCTCCACCGTCCCGGGGAGCGTCCCGGTAGGCTGGAGATCGAGCCGGGTCCGTGGCTCGGCATCGGCGTCGACCTCCCGTACCCGATCATCACGGTCCCGATGCCTCCGGGACGATCCTCGCCCTGTACACGGACGGACTGGTCGAGGTGCCCGGAACCGACCTCGACCGGATGACGAGCGGGCTCGCACAGCTTCTTGCGGGTCCCTCGCGGCCGGCTCGGCTCGTCGACGAGCTCATCCACCACTCCTGGCCCCATGGTCAGCCGACCGACGACATCGCCGTACTGCTGCTGAAGGCCCGGGGAAAGCGGAAACCGCGGCCACGGATGAATCAAGCCAGACCTGTGGAGCGGCGGCGACCAGCAGGGGCCGGACAATGTGCCCGGACGGCACGGCACGGGGCTTGACGGGTGACCTTCGTTGCCGTGTCATCGTGAGGAGGACCACGACGGCGGGTGACGCGATGGCGACAGCGGGGCACGGCGGGCCGGAAGCGGAGCCCGCGCGCGACGATGCGAACTCACAGACGAGCACTCCGAAACCTGCTCGCGAGCACGGCAGTTGGGCCGCGGACAACGTTCCTTGGATCATCCTGGCTCTCATCGTCCTGGTGCTGGTGATCGTCGGCGCGACATCCAACGACAGCGTCACCTGCCCCGGCGGGACCGCCAGCTGCGGAGCTCCCTGAATCACGCCACGACATTCGACTCTGACCGTGGCCCGATCGGCTCACGGCGCACCGGGCGGGGCAAGGACGCGGTAGGAGCGGAATCTCTGGGTAACCGGTTCCCTGCCGCAACGCGTCTCGGGCGAAGTCCTCGTGGGCGGCGGCACAGGGTGTGAGAGGGGCTCAGGAGCGTCCTGGGCGACACGCCCATGCCTGTTCGAGGCAGTCAAGGAGAGGCGTCGCGATGTCTGGGCAGTCCGGGGCCGGGCCCGAGTCCGTTCGGCAAGAGCACCGTGAGGTGGAAAAGGCGGGTGTACAGGGCTCCGATTCCGGGCCTGCGGGCGCCGTGGACACGTCCCTGAAGGCCCCTCAGGAGCCGCCGCGCCGGGATCCACGCCGCCGGCGCGGACGGTCGTGGGTGACGGTGGGCTTCGGTCTGGGCCTCGGCGCGAGTCTCGCGTGGCTGGCCGTGCAGACCGTGCTGCGGGTCAGTTCGATGCTGACCTTGCTGCTGCTGGCCGTGTTCGTCGCCATCAGTCTGGAACCGCTCGTCGCGTGGTTCACGCGCCGGGGTCTGCGGCGCGGCTGGGCCGTCGCGATCGTGCTGACGGGGTTCATCGTGGTACTTGGAGGGTTCCTGGCCCTGGTCATTCCGCCGGTGACCAACGAAGTGTCGGCACTGGTCGACGCGGTGCCCGGCTGGTTGCAGCAGGTTCACGACCACCAGTCGACGCTCGGCCGTCTGGAGGACCGCTACCACGTGGTCGAGAAGGCCAAGCAGCAGATCGGCTCGGGAGACGGAGCGACGGGCCTGGCGGGGGGCGTCCTGGGCGCAGGACAGATGGTCCTGAGTACCCTCACGTCCACGGCGATCGTGATCACGGTGACCCTGTACTGCATGGCGGCCCTGCCGGCCATCAAACAGTTCTGCTACCGCTTCGTGGCCGCGAGCCGGCGCGAACGCGTCGAGGGCGTGGCCGAAGAGATCATGAATCGCATCGGGAAGTTCATGCTCGGCAACCTCGTGACCTCGGGTATCGCCGGCCTGGCGACCTTCGCCTGGTGCGTGGGCCTCGGCGTCCCCTACGCAGCCGCCTTGGGCATCTTCACCGCTTTGATGGACCTGATTCCGATCGTCGGCTCCACGCTCGCCGGCATCGTCGTCAGCCTCGTGGCGCTGTCCGTGTCCCTGCCGATCGCGATCGCGACCGCGGTCTTCTACATTGTCTTCCGGGTCGCCGAGGACTACCTCATCGTGCCCCGGGCCATGAAGTTCGCGGTCGACGTGCACCCATTGGTCACCGTCCTCGCGGTGCTGGTCGGCGGCGCGCTCCTCGGCATCATCGGCGCCCTCGTCGCCATCCCGGCGGCCGTCGCCGTCGGTCTCGTCCTCGACGAGTACGTGTTTCCCACGAAGGAGCAAACGTGAAGGCGCCTTTTCGTCGGCCTCCGGGACATCCGGCGGCCCCGGGGGCGAGAGGCGAGAGGCGCACCTCGACGATGGCCGGGATACGCCCTCCGTCTGAGCTCTCGAAGGAGCTGTCCGCGCCTGGTCAGTGGGACGCGGGCGGGATGCTCTGGTCGTACTGGAACACGTTGTGCGGGTCGTACTTCACCTTGATCTCGCGCAGCCGGTCGACGTTGTCACCACAGTACGCGGATTCCCCGTCCTGCATGGGGACGTTCGGCAGATCGACGTAGGCGCCGTCCACGAAGGGGCGCAGGGCCTGGCTGAACGCGGCGATCCAGGCCTGGGCCCGCGGGGTGAGCGGGTCACAGATGCCCGGCTGGCCGGATCGGGGCCCCCAGCCGGCGCCGGGCTCGGAGGAGAAGAGCGCGTCGCGGTGCGGGAACGCCGTACCGCCGGGGGGGGCTCCTCCTGACCGCTCCTCGGAACGCCTGGGTGAAGAATTTGCTGACGCCGACGGTGTCGGGCGGTCGGTTTGTCGCCGCCGTCGTTGAGGGCGGCCTTGAGCTGCGTGACGGTGCACTCGGTGGTCTGGTTGCAGCCGGTGATCTCGCCCGTGTAGCCGGTGATGCGTACGCCTTCGTCATGGTGGCTGCCGGCACGACCGGCGAGTTCTGCACCGATGTGCTTCCCAACGTCATCCACAGTCCGGTGCAACATGCTTGGGTCCACAGCGGCCCCACGGCGTGCGGTTCCTGCCGCAACCCGCTGCCCACCCCCGGCGTCAAGTGAGAGACCGCCCTTTGCACGACATGGCTAGCCGTCTGACCGGGTTGCTCCCGCCGCCCCGCAGCGGGGTGCTCAGGCGGGCTTCGCCGATCGCGCGGAGGAAGCCCTGGGTGGTGCCGCAGGCGGCTGGTGAGGCGGTCGTCGGCCTGCTGCCGGCACCGCTCGATTCGTCGGCAGGAGGAAGAGATCGCCCGGGCAATGGATCATCTCGTTCCACTCTCCGGGTAACGTCCAGGCATGAGTCATCCGCACCCCGAGCTGAAAGCCGCTCCGCCTCTTCCCGAAGGAGGGCTGCGGGTCATCGCCCTGGGCGGCCTGGGCGAGATCGGCCGCAACATGACCGTCTTCGAGCACGCCGGCAAACTGCTCATCGTCGACTGCGGCGTGCTGTTCCCCGAAGAGACCCAGCCCGGCGTAGACGTGATCCTTCCGGACTTCACCTCCATCCGGGACCGGCTGGACGACATCGTGGCCGTGGTCCTCACCCACGGCCACGAGGACCACATCGGCGGCGTGCCTTACCTGCTGCGCGAGCGGTCCGACATTCCCATCGTCGCCTCCAAGCTGACGCTGGCGTTCTTGGAGGCCAAGCTCAAGGAACATGGCATCCGGCCGCGCACGGTGCGTGTGCGGGAGGGCGACCGGCGCAGCTTCGGGCCCTTCGACTGCGAGTTCGTGGCGGTCAACCACTCCATCCCGGACGGCCTCGCGGTCGCGATCCGCACCGGCGCCGGGATGGTGCTGCACACCGGCGACTTCAAGATGGACCAGTTCCCTCTCGACGACCGCATCACCGATCTGCGTGCCTTCGCCCGCCTCGGCGAGGAGGGCGTGGACCTGTTCCTCACCGACTCCACCAACGCCGAAGTACCCGGCTTCACCACCTCCGAGCGTGAGCTGAACCCGGCGATCGAGCAGGTGCTGCGTACCGCGCCGCGCCGGGTCATCGTCTCCAGCTTCGCCAGCCATGTGCACCGCATCCAACAGGTCCTGGACGCCGCCCACCAGCACGGCCGCAAGGTCGCCTTCGTCGGCCGGTCGATGGTCCGCAACATGGGAATCGCCCGTGACCTGGGCTATCTGAAGGTCCCCTCCGGTCTGGTCGTGAGCGCGAAGGAACTGGAGAAGCTCCCGGACCACAAGATCACTCTGGTGTGCACCGGCTCCCAGGGCGAACCGATGGCCGCGCTGTCACGGATGGCCAACCGCGACCACCAGATCCGTATCGGCAAGGGCGATACCGTCCTGCTCGCCAGCTCCCTCATCCCCGGCAACGAGAGCGCCATCTACCGCGTCATCAACGGTCTTACCCGGTGGGGCGCCCACGTGGTCCACAAGGGCAACGCCAAGGTCCACGTCTCCGGGCACGCCAGCGCCGGCGAACTCGTCTACTGCTACAACATCGTCAAACCCCGCAATGTCATGCCCGTGCACGGCGAATGGCGCCACCTGCAGGCCAACGGCGACCTCGCCATCCGTACCGGTGTCGACCCGGACCGGGTCGTCATCGCCGAGGACGGCGTCGTCGTCGACCTCGTCGACGGCCGCGCGTCCATCACCGGGAAGGTCCCCGCAGGCTACGTCTACGTGGACGGGATGGAGGTCGGCGGCGTCACCGAAGCCTCCCTCAAGGACCGCCGCACGCTTGGGGAAGAGGGTGTGGTCACGGTGGTGGCCATCGTCGACGCCGACACCGGCACCCTCGCCGAAACCCCCGACTTCCTGGCCCGCGGCTTCGCCCATGACGACACCACCTTCGAGCCGGTCATCCCCGTCATCGAGAAGACCTTGGCCACCGCCGCCGACGAAGGCGTCGGGGACGCGATCCAACTCGAACAGCTCATCGCCCGCGCCGTGGCGAACTGGGCGTTTCGCACCTACCGCCGCAGGCCCCTCATCATCCCCGTCATCATCGACGCCTGAGCCCCGGCAGCACGACCCCTGACTCCCGTGCCCGGCCTCGCGAGTATCGAAGCCGGGCACGGGAGTCAGCCGCCGCCCGAGTCGCCACGCAGTCGGTCGCAGCCGATGGCCCTCGGGCAGCGAAGAGGTGACATGCGAAGCGTTCCCGAGCTGCAGGGGTGATCAACATGTCGGACACTCCCCCAGCGTCGCCACCGTAGGTGTTCTCACTGCATCCGCGGCAGTCTCACCCAACCGGCGGGACCGCAGGTCAATCGGCTCGCACAGGGTCGGAAATCCGTCGCAATCGACTTGCCTCACCGCAGTTCAACAGAACGCAGTCACCGCAACAACGGTGAGACCTCACACCGTTACCGCCGACGGCATCCTCAACCACGACTCGACTACGAACGCCGATGGCAAGCCGTCAGGCACCGCGCTAAAACGCAGCCGTCTTGATCCTGATCGCGCCGCGACGCCATTGGAGAGACCGGCCCACGCGGGAACAGAAGTCGGCTCGGCCGAGCCACTTTCGAATTCTGGATTCGCCAGGAGCCTTTGAGGCGTTGCGTCAGCGGTTCCAGACGGCTGCAGCGATCTGGGCCGGTCTGGTGATGCCTTTGGCTCATCTCGCCGCTGCCGTTGCCCAGGCGCCCGGAGCAGGCCATGGTGCTGTCGGACCATGCGATCCCGGACCTCGCCCGCGCCGCACCCGTGACAGGAGGGTTCGTGTCCATGCCATGATCTGTGGCATGAGCATAGAAACCGGACACTCGGGGATCGTGCACTGGCGGCGCAGCATATGGAACGGTGCCCGCTGCGAGCCTGTCCTGGTCACCCTGCGCCCTAACGGTCTACAGGTCCGGGACCGCTCCCTCGGCACTGTTCTGCTGGCCGATCCACGCGCGGTCACCTGCCGCCTCACCCGGCTCGGCACCCTCGTGCTGACGGTCGACGGACGGCGCTACGCGCTCGTGGGGCGGGGCGCCTCCCTGTCCCCCGCACCGAGTGCCGAGCAACAGCGGGCCTTGGAGGACGCCGGACGTGGATCACCGGACCCGGCCGCGTCCGGCGGCGCAGTGGACCACTTGCTCAACGGCGGCGCGGCGGCGCTGATGCGCGCCTGGTACGCCCGACTGACCGCTGCCGGAGCCCAGTTGAACCAGCGTGCCTGACCCGACGGCTCCTCGTACTCGCCGACCGGGCCTGCCCACGGTGTCGGCGCCGCTGTCAGCACACCTAGCTACTGACCTTCTTGGTGAAGCGCGTCAGCGGCCCCTCCGGCGTCATGGTGGTGGAGGCGGTCGGTGTCCACCGGTCGCCCGGGACGGTGCGCGGACATACAAACGCCCCTGGTACGGGCCGTTGGAGGCCCGCCGGTACGCCCAGCTCAGGGAAGTCGAGCATCGCCCGGGAGCTTCTGGACATCTTGGACGACGGCGTCTTCTCCCACTTGGCGGTCGACGGGTTCAACGCGATGCGCAGCAAGCGGGAGCTTCGGGCGGATGTACTCGACGCCTCGCTGCGGCGGACCCGGATGGGCTTCCACCGATCGACAGAGGCATCCTCAGCCATCGATCGGGCTGAGGGCGAGGGCTCACACGCAGGTCCCGGCCTCGGGCCGTTCGTCGGTGAGTTCGGGTTCCAGGCCTTCGGTGACGTCGGCAGGGCGCCTTCCCGTGTCGGCCCGCCAGGCCTCGAACGCCCAGGCGGTGAGGGCGACGACCGCCAGCCCGAGCAGCCAGCCGCCCAGTACGTCGCTGAACCAGTGAACACCCAGGGCGACGCGGGTGAAGCCGACGCCGACGACGGAGAACACGGCTGCGCCCCAGCACGGCGCGCGCCACGAGCGCGGCACCATCGGCAGCAGGACCAGCAGCAGGATCGCGAACGAGGTGGTTGCGGTCATCGCATGGCCCGACGGAAAGGAGAACCCGGGCGCCCGTGCCACGGGATCCTCCAGTGACGGACGTGCCCGCTCGACGACCGTCTTCACCAGAAGTCCGATGCAGCCGCCGGCCACGGCCGCCACCGTGGACCACGCGGCCAGACGCCATGCCCGGCGGTACAAGAGCCAGAGGGTCAGCAGGGCGACAGCCGTCCGCAACGTGACCGGGTCCCAGACCCGGTCGGAGAGGAAGCGCAGCGCGCTCGTCCACGCGGGATGCTCCAGCGCAATCTCGTGCAACCGGCGAGCGGCTCCCGTGTCCAGTCGGCGCAGGGGCTGCCACTGTCCCTCGACCAGGACGAGGAGCAGGCCGAACGGCACCGCGGTGATCGCGGCAGCCGCGGCCGAGCCGAGCAGCCGGGCGCCGAATCGGCGGTCGGCCGTCTGGCGGCGGTCCTGCGGGCTCCGGACCTTTGCGCGCGCCGGCATTCAGACTCCCGGATCGGGTTGGATCGGACCGGGGCGCCGAGCCCGTGATGCCTCCAGCTGCGCGGCGAAGGACAGTCCGAGGAAGAGGGCGATGGAGGTCAGATAGGCCCAGAGCAGCAGCGACATGAAGGCGCTGAGGGGGCCGTAGACCGTGTCGAAGCTGCCGCTGATTCCGAGATAGAGGCTCAGCAGCCAGGTCAGAGCCGTCCACAGGACCAGGTACACGGCGGCGCCGAAGGCCAGCCAGGTGTAGCCGGGCTGGCGCCGCCGGGGCGAGCGGCGGAAGATTGCGCTGGCCGAGATCAGGGCGAGAAGCAGGCCGGAAGGCCAACGCAGCATGTCCCAGGCGGTCTTGGCGCCTCCGTTGAGGTGGTAGACCGTCACGACGGCCGACGCCAGGTCGCCGCCTGCCACCATCAGGACGAAACCGAGGCCGAGCGGGATTCCCGCGCTCAGGGACATGACCAGACCGCGCAGGTACTTCTGGTGGAAGACGCGATCGCGCTCGTTCCCGTAGATGCGGTTGGCGCCCCGCTCTATCTGGCACATCGCGGTGGTCACGTTGACCAGGGAGAAGCCCAGCCCGAACCACAGGGCGACCTGTGCCCCGTCGCCCGCCGTGTGCCGGCTGCGGCGCAGCGCGTCGTCGACGACGTCGGCGCTCGGGCCCGCTGCGATGCGGCGGATCGTCAGCTCGGCGACCCTGCCTACGTCCTCGGTGTGCAGGGCCGAGGACAGCCCCACGAACGCGATGGCGAGCGGGATCAGGGCCAGGACCGTCTGGAGGGCGAGCGCACGGGAGTGGCTGAACCCGTCGGCGTAGCGGAACCGGATGAACGCGTCGCGCAGCAGGGCCAGGCCGCCGTACCGGCGCAGCGACGCCAGGGCCTCATCCGCGGAGAGCTCCTCGCCGGACATGGCACGGGTCTCCGGGACCTTGGTCGCGGTGCCCATGTCACTTCTCCGAGGAGGGCAGCAGGACGGTCAGTGCGCCGGGCCGGACCTCGGCGGTGAGACGTCTGCCCGGGTTGACCGGATCGCCGTCGAGTTCCCGGGACTGGGGCGTGTCGAAGGTGAGGTCGGCGCGCCGGAAGGTGAGGAACTCCACGGGAACCCCGTCGTGGTCCTCGCCCGCGGCCTTGAGGGTTCGGGCGGTGGACGGCTGTGGCGGCGTGGCGCGCCCGCGCAGCAGGGTCCGCACGGCCCGCAGCCAGCCGCCCGGTCCGCGCGGGTCGAGGACCAGGAGGTCGAGCAGCCCGTCGTCGGGGCGGGCGGCGGGCAGGAGGGTCACCCCGCCCTGCACGGTTCCGACGTTGGCGATGAGCACCATACGGGCGGTGCGGCGGAAGGCCGGGGATCCGTCGAGCCGGATCGTCACCCGCATCCGGGGCGTGCGCAGTGTCCCGAAGCCGGCCAGCGCGTAGGCCGGCCAGCCGAGGGCCGCCTTGGCCCGCGGATCCGTGTGCTCCATCATCGCGGCGTCGAGTCCGGCGCCGGCCATCGCGGCGAACCCGGTGGCGGGCAGGCCGTCGCCCTCGATGCTTCCGAGGTCGAGCCGGTGCGGAGCGCCGCTCAGCGCGGCTTCGAGCGCGGCGACCGGGGAGAGCGGCAGACCGAGATTGCGGGCCAGCAGATTGCCGGTGCCGCAGGGGACGAGGGCCAGGGGGACACCGCTTCCCGCGAGGGTGTCGGCGACGGCGCGGATCGTTCCGTCGCCACCGCAGACGACGACGAGTGCCGCGCCCTCGCGGAGGGCGCGAGCCGTCTGTCCGGCCCCGGGATCGTCCGCGGTGGTCTCCAGGAAGACGGGTTCTCGGTGGCCGTGCCGTTCGAGGGTGTGCCGCAGTTCGTGGCGCTGGTTCTCGTCCGTCACCGTGGGATTGAGAATCACGGCGGTCGTGCCGGGCGGAAGCTCCTCGCCGGTCCGCGCGGTGGCAACGGCGGCCGCGGACGGGGCCGCGGTCACGGACCGGTCGACCAGCAGAGCCCGCCCCACGATCAGCAGGGACAGCCCGCCGTTGGCGAGGCCGCCCAGAACGTCCGTGGGGTGATGCATGCCCCGGTAGAGCCGGGCGAGGCCCACGAGCAGCGGCAGGAGCAGCAGCAGTCCCGCCACGACCTTGCGCCACGGCCCGCGGAGCCGGGACAGCGCGAGAACCGCCAGGCCCGCGTAGAGGGCGGTCGCCGCCCCGGTGTGTCCGGAGGTGTAACTCGAAGTGGGCGGTGAGGCGTCGAGGCGGTGCACGTCCGGCCGGTGGCGGTCCACGGACTCGGTGATGGCCAGGAAGACCAGCGACTGGAGTGAGACGGCGACAGCGAGGAAGGCCGCCTGACGCCACATCGGGAGCCGGGGTATCAGGAGCAGGCTCAGACAGGCCAGGAGCGTGATGGTGACGATGGTGAGGGTGTTGCCGGCCTCCGAGGCGATGGACGACAGCGTGGTGAGGGTGGAGGTGCGGGCCTGTTCGAGGCGTTCGTTGACCGTGTCCTCGGCCGTCACCGGCCACAGCCCGCGGGCGGGACCGGTGATCAGCAGTCCGAGGCCCACCATCGACGCGGCCTGGCACGCGGTCAGTGCGGCGATGCGGGCCGTGGTCCGGCCGGTGCCGCGGGGCAGTGCGAACGAGCGCGCGGGGCTCACTGTTTCGGCGGGGCTGCGCGTGATTTCGGCAGCTCCGTCCGGTACGGCGGTGGGCATCGGGGACTCCCAGGGGCAGCGCGGTTCTTCTCGTATTCCGCCCGGGCCGCGCTTCGCCCCGGGTCCACCGCCGTCTGCCCCGGATCGCCTCGGACAGGCCTGTCAGGACGCGGATTCGGATGAAGACCGCCTCGGGCGTCATCGACCCGGAAAGCACCTACTGGCGGCGCGGCGTCGAAGCCGCCACCCGATGGCTGCGGGAGACCGGCACCACGGAGCTGCGCGTGCCCTGCACCTGCGTGGTGCCAGTCGGCGGACCCGGTGTGGGTGGGTATCCGCTCGGGGTGTGGGTCGCGGCTCGTAGGCGTGCCTGCGCCGACGGGCCGCCGGCAGCGGAGCGGGTCCGGGAGCTGGACGCACCGGACATGGTGCGGTCGGCCCACGACACCGGTTTCGCGACAGGCTTCTGGGCGACCGGGGCGAGATCGGCCGGCGGCCGGCCGGAGCGGTCCGGGCGCTATGGCCTGGCGGCTCCGACCGCTGGTGGCGGACGGAGCCGTCTGTCGTGCAGGTGTCCTGTCCGCGCAGGGTTGCTGATGACCCTGCTGTGGCAGGCGGCGCTCCCAGCTCGAAGCAGTCGCAGGCGATTCCGCGAGATGCGAGAACCTGGCAGGCGGCGATCCCGGACGAACCGGCCCCGATCACACACACCCTCTGCATGCCAACTCTCTTGTGACCACTCGGTCATACGTCGACCGATCACAGGCCGATGGGCTCACAGAGCCTCGTCAACGGGTGCCACAGCGACCAACAGGCAAGCACGACACGCCCGTTGACAGCTCTCGTCGAGCGCCTCCATGATGACCGGGCGGTCATGTGACCGCCCGGTCATCATGGAGGATTGGCATGCCCACGCCTACCTGGAGCCGGCTGTCACCAGCCCGCCGCGAGCGCGTTCTGGTGGCGGCGATGGACGAGTTCGGCACCCACGGCTACTCCACAGGCAGCCTCAACGTCATCGCCCGCGAGGCGGGCGTCGCCAAGGGCTCACTCTTCCAGTACTTCTCCGGCAAGCTCGACCTGTTCACCTACGTCGCCGAGCAGACCTCGCTGCGCATCTACGCGCACATGCGGCCCTGGCTCGACGAGTACGACGGGACCACGGACTTCGCGACCCACCTCGTCGACGCACTGGAGGCGTGGCTCGACTTCTTCGCCGGCAGACCCCTTGAACGCGGAGTGACCGCCGCCACGAACATGGAGATGGACCCGACCGTCCGGGGCGCGGTCCGAGTGCCGGTGAACGCCATCTACCTGGCCGGCCTGCTCCCCCTCCTCGAACGGGCTGTCGCCGCAGGGGACCTGCACAAGGACGCCGACCTCGATGCGCTGCTATCCCTGCTCCTCGTGCTCCTGCCCCACCTAGCGCTCGTCGCGCACGCCCCCGGCCTGGACGGCCCCCTGGCGCTCACCGGAGCCCACCCCGAGGTGCGACGCGAGAACCTCAAACGTCTCGTCCACCCACTGCTGGCCGACTACAGGGCCAGAGACGACCGATGACCACCGCGGACTTCGACGTTCTGGTCATCGGCTCCGGGTTCGGGGGCAGCGTCAGCGCGCTGCGCCTCACCGAAAAGGGCTATCGCGTCGCGGTCCTGGAGCCGGCCGGCGCTTCAGCGACACCGACTTCCCCCGGACGTCCTGGCGTCTTCGCCCTTACCTGTTCGCACCACGCCTCGGCTGCACCGGCATCCTGCGCACCCCCCTGCTCGGCAACATCCTCGTGCTCAGCGGCGCCGGTGTCGGCGGCGGATCCCTCGGCTACGCCAACACACTCTACGAACCACCGAGAGCGTTCTACGAAGGCTCGCACTGGGCTTCCCTCGGGGACTGGCGCCGCGAACTGGCGCCCTACTTCGCCCAGGCCCGCCGCATGCTCGGCGTCACCACCAATCCCGTGTTCACCGAGGCCGACCGGCTGCTCAGGGACACAGCGGACGGGTTCGGCTGCGGCGACACCTTCCGCCCGACCCCGGTCCGGTGTACATTTCGGGCCGCCCGGAGCGACGGTGCCCGACCCTTATTTCGGCGGCGCCGGACCGACCCGCAACGCATGCCTCAACTGCGGTGCCTGCATGACCGGTTGCCAGAACAACGCGAAGAACACCCTGCCGAAGAACTATCTCGGTCTGGCCGAACGGGCCGGAGCCCGCGTCCTGGAGCGGCGTACGCTGACGAACGCCCGGCGCGCCGACGGCCTCTGGGCCGTCACCTCCCTCCGCACCGGCGTCCTCCGGGCGAGAGGGCGGCGAACCCTGACCGCCCGCCACGTGATCTTCGCGGCCGGCGCACTGGGCACCCAGCGCCTGCTGCACACGCTCAAGGACAACGGATCGCTCGCCGGCATCTCACCGCGTCTCGGGCAGCTGACCCGCACCGACTCGGAAGCCATCCTGGGGGTCCGGGCACGACGGCGCGACGCGGACTGTTCCCGAGGCGTCGCCATCACCTCGTCCGTCCACCTGGACGACACCACGCACATCGAACCGGTCCGCTACGGCCGCGGCAGCAACCTGCTCGGACTGCTCGGCGCCCTGCTCGTCGATCCCGAGCCCGGCAGGTCGCGCCTGCTCCTGGGACTTCGCGCCACGGCGTCGAACACCCGCCGTCTGCCCGCGCTCCACAGCCCGCGCCGCTGGGCACAGCAGTCGGTGGTCCCGCTGGTCATGCAGAGCCTCGACAACTCGGTCACCACCTACGTGCAGCGTGGCCCGACCGGACGGCGCCGGCTCAGCAGCCGGCCCGGTGAGGGCACCCCCAGCCCGACCTGGATACCGGCCTGTCACCGTGCCGCCCGCGGCGCCGCCGACCTGATAGGTGGCCAGGCCTGCGGCACCTGGGCGGACCTGTTCGACGTCCCCACCACCGGGCACCTCATCGGAGGCTGCACCGTCGGGGACAGCGCAGAGACCGGCGTCATCGACCCCTGCCACCGCCTCCACGGCTGCTCCGGCCTGCCCGTCATCGACGGATTCACCATCTCGGCGAACCTCGGCGTCAATCCCTCGCTCACCATCACCGCCTTCGCCGAGCGGGCGACCGCCCTGTGGCCCAACGAAGGAGACACCGACCCACGCCCCGCACCCGTGGATCCCTACGTGCATGTCACTCCCGTCCCACCGCGTCGCCCAGCCGTCCCGGACACCGCCCCGGGCGCTCTGCGCCTCCCCTCCCCCACGGAACGGACCCGGAATGACCCCCTACTCGAATGAGCCCTGGCACCTGGCCGGCCAGATGTACCTGACCCTCTGGCTCGTGCCGTGCGCGGACCTGCCACCCGTAGCCTCCGGCACCCGCCCCGTCACCATCGCCGATCGCGGCCTGGTCGGCGCGGCCTGGGTCGTCTACGAGAACGACAGCGTCCTGCGCTACAACGAACTCCTGCGAGCCGTCCTCGTACGCCAGGGCGTGCACCCCCGCGCCTGCATCACGGACATCTGGGTCGACAACGAGCCCTCCATGACCGGCGGCCGGGCCCTTTGGGGCATTCCCAAGCAGATGGCGACCTTCGAGGTGCGGCGAGCGGACGGCGCGTCGTTCGCCGCCAAGTCCGGCGACGGCGCGCTCGCGGCGGGCCACTACGCCGAGCGGGGACGCCTGCCGGGGCGCTGGCCACTGGCCTACAAGCTGACCCAGACGCTCAACGGCCGGCTCAAGACCAGCCGCGTCCGCAGCAACGCCTCCCTGCGGCTCGCGCGGGCCGCGTGGACGGTCCCGGCCGACAGCAGGCTCGGCTCGCTCGCGCACCGTGAGCCCCTGCCGAGCCTCATCCTCAGCGACCTCACGCTGCGCTTCGGCGGCTGAGCGGTCTCCACGCCGCACAGCCGCGGGTGGTTCGTGACCACCGCGACCTCACGGCCGCAGGCCCGCGACGCACGGCGCTCTCCCGTCACCCTTCAGATAGCCGACTCCCGACGCACCGGTCGGGTTCGGGTCACGGATGTTCCCGAGCGACCTGCTCCTTCGGCCAGACGGCCGGAGAACACCCGTACACCACGGAGACGCACCACCGGACATCACTGTTTCACCCCCCACAGAAAAGGTGATCTCGTGTTCCGTACTCTCCTGCGGTCCATGACCGCGGTGCTGCTCACCGCGGCAGCCGCCTTCACTCTCGCTCCAGCCGCCCACTCGTCCCCGGCGGCACCCTCAGTGCGGGCAGTGGACCCCTCCGCCCCGGGATCGTTCCCCGTCGCGTACACCGATCTCACCGTGTCCGCCGCGGGCCGTTCCTACAGTGCGCGGGTCTGGTACCCCGGCACCACGGCGGGCGCCAACGCACCGGTCGCCACCGGAACACACCCCGGCCTCGCCTTCGGACACGGCTTCTTCCAGGCCATCACCCAGTACGAGAGCCTCCTCGGGCACTACGCTTCCTGGGGTGTCATCACCGTCGTCCCCAAGTCCCAGGGCGGCCTGTTCCCCCAGCACTCGGCGTTCGCCGACGACCTCAACGCCGGCCTGACCTGGCTCACCGCGCAGAACACGACCCCGGGCTCACGGTTCGCGGGCCGGGTGGACACGACCCGGTACGCCCTTGCGGGGCACTCGATGGGCGGCGGAGCGGCCCTGCTCGCGGCAAGCCGCAACCCGGCGGTCACATCCGTGACCACCCTCGCGGCCGCCGAGACCAACCCCTCGGCCATCGCCGCCGCCGCAACCCTCACCGTCCCCGCGCAGTACGTCGCGGGCAGCTCCGACTCCATCGCGGGTGTCGCCAGCAACCAGCAGAAGATGTACGACGCCACACCCTCAGGCACCCAACTGCGCGTGATATCCGGTGGATTCCACTGCGGATTCGAGGACAGCTCCGGCTTCGGCTGCGACAGCGGAACCATCACCCGCGCCGCGCAGCAGAAGCTGACCTCCGGCATCACGACCGCGTGGCTTCTCTACACGCTCGGCATCGACACCTCCCTCTACGACCAGGTGTGGGGCTCCGCCGCCCAGAACCTCGCCGGCGTCACCTACTCCGCCAAACCCTGACCGGCCGCTCCTCAAGTGACGTGCGGGCGGCCACGGCGTCTGTCCTGGCCGCTCGCATCGTGCTCGACGCGTGACGACCGGCATGCGGACCGGCCGTGGAGCGATGGCCGTCCAATACCCGTATCGAGTTCCACGGCCTGGCACGGCTCGCCTCTCCTTTCCTGCGCCAGGAGTTCGAGCACCTGGGCAATGAGGTGGCCCACCGGATGCCCCAAGCGGTCAACCGTCACTTCGGCTCCGACGGTGGCTCGACGGGCTGATCTCACCGGTGCAGGCAACTCAGCGACTTACGGTTGAACGAGATGTCGGGGTAGACCTGGCTGTAGGCGGCGGCGACGTAGGCGGCGAAGATGCTGCCGGGGACGGTGTTGAGGCTGGCGACCGACGAGGGAAGGGGCCCGCTCGGCGAAACGCTGCAGCGGACTTCGCCCGGTGGCGCTGCTCGGCGATCAGACGCCGGACACCGGCAACCTTCGCAGCGTGACGTATCGCTCGTTCACTGACCCGGCGGCCCGCAAGCACTGCCACCCCCGAAACGGAGAGCCACGAAGGACTCGCCCTGCTCACCGAGCTGGGCACCGAGCACTTCGCTACCGGAGCGACCTGACCTGCCATTCACATCACCGCACCGAACAGGGGGCCGGCCGCCGGGACCCGTACGGCTACCGGCGATCGGTCCTGCGCCTCTGCTCCCGGGTGGCTCCTGGTACGTCGTCAGGATTCACGTGCTGCTGGGAGCCGGCAATTGTCGTACCCGTGCAATCAACAGAGCAACGTCATCGTGACCCTCAGGGTGCCGGAGTTGTTTCAGCAGGCGGTCGCACGTTTCTTCCGGGGAACGGTCTCGTTGTGCCAGGAGGAGGCGGAGGTCGTCCAGTCGTTCGTCGATCGGGTCACTTCTCGTTTCGACCAATCCGTCGGTGTAGAGCACCAATTGATCGCCGGGTTGCAGGTCCAGGACGGTCGTCTCGAAAAGAGCTCCACCAACGCCGAGCGGGGCGCCAGTGGGGAGATCGAGAAGCCTGGGGGACCCGTGATGCGGGACCAGGACCGGAGGCAGGTGACCGGCGCAAGCCACCTGGAGGCTGGCGCGGCGGGCGTCGTAGACCGCGTACAAGCAGGTGGCGATGTAGGGGTCCAGACCGAGAATAATCTCGTCGAGGTGTGCGAGAACGCGTGCAGGCTCAAGGTCGAGGTTGGCCAGGGTCGAGGTGGCAGTGCGCAATCGGCCCATCGTCGTAGCGGCCTCGATGCCGCTGCCCATGACATCGCCGACCACGAGAGCGGTGCGGTCGTCGCGGAGCGGGACAGCGTCGTACCAATCGCCGCCCACCTCGCTGAACACTTGGGCGGGCAGGTAGCGGGCCGCAATCTCCAGGCCAGGATAGTGGGGCACGAGCTGTGGGAGCAGGCTGCGCTGGAGTGTTTCGGCGGTGCTGCGGATGTGATGGTGAAGAACCGCGTTGTCGATGCTCAACGCTGCGGTCGAGGCGAGTTCACAGGCAAGGGTGACATCGTCCTCGTCGAAGGGCAGGGGATTACGGGCGCGAGCCAGGCCCATGACGCCGATGAGTTTCCCCCGAGCGATGAGGGGGACTGCCAGGTCTGTATGTACGCCGGCCTCGGCGAGCAAGCGGGCGGCCTCGGGGTCGGCGGCGATCTTCCCATGGTCGCCGCGATCCAGGTGGCTCATCAAGTGGGGCTTGCGGGTGCGGACGACATGAGCCGCAGGATGGTCGGCGTGATACGTGGCGAGCCGGCCGGGAGGCACGATCGCCTGGGATGCATTGGTGGGGTACGCCGTCTTGACCGCCAAGGCACGAAAGAGCGCCGGACTTTCGCCCGTATTCGAGCGCCCCGTTTGCAGTATCGAGTCCAGGAGATCTACGGCAACCATATCGGCTATTTCCGGCACCATGACGTCGGCCAGTTCCTGCGCGGTTTGCTCTATTTCCAAGGTGGTACCGATGCGGGCGGAACCGCTGGCCACCAGACGCAGACGCTGTTGGGCCTGGTCGGCTTTTCTGGCCGCCTCATACCGGTCAGTGACATCGACTACCACGTTGGCAACACCCAGAACGTTGCTGTGCTGATCCTCCAGCCGGTACATCGACATCGTCCAGACGTGGTCACGCTTCGGGTCGGCACGCGTGCGGCCCACCACTTGCTCGTCGAGGACGGGCACTCCGGCCTCCAGCACACGCCGCATGGCGGACTCCGCAGCCTCGAACGGCGCACCAGGCAGAATCTCACCAAAACCTCGACCGACGTGACTGGCCTCGGCCACACCGTGCATCGACGCCAGGGCCGGGTTCACAACCACGTACCGTAGGTCGGCGTCCAGAATCGCCAGCCCGATCGGCGCCTGGGTGACCAACCGAGTGGACAGCGCCAGCTTGCGCTCCACCTGCCACAGCCTGAAGCGGTCGGTCGCCAACCCCAGTGCGTAATGATCCCCGAGGCTGTCCGTGAGTCGCACGTTTCGGAATTCGACCAGTCGGGTGCTGCCGTCCTTGTGCCGGACGGGGAAAGCGCCGGCCCAGGCCCGGCCCGTGTCCATCACCTCAGCGAAGACCGACATCGCGGCGTCATGGTTCGCCGGGTCCAGGAGAAGGGGGGCCGCGAGCTGCCCGATCGCCTCACCGGCGCTGTACCCGAACAGCTGCTCGGCTTCTGGGCTCCACATGTCGATGCGGCCGTCTGCCTCCAGCAGCACCACGGCGACGCCCAACAGGTCCATCAGGCCGCTCGGACCCGAGGATGCCTCCACCGACCGGCCAGGTCGCTGTGTACGCCGCTCCGCTGGAGTCATCGCGTTGGCTCCTTTCCACTGCTGACGCCAGCGGCCTACCCGTGTGACCGTGACCACCGCTCGACGACGTCTTGCTCCAGGTCAACAGCACTGCCCGCGATGCCGCACGGGAGCCGGGAGGGTCAGAAGGACGTGCCGACAGTCTGACTGTCCGCAGCTTCTCCGGACGGTCGGTGACCGGGGTGACCGGGTTGCCACGGCCCCCCTCTCCACTCATACCCCTACTCGCCACGGACCGCCGTGCGACAAGGCCAGGACAGGCCTCCGACCGTCCCTGCCGCGATGCGAGCACGGTGCGGCACTCCGTCCATGGAGGCCTTCCGCAATTGGAGCGTTTACGCGAAATCCACGATATTCATCGCCTGCGCGGAATTCGAACCGCACGACTTGAAGTGCCGCTGGTCCGGGGAATCCTATGTAATCGCGTCCACCTGCATCGAGCTGCTGTCCACGCTTACCACCGTTATGTAGCAGGATTCAGTCTGCGGCCGTGCGCGCAATATGCGTTTCCGGGGGGGGTGCTGCCCGCCCACCGAAAACTTCCTCTGCGGAGAGCGGATTGACTGCCACTGCATTGGCGCCATCCTCGCGGCTGGGAACTCCTCCCTTTTCCGGACCGGCACGTCGACCAGGCCACTCCCTTGCACAGCACGTACACGATGCCCGCCGGCGCAACGCGGTCCGGCACCGGCGGCCGTCCGGGACGACGGCGACGTCGGGGCGGCCGCTCCGGCAGCAGTGGAGCCATTCGCTCCCGCAGGTCGTCGGAAGCAAGATCGATGGACACCAGCCGGACCCTGCCCAGAAGGACCTTCAATCACCAGCCGACATGCCGACCTCACCTGAAGAGCTCATCGGCCCTCTTCCGGCGCTGTCCGCCGGTCGGCGAGGCGATCCTGGTCGGCGGCCCTACAGGCACGGGCCTCGGTGCGGTGCCCCCGTGCCAGGCAGTCCCGGACGATCAACTCGACAGCGTCCTGCGGGCACCTGGTGCCGGCCGGCAGCATGACCTCGATGGCCGGATCACTGTCCAGGCTAATGGTGACCTTTGCCATGACACCTCCTGAAGGATTCCCCGCGGAGCCTGCCCAAACGGCTGTAAATGCCAGAGCTGTTCGTCTTGGCAGCCCCAACCCGCTGACACCGGCTCACCCGCTCACAACGCGGCGTGCTGTCTGGCGCCTGGTGACACCCACCGGTGCGCCCGTGCGGCCCCCCGCCGCGGTCAGACCAGCGTGCCGTCGCGCAACTCCAGCACCCGGTCCGCCGACGGCGCGACCTCGTCCGGGGGTCGTTCGGGGAGGGGGCTCGAAAAGGGACGAGGCCGCAGCCGCTCGGGGAGGGGTCAGGCGTTGCGGCAGGTCCAGGGCTGCCAGCCCCGGGCTTGGTAGAGACGGTAGGCGGCGGCGATGTTCTGCGGAGCGTCCAGGGCACGCGACGTGGTGCCGAGGTAGGACTCCAGCGTCCCGCCGTTGTTGAACTGGAACACGCCGAAGTCTCGCGATCCGTTGTTGTTGCGGCCGACGGCTATCTCGTCGAGGCCGGACTCGCAGCGGGCGACGCGGATCGCCTTGGCTTCCAGGTTGTCGGGAAAAGCCTGGCGGATCATCGTCTCGATCTGAGCGGCGGACCGGGTGTTCAGGTCCACCGATCCCGGATTGCCGAGACGGTTCTGGGTGGCCGGGCCCACGACACCGTCCACGGCTAGGTCGGCACGGCCCTGGAACGCCTCGACGGCGGGTGGCCGGACCGAAGGAGCCGTCCACCGTGAGGTGGGCGCCGAGCTGGTCGAGTCTGGTCTGCAGCGCGGACACGCACGCCCCGCTCGCGCCTTGGCCGAGTGTGGTCGAGCACAACGCGGACGTCGTCGCGGAGGCCTGCGTCGCGGGCAGCGCCGCGACGCCCGCCGCGGCCAGCAGGCAGACGGCGGCCGTGCTCATGGCCGCACGGCGCACGGTCGTGCGGGGACGGCCGGCCACGCGGTGGCCTGAAGTACTATGGTTGTCGAACATGCGGGAATCCTCCGGTCGTTGGAGTGAGGGGTGACGAGCGCAGGCGTTCAGCAGCCGCAGGAGTAGAAGAGGACGTCCCAGTGGGTGCTCTCGCGGGCGTAGATGTTTCCGGAGCCCGCCTGGTACTGCAGAGCGCCGTCGCCCGCCCGCCTGCCGATGTAGGTGAAGGTGCCGGTGATGTAGTCACTCAGACAGGCGTTCGGGTTGAAGTCGAGCTTGTAGCCGTTCCAGTGGCTGTACGTGCCGGAGGCGTGCCCGGTCTCCGTGCCTCCGGTGATGTTGAGCGCACAGCGGCTGGCGTTCTTCAGCGTGATGGCACCCTGCACCGTCGCGAGGTTGATCTGCTCGAAGGACGTGCAGTGGGCGTTGTTGCGGTCGGTGCAGCTGCCGCTGGACGACCAGGTGATTCCCGCGCCCCGGAGACGGTTCGCGGCGTCCATCTGGCCGAGCTTGGTCACGGCGGCCGGAGAGGCAGCGGCCGGGGAGGCAGCGGCCGCTGGCGCGTCGGGTGCGGCCCAGGCGGAGCTGCCGGTGGCCGTGATTGCGGTCGCGAGCACTGTGCCGCCCAGGGCGGCGGCCAGCTTGGTCATCGTGTTCAAGTGCTTCTCCTCGGCTGGTTGATGATGAGTCGGGCGGGACGCCCTCAGGCGACGAGCGCGCCCCAGGTACGGGCGTCGACGACGCCGTCGGCCGGCAGGGACGCGCCGGTCTGGAAGGAGGCCACCGCCGACCGGGTCGAGGGCCCGAAGGCGCCGTCGACCAGCAGTCCGGCGCCACGCGCGGCCAGTTGGCTCTGCACGGCACGGACGGCTTCGCCGGAACCGCCCGTGGCGAGCGGCGCAACGAGCTGGTTCCAGGTCTGTCGTCCGGCGACACCGTCCACTCCGGCCTTGACGGCGTCCTGGAAGGCCCGAACGGTGTTCGCGGTGTCGCTGCCGTAGCTCCCGTTGACGAGGAGCGCGGATCCGTGCTGACGAAGCAGGTACTTGGAGGCTGCGCACGCGGTCCCCGGTGGCGCCCACGGTCAGCGTGGGCCAGACGGGGGCCGCCGCGCTGCCGCCGATGCGAGCGGCGACGTCGGCTCGCAGCTGCGGCAGGCGGGCGTACAGCAGGTCGCCCGGGCAGTCGGTGTCGTTGAAGTCCCGGTGCCCGTAGATCTGGTAGGCCCGCAGGCCGTACCGGGTGCAGAGGGTGGCGCACAGGTCCACGAGCGACGCGTACAGCGCCGAGGGCGGCTGGGCGGTGTCGTACGTGCCCTCGTTCTCGATGCCGATGGCGACCGTGTTCTGTGCCGTGGTGTGCGCGCTCTCGACGGTGGCGGCGCCGCCGAGCAGCGTCTCCAGGCTGCGGTGCCGGCCCTCCATGACGTGTCCGCCGCGGCTGATGGTGAAGTGCTGGCCGGAGTCGATCCACCCCCGGCCCAGATGCGAGTCCTGGATCGACCGGGCGAGCGCGAAGGCGTGCGCCTGTGAGCCGTCCTGGACGTTGGGGCTGTCCGTGTGATGCACGATCACCTTGTGCGGGCGCGCGGGGTGCACCGTGACCGGCTGGGAGGGCGGCCGGGCGCCCCAGCTCCGCAGCCGGAGATCACCGGCTCCGCCGCGGCCCACGCGGGTCCGGCGTACCGCGCGGCCGCTGCCGAGATGCCCGTACCCAGCGCGACCGTCCCGCCCAAGAGCACCGCCCGTCGGCTCGTCCGCCTGCACGGCCGCCCGCCGGAATTCAGGGAACTGCTCGCCATCCTTGGCCCTTTCGTCTCGTCGAGGCCGCCCGTGGGCGACGGAAGAGGACGATGGCAGTCCGGGGCGGTGCGGCCAACGATCTGCCGGACATCGGGACAGCGGGCTGTCTCACCCCTTTCCACCTGCGGTGACGTGGTGGGCTGGGATGACGGGTGGGCTGGGGCGGAGCCGGGACGCGGCCGGCGCGGTCCGCGGCTTCGGCCAGGAGGTCAGGGCGTGGCGCTCGGCTCCGGTTTGCCCTTCGGCCCCTTGGACCTGCCCGACTTCGACACTCCCGCCTGGTAGGCCTTGTCGCACGACGGCCAGGCCCGGAAGTCGCGGGTACGGGCCCACAGACGGTGGGCGGCCTGGATGTTCCATTCGGGGTCGAGCGCCTTGCGGGGCGTGCCGCCCAGCTCCCGCAGGGTGCCGTCGTAGAGCTGGAACACCCCCCAGTTCCGGGTGCCGTTGGTGTTTCCGAGGCTGTACAGCGGGTCCAGGTTCGAGGCGCACTTGGCGATGCCGCCGGCGCGGTCCGCGTCCTCGGTGAACACTTCGCGGACTCGCCGGTCGACCCTTTCGGGCGACCACGAATGCGCCTTGACGCGGCCGGAGTAGAGGGCGTGTTTGGTGTCGTCGTCGACCACTCCGTTGGGCTCCAGCCCGGCGAGGAGCTGGAAGACGACGACGCGCATCTGCGTGATGGGGCCGAAGGCACCGTCGACGTCGAGGTCGAGTCCGGCCTGCCTGAGCCGGAGTTGGAGCTCACGGACGCAGGTGTCCTGGTGGCCCATGGCGACGAACCGGCACTTGGCCGACAGCAGCGGACGGTTCGGTGAGTCGCTGGCGCCGACCGGACGCCCGCCGGTGAGCAGAACGGTGCCCGCCGCTGTCACGCCGACGACGAGCAGGCAACCGATGAGGACCGGCCATCGGCGCAGATGCCGCAGACGGAGGCGGAACGGCACCCTCGCCGGCCGGGATCCCGGGGTGAGGGAGCTGTCCGTGCCGGTCGGCAACTCGGCTGCCGGGAAGAGCGGGTTCAGTGTGCGGGCCGTCGACTCTCCTTGGGTGTCCGGTGACCTGACCGGCGTCTCCGCCCCCTCGGTTTCGGCGGTGGCGTGAATCCGCGCCGGAGCCGGAGCCGGCCCCGCAGCCGAGGCGGCGCTCGGGGCCGGTTCGGCCCATGGCACCCTGCGTCTTCGGCCGGTGTCGACGAGCACCCAGAGCCGGTGCAGCTCCAGGAGTTCCCGGGGGTCGGCCCCGCAGGCCCTGCCCAAGCGGGCGATGGGGGCGAAGTCGTTGGGCACGCCGGCGCCCGAACAGTAGCGTTGCAAGGCGGAACTACTTACCCCCGACCGGCGCGCCAGTGCCTCATAGCTGCAGTCCGCCCGGCACTTGAGCCGCTGCAGCAGATCCGCCAACTCACGCGCGTAGGAGGACCCGGCCGCTCGTAACTCCGACACGCCACGTACCTCCACTGGTCGGCGCCGGTACAACAGCGGGGTCCACGGTGCCCCAACCAGGCTGTTGCGTCTACTAGTTGGAGGTGTGACTCGTGGTGCACGGGTGACGCAGCGGTGTCGCCGTCCGAGTCGGCCGCTGCACTGGACGTGTGCCGGCCGACACCGACCGCCGGCTCAACTCCTCCCCCTCGTCCGCAACATCCACGGCCGGCGCGGACGCCGACCGTCGACGGCTGTGAGGAGCGGGCCTTGTCCGCCACCGGCTCGGTGTGCGGCGACAGCAACGTGAAATGCATTGTAGAAACTTGCAGCAAATTCTTCCACGAGTCTTGTCGGCTCCTCCGCGCGGTGGCACTGTCGTGACCGCGCGGTGTGGCGCTCCCGGGTCGGGTCCCGGTGTCGCGGCAACCGTCGCCGCTGACGGTCCCCCACCCACAGCACTGCCCCCGGAGCCGAACATGTACCCCACCCTCCACGCCGCAGCACCCAGATCCCAGATACCGGAGACTGCGGGCCCCGCTCACCTCCACCGTCCTCCTCACGGCCGTCCCGCCGCTCGGCGTCGTCGGCAGCACGCCCGCAGCGGCCTCACCGCGCACGGGAGACGGTGTCATCGCCAACCTGTTCCGGTGGAACGGGGACTCCGTGGCGTCCGAGTGCACCAACCTGCTCGGCCCGGCGGATACGGCGCCGTCCAGGTCGCGCCGCCCGAGGACTCGGTCAGTATCGTCGGCCGTCCGCGGCGGGAGGACTGCCAGCCGGTCGACGGCAACCTCATCGGCCCGCTGGACGAGAGGCAGTGCACCGCCATGGTCGACGCCTGCCACGCCGCCGGGGTGAAGGGGCAGGCCCGTGCGGTGATCACCCGGACGACCGGCCACGGGAGTGTCCCGTGACCGTGGACGCGAGCGGCGGCGCGGCCGTCGCCTTCACACCCGGGGACGCGGTCATCCTCGACGTCAACAGCCCTTGTTTTAAAGGCACTTGCGGCCACACAAGCTGGTCTCCGTTGCCTTCGAGGAGTGCCCCGACACCGACCGCCGCCAGAGCGTGTGCGCGGTCGGCTCCATCGCGGCGCCGGGCGACAGGAACACCGCCGCAGCGGTCCTCCCGGCCGCCGGCCACCCGATCTGGTCGACCGCGCTGACCCGGCCGTCCAGCACGAGCTTCGCCCACCGGCATATCCAGAAGCACCCGGACGGCACGGTCACCCGGGAGAGCGACCCCAACTGCTCCTGCACCCCTCTCACGCCTCCGGAGCCGTCGCCAGTCGACAGCTCCGGGCGCTGACACCGACCGCTCGCGGTCCCCCGGTACCCGTCGGCTCCCCCGCCGCTCGCGTCCCCACCCCCAGACCCAGCACACACTCCGACTCCACCCCACCCCACCCCACCCGAGGGCGGCAGGTACGGGCAGCCGCAGGCGGTCGCGTGCACCCGTCGGCCCTCGGCATGCCCGGAGGCACTCCCCCTCATGAGTCGCAGACCACTCCCCCGCGCCGGAATACGCAGAGCCGCAGTCCTCGGCGTGTCCGCCGTCCTGCTGGGCGTCGGCACCGTCTCCCTCTCCTCCTCCCCGGCCGGCGCCGCCGCGCCGAGCGCGGTCACCCTCGCCGGAACCTTCGACAGCGAGATCGGCTGCTCGGCCGACTGGCAGCCCGACTGCCCGCAGGCCCAGATGTCCCCGCGGGCCGACGGCACCTGGACCGCCTCGTTCAACGTCCCGGGCGGCAGCTACAGCTACAAAATCGCGATCAACGACAACTGGACCGAGAACTACGGTGCGGGCGGCGCGGCGGGCGGCTCGAACATCTCGATGACCGTCCCCGCGGGCGGCGAGGTCGTCGACTTCGTCTACGACCCCAACACCCACCTGGTCACCGAGGACTCCGCCCGCCCCGCCGTCACCGCGGCCGGTGACTACCAGTCCGAACTCGGCTGCACCGCGGACTGGTCCGCCACCTGCGCCACCACCCGGATGACCGACCCCGACGGCGACGGCGTCTACACCTACAGCACCACCGCGATCCCGGCCGGCAGCTGGAACACCAAGGTGACCCTGGGCCAGTCCTGGACCGTGAACTACGGTGCGGGCGGCGCGGCGGGCGGTGCCGACATCGCCTTCGACGTGCCGTCCGCCGGGGCGAGCACCACCTTCTCCTACAACGCGGCAACCCACTGGATCACCGTCGTGAGCAACGGCGGCAGCACCTCGTCGCTGAACACCCTCGGCGCGCTCTACACCCCCACCGGCACCACCTTCCGGCTCTGGTCACCGGACAGCTCCAACGTCAGCGTCAGCGTCGGCGGCAGCAACCATCCGCTCAGCCCGAGGGCCCTCAGCGGCTACACGAACGTCTACCAGGCCGTCGTCAGCCGGGACCTGAAGGATCAGACGTACCAGTTCTCCGTGGGCGGCGTGCCCGTCCCCGACCCCTACGCCCAGATGACCGTCCCCGGCACCACCCAGGGCGTGGTCGTCGACACCGCATCCGTGACCCCCACCGACGGCAACTGGGCGGCGCGCCCGGCCCTGACGAACCGTGAGGACGCGGTCGTCTACGAGCTGAGCGTCCACGACTTCACGATCGACACGAGCTCCGGCGTCGACGCGGCCAAGCGCGGCAAGTTCCTCGGCCTGGTGCAGACCGGGACGACGGACAACGGCGCGAAGACGGGCATCGACCACCTGAAGGAGCTGGGCGTCACAGCCGTCCAGATCATGCCCTCGTTCGACTTCGGCAGCACCGTGCCCAACTGGGGCTACGACCCGGTGAATTACAACGTTCCCGAGGAGCAGCTCTCGCAGTTCACGGCACCGGAGGACCGGATCCGCGAGTTCAAGGACATGGTCAACGTGTTCCACAAGAACGGCATCCGTGTCGTCATGGACGTCGTCTACAACCACACCTTCAGCAAGAATGTCTTCGGCAACATCACCGGCAAGTACTACACCTCGACCGACCTGTCCGGCACAGGCAACTCCATCGACGACGGCAACCCGATGGTCGGCCGCATGATCCAAGACTCCCTGGAGCACTGGGTCCGTGACTACGACATCGACGGCTTCCGCTTCGACCTGGCCGGCGTCCACTACACCAACAACGTCAACACCTGGGCCAACTACCTCAACACGGCCTACGCCGGTCACACGCTGATGATGTACGGGGAGCCCTGGAACGGCGAAGCGAGCGACCCGCAGGAACCGCAGAAGGTCCGCTACGGCAACCTCCCCGCCCTCGCGCCCGCACACTTCGGCGTCTTCAACGGCGTCTACCGCGACGCGATCCGCGGCGGTACGGACACCAGCACCATGGGCTACATGGGCGGCACCGGCAACGCCGCGGCCATAGCCTTCGGCATGCGCGGATCACCCACGGACGTCTACAGCACCACCCCGGTCTCCGACCTGTGGACCCCGGCCTTCGCCGAGGACCCGGAGCAGTCCATGAACTACGCCTCGATCCACGACAACCTGAACCTCTACGACAAGATCACCTACTCTGGCGCGACCGGCGGAGCCACCGGAACAGCCGGCCGCATCGACCGGTTCGCCGTTGGCATGATCCTCACCTCCGAGGGTGTCCCGGTCATCGCCGAGGGCGACGAGTTCCTCCGCTCCAAAGTCGTGAGCGGCGACTACCCGACCGCGATGAACTCCTACGCCGCCTCCGACGCCGTCAACGCGATCCACTGGGGCGACAAGACGGCCAACGCCAACATCTTCAGGTACTACAAGGACGCCATCGCGCTCCGCAAGGCCGGCGCGGCCCTGCGCCTCACCACCTGGGGCGCGGTGCACAACCAGGTGTCCTCGACCATCGACGGCTCGGTCGTCGTCGGCCGCTTCAGCTCGAACGCGGCCGCGCCCACGACCTACGACACCGTCGTCGTCGACAACCCCACCGGCAGTACCTACAACGTGGCGCTGCCGCCGGGGACCTGGACGAAGGTGCTCGACACCACCGGCGCCGTCGCGGCGAGCGACAACGCCTGCGAGAGCCTGGCAGTGACTGTCTTCAAGAAGATGAGCTGATCGAGTGCTCACCGAGTATCGAGGCTTCTTCGGCCATGCCGTAACGATGTTCTCTCCGGCTGGGATCTGCCAGGCGAGAAAAGCAGCGATCCGTGGGCTGTCAGAGCTGGCCCCGAGCCAACGCAACGGCTGGCCTCGCATCTCATCCATGCTCTCTTGCAAGGCTGGGATCCCATCGAGACCGCAGTGGGCAGCCGGGCCTCGGGCCTCGCGTCTTCTGGATCCCTCTGAGCCACCGGGGTGACATCGACGGTCGAAGCGAGCCCGGTCTTGCGCGTCGGGTCTCCGCCCGGGTTACCGATGCATTTTGCTGACCACCGAATTGTGGCGTCTTCCGCGAGGCCTTTCCGCTGACAGGTGGGGGCGGGTGCGGGTGGGCATCGAGCGAGGAGGACCGTGGTGGCAGGCACAGTCGAGGAGATGGGCACGCCGTCGGTCGCACGGCTTCTGCGAGGGCAGAAGGCCCTGGTGACCGGCGCGAACTCGGGGATCGGCAAGGCGACCGCCATCGCTCTGGGCCGGGCGGGGGCGGACGTCGTGGTCAACTACGTCGTCGGGGCCGACGAGGCCGAGAAGGTCGTGGCCGAGATCAAGGGCTTCGGGGTCGACGCCTACGCCCACGAGGCCGACGTCTCCGACGAGGGCCAGGTCGTCGAGATGGTCGCGCGGATGGTGCGGGACTTCGGGACCATCGACATCATGGTGGCCAACGCCGGCCTCCAGCGGGACTCCTCGCTCGTGGACATGACGATGGCCCAGTGGCAGAAGGTCATCGACGTCAACCTGACGGGGCAGTTCCTGTGCGCGCGGGAGGCCGCCAAGGAATTCATCCGGCGCGGGGTCGTCCCGGAGGTGTCCCGCTCGGCGGGCAAGATCGTGTGCATGAGTTCGGTCCACCAGATCGTGCCGTGGTCGGGCCATGTGAACTACGCCTCCTCCAAGGGCGGCGTCGGCATGATGATGCAGACCCTGGCCCAGGAACTGGCCCCGCACCACATCCGCGTGAACGCGGTCGGGCCCGGTGCCATCCGCACCCCGATCAACACGGCCGCCTGGGACACCCCCGAGGCCGAGGCCGAACTCCTCAAGCTCATCCCCTACCGCCGGGTCGGTGACCCGGACGACATCGCCAACGCGGTCGTCGCGATGGTCTCCGACCTGCTCGACTACGTGGTGGGCACGACCTTGTACGTCGACGGCGGGATGACGCTCTTCCCCGGCTTCGCCACCGGCGGCTGAGGTCCGTGGAAGACCATGTGACGCCCCGCCGGGTGGTGATCATCGGGGGCGGGTTCGCCGGGCTGTTCGCCGCGCGGGCCCTGCGCCGGTCACCGGTCAAGGTGACGTTGATCGACCGCCGGGCGCACCACCTCTTCCAGCCGCTGCTGTACCAGTGCGCGTCCGGGATCCTGTCCGAGGGCCAAATCGCGCAGCCCCTGCGTGCGGTCCTGCGCCGTCACGCGCACGTGCGCTGTCTGCTCGCCGACGCCACCCACGTGGACGTGCAGGAGCGCGCGGTCCACGCGCGGCGGCCGGAGGGCGGCAGCGTCGTCGTCCCCTACGACGACCTGATCGTCGCGGTCGGTATGCGGCAGTCCTACTTCGGGCACGACGAGTTCGCTGCTCACGCGCCGGGCATGAAGACGCTGGAGGACGCCCTGGAGATCCGCCGCAGGATCTACCGCGCGTTCGAGATGGCCGAGTCGGCCACCGACGCACGGGACCGGCGGCACTGGCTCACCTTCGCCCTGGTCGGAGGCGGTCCGACTGGGGTGGAACTCGCGGGGCAGATCAGGGAGATCGCCGGCCACACCCTCGACCGGGAGTTCCGGAGCATCGATCCCCTCCAGGCCCGGGTGCTGCTCTTCGAAGGTGCCGACCAGGTGCTGGCGTCCTTCGGGGACCGGCTGGCGGCGCGGGCGGCCCGCTCCCTCGGTGACCTCGGTGTGGAGCTCCATCTGGGCACGCGGGTCACCGACCTCGACGAGCAGGGCCTGACGGTGAAGGAGCGGGACGGCACGACCACCCATCACCCCGCGCGTACCGTGCTGTGGACGGCCGGGGTCGAGGCGCCGCCCATCGCCGCCGCCCTGGCGCTGGCCACCGGTGCGGAGCGGGACCGTGCGGGCCGCATCGCCGTCGAACCCGACCTGACCCTTCGCGGCCACCCGGAGATCCGTGTGGTCGGCGACGTGATGGCCCTCGACCACCTGCCCGGCCTCGCCGAGGTCGCCATGCAGTCCGGTGCGTACGCGGGACGGGCCGTACGTCATGCGGTGGAGGGCCGGACGAAGAAGCCGAAGCCCTTCGCGTACAGGGATCTGGGCAGCGCGGCCTACATCTCGCGCGGACGGGCCGTCGTCAAGGCCGGGCCCGTACACCTGTCGGGCTTCGGCGGCTGGCTGGCGTGGCTGTTCATCCACATCGCCTTCCTGACGGGGTTCCGCAGCAGGCTGGGCGCGGTCCTGAGCTGGTCCGTCGTCTTCGCCTCCGGCGCGCGACGCGAGCGCGCCTTCACCCTGCCCGGCACCGGGCCCACGGAGCAGCACGCGGTCACCACGCCGCTGCGCGGGCCCTGACCGGGCCCGGGGCTTCCGCGCCGTGATCGTCTTGTCCCTGCGTTCCCCGCCGACGGCGGGTGAGGATGACCGAGGCACCTATGCTCAGCACAGCAGTGCACCTGGCCGCCGGCACACCGGCCCAGCTTCTGCCTTCCCGTGAATTGATGGCCTTCACCCTGGCCTCGCACATCCTGCTCGTCCCGTTCGGGGTGGCGCTGCCGTTGATCACGCTGATCATGCACTACCGGGGTCTGCGCCGCGGCGATCCGGTCGCGATGCAGCTCGCCCGGCGCTGGTCGGCGGTGATGGCGGTGCAGTTCGCCATCGGAGTCGTCACGGGCACCGTGCTGTCCTTCGAGTTCGGACTGCTGTGGCCGGGCATGATGGGGCGCTGGGGCGATGTGTTCGGTCTCGGCTTCGGCGTGGAGGCGTGGGCGTTCTTCCTCGAAGCCATCATGATCGCCATCTATCTGTACGGCTGGCGCCGCCTCAAGCCGTGGACCCACTTCTGGCTTGCCGTGCCGCTGCCGCTGGCCGCGTTGATGGGGGCGTTCGGGATCATCGCCGCCAACTCGTGGATGAACACCCCGCAGGGGTTCAGCCTCGACTCCCAGGGCAATCCGACCGACGTCGACGTGCGCAAGGCCGTCTTCACACCGATCTTCGGCACCGAGTACTGGCACTTCGTGGTCGCGATGTTCCTGACGGCCGGCTACGTCGTCGCGGGTGTGTACGCGGTCGGCTGGCTACGGGGCCGCCGCGACCGGTATCACAAGCTGGGCTTCATGGTGCCGTTCACCGTCGCCGCGATCCTCACGCCGATCCAGTTCTTCCTCGGTGACTCCGCCGCCCGTTCGGTGTTCCACAAGCAGCCGGTGAAGTTCGCCGCCCTGGAGATCGTCTGGAAGACGGACACCCACGTGCCCGAGTACGTCTTCGGCCGGCTGCACTCCGACGGGACCATCTCCGGCGGCATCAAGATCCCTCAACTGGACTCGATCCTGGCCGGGTTCAGACCCGACACCAAAGTGACCGGACTGACCTCGGTGCCGGCGCAGAACCGGCCGACCGCCGCCGAGGCGACACTCGTGCACTTCTGCTTCGACCTCATGGCGACCATCGGCAGCGTGCTGATCCTGCTGGCCCTGTGGTACGCCTGGCTCTGGTGGCGCCGCCGGGACATGCCCGACAACCGCTGGTTCCTGCGCTGCGCCTCGGTGGCGGGCGTGGCCTGTCTGGTGACCGTCGAGTGCGGCTGGATCGCCACGGAGGTCGGCCGTCAGCCCTGGATCGTCTACAACCAGATGCGCGTGGCCGAGGCCGTCACGCACACGAGGGCCGCCGGGATCTGGACCATGCTCGGGGTCGTCATCGTCGTCTACGTCGCGGCCTTCGGGTCCTTCCTGGCCGTCCTCCTCAAGATGCGCACCCGTTGGCGCGTCGCCGACGAGGCCGACGTCTCCTCGGCCACCGCCCTCGAACCGGAGGCCGACACCCCGTACGGGCCCCGGCGCAAGGCCGACGCCGCTACCGCCGGAGCCCCGTCGGGCGGCGGCCCGGGGTCCGGTCCGGGCGAGGGACGCACGGGAGGTGACCACTGATGGCGGACGTGATCGCCTGGGTCCTCGTCGTGGTCATCGCCGCCTACGCCTGCGGCGGGGGCACCGACTACGGAGCGGGCTTCTGGGACCTCCTGGCCGGCGGAGCCGACCGGGGCAAGCGGCCACGCTGGCTGATCGACCACGCCATGGCGCCCGTGTGGGAGGTCAACAACGTCTGGTTGATCTTCGTGCTCGTCCTGATGTGGACCGGCTTCCCGAAGATGTTCCAGGCCGTGTTCACCGCGCTGTGGCTGCCGCTCGTCCTCGCGGCCGTCGGAACGGTGCTGCGCGGTGCCGGGTTCGCCCTGCGCAAACCGAGCAGGCGCCTGGCCCGGCGGCGCGTCTTCGGGGCGGTGTTCGCCGTCGCCTCGCTCCTCACGCCGTACTTCCTCGGCTCCGTCCTCGGCGGCGTCGCCTCGGGCAGGGTCGCGGTGGGCACGCCCGCCACCGCGCATGTCTGGGCCAACCCGACGTCGATCCTCGCGGGTCTCCTCGCCGTCGCGGCCACCGCGTTCCTCGGCGCCGTCTTCCTGGTCGCGGACGCACGCCGGTTCGGCGCGGACGACCTCGTCGACTACTTCCGGCTGCGCGCCCTGCTCGCCTTCGGCGCGGTGGTGGTCCTGGCCCTGATCGCCCTGCCGGTCACCCACCACGACGCCGCCTACGTGTGGCACGGGATGACCCACGGCCTCGGCCTGTTGATGATGATCCTGTCGGCCTGCTTCGGTGTGCTGACGGTGGCACTGCTGGTGGTCCGCGCGCACCGCTGGTCTCGGCACACCGCGGTCGCCACGGTCGCATCGGCCATCGTGGCCTGGGGGTTCGCGCAACGCCCCTATCTGCTGCCGACCACGCTGACGGTGGCCGAGGGGGCCGGCGCGTCGCACACGCTGCGCTGGCTGGGCATCGTCACCGTCGTCGCGGTGGTGCTGGTGGGCCCGGGGCTGGTTCTCGTCTACTGGCTCGACACCCAGAGCGAGTTGGAACCACTGACCGACTCCGACACCCGGGCCGCGCCGCTTCCCGGGGACAACGTCTGAGTCCGAGGAGAAACCGGCCCGCGCCACGGAACATCGGGCGCGGGCCGGTCCGTCGTGTTCAGCCCAGCCGTTCGACCAGATGGTCGCCGACGCGCAGGGCGTTGGCGATGGCGGTCAGCGAGGGGTTGACCGCGCCGATGCTGGGGAAGAACGACGTGTCCACGACGTAGAGGTTGTCCAGGTCGTGGGCCTTGCAGTTGACGTCCAGGGCTGAGCTCGCGGGGTCGGTGCCGAAGCGGACGGTGCCGGCCTGGTGGGCCGTCGCCCCGATCGGCATCCCCTTGTGCAGATAGATGCTGTGGTTCAGCAGTCGGTGCGGATGCATCCCCAGGTGCCCCAGCATTCCTTCCAGCTTGTGCTGGAGCCGCTTCAGACCGGCGATGTTGTTCTTCTCGTCCAGGGCGAGGTGGATGCCGCCGTCCTTGTCGAGGGTGACCCGGCTCTCGGCCAGGGGCAGGTCCTCTCCGCACAGCCAGAAGTCGACGGCGTGGTGGGCGAGGACGTCGAACGGCATGTCGGGAGAGACCTTGCCGGCCCAGCGCGGCGCCTCGCCATGGATCTGGTCGGCGTCCGACTTGCCCAGCATCTGGATGCCGCCGAGCGGGAACTCCCAGTCGTCCGCGCCGAAGTACCAGTCGTTGAGGGCCATGGTCTTCTGGAACTTCGTGGGATTCGGTTCCTTCGACACGGCCATCAACGCCAGGTTGTTGTGGCGCATGTAGTGCCGGCCCACGACGTCGGAGCTGTTGGCCAGGCCCGCCGGATGCCGGTCGTTTGCCGAACGCAGCAGCAGCACAGCGGAGTTCACCGCACCGCAGGCGACGACCACGATGTCCGCGCCGAACGTCTGCGTGCTCCCGTCCCCGAACTCGGCGACCACACCGGTGACCGTCTGCCCGGACGCGTCGGTCTCCAGCCGTCGGACATCTGCATGGGTCACCATCGTGACGTTGGGGTGTTCGAGCGCGGGGTCGACGCAGATCACCTGCGCGTCGGACTTCGCGCCCAGCAGACAGGGGAATCCGTCCACCCGGTCGCAGCGGATGCAGGCACTGGCGTGCGTGGCCCGGCCGTTCTCGTCCTGCGTGAGGTTCACACCGATCGGCAGATGGAAGGGGTGCAGCCCCTGCTTCTCCAGGTCGTCGCTGAGCTGCTGGATCCGCGGCTCGTGCTCGACGGGCGGGTAGGCGTACTGGCCGCTGGCCGGGCCCTCGGTGAAGTCCTCTCCGTGCCGGCCGTGCACGCGATAGAGGTGTTCGGCCTGTGTGTAGTACGGCTCCAGGTCCTCGTAGCCGATCGGCCAGGCCGGGGACAGCCCGTCGTGGTGGCGCACTTCGCCGAAGTCACCGGGGCGCAGCCGGAACAGCGCCGCGCCGTAGAACTTGGTGTTGCCGCCCACGTAGTAGTTGACCTCGGGCGGGAACTCGTTGCCGTGCTTGTCGTACCAGAACTCCGGTGCGCGGTACTTGCCTTGGACGAAGACCGCGGTGGAGTCCCAGTTGTCCCGCTCCCGGGGCAGATAGCCGCCGCGTTCGAGGATCAGTACGCGTTTGCCGCTGGGCGCCAGGCGATGCGCGAGAGTGCCGCCGCCCGCTCCGGTGCCGATGACAATGACGTCGTAGTGCTGGTCGCCGGTCATGAAACGCCCCGTCCGTGGAGTCGTTGGCCTTCTCTTTCCGGAAATCGCCCCCCACGGCTGAAACCGCTCAAAGCCCCCGTCGAAGGGGATCGGTCACGGATGCGATTTTATCGGGCGCCTCCACCCGCAGCACCCTGGCGGACAGACGCCGGGCAGTGGGCTCACCCCGGCTCCGGGCAGCGTGCGTCTCCCGCCCACCCGGCGCTGCGCAGCGCGGCCGCGGCCCGGTCGACGATCTCTTGCCGGGGGGTCTCGGCGTCGATGGTCAGGCCGAGTTCATCAGGGCGCAGCGGCTCCAACTCGGCGTACTGGGAGTCGACGAGGGCGGCGGGCATGAAGTGTCCCGTGCGCCGGGCGACCCGCCGCCGTGCGGTCGCCGGGTCGAGTGCGAGGTACAGGAGCCATACGTGGGTCCCCGCCCGGCGGAACATCTGACGGTAGCGGTACCTGAGCGCCGAGCAGGCCACGACCCCGCCGGTGCGGGACGCCGTCGCCCGCCCGATCCACTCGGTCACGGCGGTCAGCCAGGGCCGGCGGTCCTCCTCGGTGAGCGGCCGGCCCGCGGCCATCTTGGCGCGGTTGGCCGCCGGGTGGAGCTCGTCCGCCTCCAGGAAGGGCACCCCGAGCCGCTCGGCGAGCAGGATCCCCGTAGAGGACTTGCCGGACCCCGACACCCCCATGACCACCACGACCGGGGGTTCCTCGCAGCGGTTGTCCATGGCTCCCCTTCACAGAACGGCGATCGGGTTGACGGGGGAACCGGTGGCGGCCGGCAGCCGCAGCGGGGCGACGACGCAGAAGAACGACCAGCGTCCCTCGGCCGCGCAGACCGGCACCAGATCCTCGAACTGCAGATAGTCGAGAAGGTGAACGCCCATCGCGTGCATCGCCAGCACGTGCACCGGGAAACCGACGCCGTCGACCGCACTGGGAGCGGTGTCGTTGTTGCCGTCGCCGCCCAGGACCGCGACCCGGCGTTCCGCGAGGAACTCCATCGCGTCCGGGTGCAGGCCGGCCCGGGCCTCCGCCGTGTGCCAGGGACCCGTTTCGGCCCGGCGTTTTCGGTGGCCGACCCGCACGAACAGCAGGTCGCCCTCGCCGACCTGGGCGCCCTGGGACTCCTCGGCGGCGCCGAGGTCGTCGGCCCTGACGTGCTCGCCCGGTTCGAGCCAGGGCACGCCGCGCAGCCGTGGGATGTCCAGCAGCACCCCACGCCCGACGATCCCGTCCGCGAGCGCCCCGACCGTCAGCGCCGTCGCGCCGGCCTCCGTGACACTGGCGGCGTCCACACCGCCGTGCAGGGTGCCGCGGTAGATGACGTGGCACAGGGCGTCGAGGTGGCTGTCGGTGTCCCCGTGCACGTTCATCGCGAAGCTGTCCCTGGCGAAGTGCAGCCCCTGGTCGTCGGACCGCTCGGACCAGGCGCGCATGGTGTGCCGGGCGGGCTCCGGGCTGTCGGGCCCCGTCGAGGTCTCCACCGGTGCCGCCAGGGTGACCGTCCTGCCTGTCCGAATCTCCCGTGCCGCCGCCGTCACCCGGTCCGGTGTCAACGCGGCCAGAGCGCCCCGCGCACCGGCCGCCCACGAGGCGCCGGAGGCCAGGCGCCGGTGCAGGGCGTCGAATTGGGCCGCGGTCAGCCGGGGCGTCTCCCCGCGGGACTCATGGCCGGCCACGCCTCAGCGCCCGTGTTCCGCGTCGAGGGCGTCGTCGAGCGTGCTCGCCGCCATGATCGCCGTGTCCGGACAGTAGAGCTGCTTGCACGTGAGATCGGGATGCTCGGAAGCGATAAGGAAATACCCTCCGCCGTCGTGGTCGAGCAGGGCGGCGAAGATGCTGGGCGAATCGAAGCGGGGTGCCGCGAACCAGTCGACCACGCGCTGGGAGGAGACGAGCGCGGCGGTCCGCAGATCGCCGACGAGACCGTGGCCGACGATAGGAGGGTAGCGGTCCATCCGGTCACTCCACTGTCTCCCCGAGCAACCCCCTGCGCTTCCGATCCCACTATCCGTCGAGCGACGCGCCGTCGCCACATGCCACCAGGACGGGGAACGATCGGCCGCCGCCGCTGCTCTATGCGCTTTGATCGCCACTGAGAGTGCACGCCGGCCATGGTCCGCAGCAGCTGGCGGTTCGTGGTGCGTCCGGGTCACCGACTGGAGGCTGTCACCGAGGACAGCGCGCCGCGGCACGCTCCGCGTGACACCCTCATCTTGCTGGCGCCGGCCGTTGAAGCGCAGGGCGTCCGCGAGGGTGGACGCCCGCCCCGGGGCGCGGGCTGAGCAATTCAGCGTTCAACCGTGCTGGTCGCCCGCACCGATTTCTCAGTTGTCCTTCTGCTGACTCATCCACTCCGCGATGGCCTGCTCAAGTTCGGCGAGCTGTTCGGTCGGGCTGAATTGCAGGAGTTCGGTGCCGGCGTCGACGTAGGGCCGGTGACCAGGCGGGGTGTAGAACGCATCGCCGGTCTCGTACACCTCCTCGTGGTCGCCGAAGACGAAACGCACGTGTCCGGCGAAGACGTAGCCCCAGTGCGGGCAGGGGCACTGGCCCCCGGGCAGGGCTTGGAGCGGGCCGTCCAGGTCGGTGTCCGCGGCGAAAGACACGAACTCGACCGTGTAACCGTCCATGTCCTCGCGCCGGTCGGTCACCGGACCGAACTCCTGTACCCGGGATGCGGTGGCTTTGGAGATCTTGGGCATAGTTGAGACGAGACCACAGATCCCGCACCCCGACCCGCTGAAACACCCTTCAGGGTGACCCGGGCTCAGAGCAGCGCGAGATGGGTCCCCCAGCGCCGGGGCGGCCCTGGCCCCAGCTTTACCTCGTTCCACCTGACGTAGATGGCCCACTGTCCGCGTTCCGACTCCACCGCGGCCGGGCACGCAGGCCAGACGCGGTACTCGTCAGCCTCGTCGCCAAGGTGCTGGCCATAGGCGTCGAAGTAATGGAACTTCCTCTCGATGTCGACAAGGCCGACACGTGACCCACGGCTTGGACGGATTGCGGCGAGGGGCCGACGCTCACTCCGTTGAGTGGCCGTCGCTCAGGCGGAGGAAGAGTTCATCGACGTAGCACCAGGCCCACGGCTCGCCGCTTGGTTCCATGGAACGGGCGACGGGGTGACCGCTCGATGCGTAGTGAGCGTATGCATGGGCGCCCGGCGCGCTGTCGCTGCATCCGATGTGACCGCAGGTCAGGCAGACCCGCAGACGCGTCTCCTCGCGACCCTGGGAAAGGCACTCTGGACAAACGCGGCTTCGCGGCGTCGGTACCAGACCCGCCTCGGCGGCATGGAGGCAGTCGCGGCCCTCCGGACGACCACCGTCCGGTTGCACTACCCACTCGGTCATGATGTCGCCTCTCGACGGCTGGTGGCGTCACCCAGTACTTCGCCCGTGCAAGGACGGCCAGATGCACGGCCGACGGCACCCAGCAGCGGTCGCGACAGCCTCGACGACGCATCTGGGCCCGGACCACCCTCGGCATCACCGTCAAGGTCGTCTCCCGACCCGAAGTCGATAGCCCCTGGCACAGGCGCTTACGAAAGGGTCAGGTCCGACGCGATGGTTTCCCAGACGCTGTCGAACCACCGCTGCGATTGGTCGACGTAGGCCGCGTCCCTCCCGCCCGCTTGACGATTGAAGGAGAAGAGAAGGGATGCGGCGCCGACGGTGTCGTACATGTCCAGAATCTGGCTCTCCACCTCCTCCTCCCGCCTGGCGAGCATGTAGTACGCCATCAGGGCCTCCGTCTCATTGAGGAGGTACACCTTCATGGGAGGGGTGAAGGGGAGCGCACGGAAGGCTACCCGGACGTCGATGCCGTGGCTCGTACGCAGCCCCAGCAGGTTGTGGCGCAGGACGTGCCCTTGGACGTTGCGCTGCTCGAGCCAGCGCTGGTGGACCGGGTCGTCGGGGATCTGCGCAGATCCGCCCCCGGGGCTCATCACAGAGATCGGGAACGCCAGATTGATCTCTCGGGAAGGCAGCAGGATCCGCACGTCGATCGACCTGGGGAGGATACGGCCCTCATGGATCAGTCGCACTGGTTCACCCAGCGCCAGCATCAGCGTCTCCGCGGTCAGACACACCGCATCCACGCGGACTTCCGGCGCCGCGAACGCCTCTGCGAGCCTCGGCGGCAACACGACCATCGTCGACTGTGGCACATCCGCAGGGCGCTGGGGCGACGTCATGGGGAGCGACGTATCCGGTGGTGGCGGTGCCCCCCGTCCGGCTGTGGCCGCGCCGTCATCTGCCGCGGGCAGCGTGGCGGGTGCAGGGAGATCGCTCAGGAGCTCAACGGTGCCGTGGCGCTGATACCTTCCGGACCGCAAGACGGTATCGCCGGGCTCAAGGCCTTCCACCAGGGATGCGGCCACAGCCGAGTCACGGTCGCCCGCGAGCAAGCTTTCCGCGTTGTCCGCGCCAGCCGTCGAAAACGGACGGCGGGCCGCGGCTCGGGCGCGTTCCAGAGTGTGCCAACGCTCCCTCCAGACCTGGAGCTCGGGGTCACGCCGTTCGGGCGGCTTTACCTCTTCGCCATCATCGTAGGAGAGCAGGACGCGCACCAGCCACAGCAGTCGGTCCAGGGAGGCCGGGCCTCGCCGTCCGGCGAACACTTCGCTCACCGATGCCTTCGACATCGCGTGCTGTTCGCCACACACCTTCTTTCCGCGCACGAGGATGCGGTCGTAGGAAGGGGCTCCACGATCCCGCTTCAGCTCGATGAACGCCGCAGCCAGGCCCTGCAGTGTCGCCGCGTAACTGCCTCCACCGTGCTCGCCATTGACTGCCACGTGGTCCCCCCGATGCGTGCGCGTCGGCAGCAGGGTAGAGCAACCTGACCGGAACTGTGCCGAACATGGCGAAACAACCCGGAACACGACGGTGACGTGTTCGGTGGTGGGCGGTCCTGATCCGTCTAGAACTCGACTTGTTCGATCGATGCAGGCCGGCGGCATGTTTGGGGTGATGGTGCTGACATGACTCAGATGACACCGCCGCCGGCCCAGCCCGGCCGGAGCGGCTCTGAAACGGAGCCACCGTTTCTGTCCCTGCACACCGCCGTCGTTCTGCTCACCGCGCTCGTACTCGGGCTGGTCGTCGGCGGCCTCACCGCGCTGACGGATGTCCCCGCCGCAGGCGCTGTACTGGCCGGGCTGACGGCGGCCGGCTCGACGGTTCCGGTGCTGCGCTCGCTGATCGGCCAGCCCCGTGAGCGCTCCGGCGCATGAGCCCGCACCGCCGGGCACCCATCTGCCCAAGTCGATGGTGGCCAGTGGGACGAGCCACCGTAGTGGCCCTGCCCCATCGAGGGAATCATCGCCAAGACGGGGCTCGGCACCCAACCTCCGTAACTCCAGAGGTCACCGCTGTCAGTAGGAGGAGGCCACGACGCCGCGGTCCACCGTGATGGTGTCGCGATCCAGTGCGGGCAGTCCCAGGTGGTCGCAAATCAGTTGGGTCAACTGCTCCTCGTAGGTCTCACTTTGACCATCCAGCCCTGCTGCCGAGATGAGAGGAGCCATCTTGTTGGGCCAGTACTCTCCGACGTGTTCGGCGTCCTCATAGGCGATGCAGGACGATACCTGGCCGTTCTTGTAGTGGTAGGCCTCGGGTCCGTGAGCCTTGGCAACACACGGATTGGGCACGAACACCATCAGCTCAGCGCCCGGAGGGCACAGTTCGCGGTAATCGATCTCGTCGTAGTCGTCACGGTTGAACATGTGATGCACGATCACGCCCCAGTCGCCTGGTGCCGTGTCGTTGCCGTAGGCGAACGGGGGCCGTTGCTGCGCGGACAGGCCTTCGGCCATGGCGGCCAGGCTGGTGCCCTTGAAGTAGACCAAGACGGTTTCGTCATCCTGGTATCGCACTTCATCCACCCACGACATGACGCCGCAGTCGATCCAACTTGTCATGCCCAGCAACATAACCGGCGCCACTGACACAGGAGCCTCCAGAGCGGCAGCCCACGCCCCTGGCTACGGCAGCGGCGAAGCCACGGCCTGCGACCCGTGCCCGGAGAGATACAGCCTCATGGCGCACTGGTCCTCGGCCTCGATGAACACCTGCTGCCCCCAATGAACGCTGAGGCGGTGCGCGACATCGACGAGTCGTCGGCGCTCCTCCGGTGAGTACGCGGGGAACCGGACCCAGCCTCGTTCAGCGATGACCTTGCCGAGATCACCGAACAGAACGGCCCGCGCACGCTGCTCTTCCTCCTCGGTCAGCGGTGTCGGTCCGCCCTCTTCAGGCCGCACGTGAACGTTGTACAGGTCTCGGATCACTGACTTCCCACCACTCGTCGGGCCACCCTCCGGAGAGGATATCCACGCAGCCCATGGGCACCACCGGCCGACCTCTCCGGATGCCGCAGTCAAGGCAGTTGGCCCGCTAGCCCCTTCGCGAGCGCGGTCGATGGCACCAGGCGTGACCAGTGCGATGAGTAAGCAACGTCAACCAGCCGGAACACGAGGCGAGTTGAGGGCTGATGCTGGCGGGCCTCGCGGGGTTAGCGTGGACATGGCCGAGTTTGGCGTGCCGTAGGTCTTGAGGGGGACACGGGTGGAGACTGAGGCAGCCTCGTACAAGGGGCGTACGAACGCAGCGATCGTACGAGACGTCGTACACGATGTGGTGGCCCAGGTCGCGCGGGAGGAACTGCCCCTGGTGGAGGGGCTGGCGCGGTTCGATGACGACACGGTCGGACGGAGGCTTGGGCACCGGGAGGGTCAGCGGCCGGAGCCGTTGGGCTTTGGGTCGGACGAGGTCACCGCGTTGGTGACCGGGGTGGTGTGGCTGACGCTGGACCAGACCGTACGGCAGCTGGGCGAGCGGACGGCGGACGGTGTCGTCCGGGGTGCCGGAGGCCTTCTGCGCAGGGTCTTGCGCAGACACACGGAACCGGCGACGGTGCCCCCGCTGACCCCCGAGCAGCTCGCCGAGGTGCGGCAGCGTGTACTGGAGGTGGCGGCCCGGCGCGGCCTGGGACGGGAGCGTGCCGAGACCGTCGCCGACGCGGTGGTGGCCCGGCTGGCCCTGGGCACCGCGCAGGCGGAGCCGCCCGCGCCGCAGGGCGAGTCGGGCGGATCCGCGGACCGCAGTACGGGCGGCAGCGCGGGTCACGGTGTGGGTGGGACCACGGACAGCAGTGCGGGTCGCGGTGTGGGTGGCGGGCCGGACGGCAGTACGGGCGGCAGCGTGGGTGGCACCCCGGACAGGAGTACAGGCGGCAGTGCGGGTGGCGGGCCGGAGCGGTCGTGACCGTGGCAGCCACCGGACACCTCACCCAGCCCCGCCTGGACGAGCGCTCGATGCCCTCGGGCACCACGCTCCGCTTCATCCTGCTGGTGGTGCTGATCGCGGTGAGCAGTGCCTCGATGATGATGCTGACCCTGGGTTCCGGGCCCGGTGCGGGATCTTCTTCCGCCACGGGCACGGGCAGCACCGGCAGCACGGACGGCTGCGTACTCGCCGCGGGCGGAGACCCGTCCCGTATCGGCGGGGTGATCCCGCAGGAGGACACCAGCGCCTACCGGGAATGCCTGGCCCGCTACGGCCCGACGCACACGTCGCCCTGGTGGGTGTCCGAGGTGTGGCCCGTTCTGGTGATCGTCGTGGCCGCCGTGCTGATGTGGACGATCCCGGCCTGGAAGGCACGGCGTGGACGGGTCGTTCCGCTGGAAATCGTGGACGGCGACGGCGCGATACGGGGCGCGGTGGCGGAACTGGCCTCGGCGGCGGGGCTGAAGCGGGTGCCGCGGGTGGTCGTCGACCCGGCGGCGGCCTCGGCCGGCGCGGTGGTGTTCGGCAGCAACAAGCGGCCGGTCGTGTGTCTGCACGGTGGCCTGCTGGTGCGCGCGCGTACAGATCCGGAGGGCTTCCGCGCGGTGCTGCTGCACGAGTTCGCGCACATCCGCAACGGCGACGTCGCCCTCACCTACCTCACCGTGGCGCTGTGGCGGGCGTTCCTCGGCGCGGTGCTGCTGCCGTACGGGGCGCTGATGGTCATGTTGACGGTGTGGATGGCGCTGTTCGCCCTGAAGGTACGTGCTCCGCTGTCGCCCGAGACGATGGTGGGGATCGACAGCAGCTGGCCGCTGATCGCCCGGCTGCTCGGCCTCGCGGTCGTGCTGGTGCTGCTGGTCCACCTCGCCCGGGCGGACGTGTTGCGCAGCCGGGAGGTCCACGCCGACCTGACCGCGGTGCGCTGGGGCGCGGCCCCGCACCACTGGGCGACCCGCATGGCCGGCCCTGTCGTCGTGCCCCGCGGTGTGCTCCGGCGGTTACGGGCGTCCTTCGCGGAGCTGTTGCGAACCCATCCGCGGTGGGACCTGCGCCGGGAGGCACTGGCCGATCCCGCGGAGCTGTTCAGCGTACGGGCGCTGCCGATGTTCCTGACCGGGGTGGCCGCCCCGGTGATCAACGCCCAGCTGTGGGTCTACGACGGGCTGCGTTCCGTCCCGCTGCTGGAGGAGGCCTCCTGGGTTCTGACGGCCACGCTGGTCGCCGGGGTGGCCGGGGTCGCCCTGTGGCGGGCGGCCGCGCACGCCGTGCTCACCGGGCGGCGCGAACCGTCCGGTGTACGTGCCGGGTTGTGGCTGGGCGCCGGGATGACCGCCGGGGAACTGGTGGCCTACCAGTCCGGGATCAACACCTGGCTGCCGGGCAACCCCGTGATGCTGTTGTTCCCGTTCGCCGCCGGTGTGGCCTTCTGCTGGTGGACCGCCCAGTGCGCCAGGCTGTGGACCCGGGTGCGGCCGACGCGTGTCAGGCCGCTGCTGTGGCTGGGGTCGGTGGCCGGCGCGGCGGTGATGGCGTCGTGGTTCGCCTGGTGGCAGGTGTTCGGCGTGAGCTACGCACGCGAGGGGTGGCCCTCGGTCGCGGAGATGCGCGCCCAGCTGGTGCGGGGTCTGCCACCCGGGCAGCTCGCGGGGCAGCACGGCATCGTGGACGGGATGGCCGCGGTGTTGCCCGAGATGACGGACCTGAACCACTGGGCTCTTTCCCTGACCGCGGTCGCGGCTCTGTGGCTGCTGCCGCTGACGGCCTGGGCCCTGCGCAACTCCGCGGACCGCGACACTCCGGACCGCGACACCGCCGACCACGGCACTGCGGACCACGGCACTGCCCACCGCGACACTCCGGACTACGGCATCGCGCCGCTTCGGGAACCCCTGCCTCCGCCCCTGCGCCGGATACTGCTGCCAGGTCTGCTGGGCGCGGCGCTGGCCACCACGGCCGTCATGGCGGTGATGGCGTACATGCACACCTGGCAGCCGCCGCCCGCCGAGCGTGGCCTCCTGCACCTGTGGATCTATCTGGCCTGGGTGCTGATGTTCCTGATCGCCGCCGCGACAGCCGCAGCGGTGGCCGCAGCGGCCCTGACCGATCGCTACCGGCTGCTGTGCGCCCTCATCGCCGCCCAGACCACGGTGCTGGCCGGTTTCGCCGGAGTCTTCGTTCTCGCCTCCCTGGACGGGTGCGTCACGCCACTGGACACCCTGCGGTCCACCTGTTCACTCCACCCCGGCATCTCCGTACTCCGCGGCTTCCGCCTCATCATGGGCCCCACTCTCGTACTCGCCGCGCTCGCCGCCGTTCTCGTGGCCGCCGTGGTGAGTGTCCTGCACAGGGCGCTCAGCGCCCGCCGGACCCGTACGGCCCCGGCCTCGGTTCCGGGACAGTGGCCTCCCGTACGAGGCCACCTGCTGACCCGTCGGCTGTGCGTGGGCGTGCTCTGCGCCGCGACGCTGGCCGTCACCGCGACCGATCTGGTCAACCCCGCCGTGCGCCGCTCGACGGCGCAGACCGCCGCATCCGTTCAGGACCGCACCGGCACTACCGCGTCCCCCAGGACCCGCGCCCTGCAGGTGTACGCCTGGGAGATGTACGGCGGGCTCGGCCTGGAACGCCGCTTCATCGCCGTCAGCACCGGGCTCGAACCGCTCATCCAGAACCCGCACGCCATCGACGAGTCGCGCACCCGCGCCCAGTGCGCGCGGTTCCGCCGCTTCGCCCACGACGCCGCCCGGTACTTTCCCGTTCCCGACCCCCGGTCCCAGACCTACTGGCGCCGCGCCCAGACCTACAGCGCCGACGGCGCCACGAACTGTGACCACGCCCTGGACCGCGCAAGTGCCCACCTTCCCGGCAGCGGCCATCTTCTCGCCACGGCCCTGAACGAATTCGCCGACGCCATGGAATCCGTGGGCGCCATGAGCGTCCGCAACCGGAGCATCGTCACGCGCGCCGGAATCCTGGAACCACGGCGTGGCTGAGGCGGCCTCATGCCCGGGGCGGCCCGGCAGGCGTTAAGCGAATCGAAAGGTTCGGCTCCCTACCTTCGGCGTGCGTGAAAGGTCCGCGACTGCGGGCCGCACCAGCTCGTGGAGGTTTCCAGTCATGCAACGCTTCGCCGCATTCGTGATGCGGCACCGGATCTGGGTGGCCGTGGCCTGGGTCGCCGTCACCGTCGTCGGGGCGCTCATCGCGCCGCACACGGCCGGCCGCCTCAAGAGCGGCACCACGATCAGCGCCGCCAGCTACACCGCGAACCAGGCCCTGCGGAAGGACTACGGCGGGGTCGCCGCCCGGCCCAGCGTGCTGGTGGTCGGCCTGCCGCGGGGCACCACCGTGGACAGCCCGAGGGTCAAGGCCGGGCTGGTGGCGGCGGACAAGGTCGCCGCGTCGGTGCCGCAGGTGCGCGACCTGTCCTACGCCAACACCGGGGACCGCTCCCTGGTCGGCGCGGGCGGGACCTCCACCCTGGTGATGGTCTATCCCCCGCAGATGGGCGACCCCGTACCGCAGCAGGTGACGGACGCCATGGGCTCCGCGATCACCCATGCCGTTCCGGGGGCCTCTGTCCAGGTGACCGGTGTCGAGCAGCTCAGCTCCGGCGGCGGTGCCTCCGGCGGCAGTGTTCTGAGCGAGATCCTCGTGGGCATCGGCCTCGCGCTCGTCGTGCTGGCCTGGGTCTTCGGCTCCGCGCTGGCCGTCCTGCCGCTCGTCTCGGCGATCATCTCCGTGCTGACCATGCAGCTTGCCATCTGGTGCCTGACCTACGTCACCAGCATCGCGATCAACCCCTCCGTCCAGTTCATCGTCGCCCTGCTCGGCCTCGGCCTCTCCGTCGACTACGCCCTGCTGCTGGTCAACCGCTGGCGCGAGGAACGCGACGCGGGCGCCGACAACCAGACCGCGGTGATCCGCTCGCTGCGCAGGGCCGGCCACTCGGTCGCCTTCAGCGCCCTGATCGCCTCCCTTGGCCTGTTCGCCCTCATGGTCGTGCCGGTGTCGTTCCTCCAAGGCGTGGGCATGGCGGGGCTGTTCATCCCGTCCATCGCCGCCTTGGTCGCGCTGACCGTCGTACCACTGCTGCTGTCCAGTGCCGGACCGCGCATGGACAGGATCCGGCTGCGCGAGCGCAGGACCACCGGCTCGGGAACGATGTGGACGAACACCGCGCGGGCGATCGTCAGGCGGCCCAGGCTCGCCGCCGCCGCGGGCGCCGCCGTCCTCGGCGCGCTGTGCGCCTTCGGACTGACCATCAACATGAACCAGCCCGCCGTCACCTCGCTCTCCCTCGCCAGCCCCGCGCAACAGGCCCTGGTCGCCCTGCGCCACGACGGCTTCCCCGCCGGGGTCCTCACCTCGGTACCGGTCCGACTGCCCGCCGGCGCGGACCCCGCCGCCACGGCCGCGACCCTGCGGAACCTGCCCTCGATGCACGGCGTCCTGCTCGCGGACACCCCCGCCTGGCGGCACGGCGACAGCTCGGTGATCATGGGGCTGCCCAAGGCGCAGGTCGGCACCTCCCACGCCGGATCCGTCGTGTCCGATCTGCGCGCCGCCGCCCCGCACGACGCCCTGATCGGCGGCGAGGACGTCCAGAACACCGACATGACGCACATCATGATCCAGTGGCTCCCGATGCTGCTCGGCGTCGTCGCCCTGGTCACCTTCGTCCTGCTGGCCCGTGGCATGCGCTCGCTGCTGCTTCCCGCCAAGGCCGTCGCACTCAACGTGCTCTCCGTCGGCGCCGCCTACGGCGCGCTGGTCCTGGTCTGGCAGCGGGGGTACGGCTCCGACGCCCTGTGGGGGATCTCCGCGACCGGATCGATCAGCCCCCTGGTGCCGATGCTGCTGTTCGGCTTCCTCTTCGGCGTCTCGATGGACTACGAGGTGTTCATCCTGGCCCGGGTCCGCGAGGCGTTCGACCGCACCGGGGACAACGACGGAGCCGTGGTGGAAGGCGTTTCCCGCACCGGACGGCTGGTCACCAGCGCGGCGCTGATCCTCTTCCTGGCACTGCTCTCGCTGTCCTCCGCCCCCGACGTGACCGTCCAGATGACGGCCACCGGCATGGCCGCCGGTGTCCTCATCGACGCCGTGGTGGTACGCACCCTGCTCACCCCCGCCCTGGTGGTGCTGTTCGGCAGGGCCAACTGGTACCTGCCCGCCTGGGCCGCGAAGGCCCTGTGGATCAAGCCCGAGGCTGCCGTCGACCATGCGGGCCTGGACGACCGCGACGACCGCGACGACGGCCACGACGACGACCGCCTCGGCCGCGCCGGGGCTGAGCCGCCGCTGCGCGCCTGAGCGCACCCGTCCACACGACCGGCGGACCCCCGGCGTTCCTGTGATCCGGTGCCGGCGCTCCTGTGATCCGACACCGGCACTCCTGTGATTCGACGTCGGCCCTCATATGATCCGACGCCGGGGTCCGCCACTCCCCCAGCCCACCCACCTCAGCCGGCGCGCAGCACCCCCTCGGCTTGCCGGGCGACCCCGGGGACGCGGGCCGCACGGCCACCACTCAGGCTTGGACCATGCGCATCCTCGTGATCGAAGACGACGACGCCCTCGGCGCCTCCCTGACCTGGGGACTGCGTGCCGAGGGCTACGCCGTCGTACTCGCCGCCGACGGCACCGAGGGTCTGTGGCAGGCCACCGAGCACGGTTTCGACCTGATCATCCTCGACGTCATGCTCCCCGGCCTCGACGGCTATCAGGTCTGCTCCCGCCTGCGGGAAGCCGGGAACTGGACGCCCATCCTCATGCTCACCGCCATGGACGGCGACCTCGACCACGCGGAAGGCCTGGATCTGGGCGCGGACGACTACCTCACCAAGCCCTTCGCCTACCCGGTCCTGCTCGCCCACATGCGCTCCCTGCTGCGGCGCGCCGCCATCCCGCGCCCCGCGCTGCTCACGGCCGGCGATCTGACCCTGGACCCGGCCACCCGCACCGTCCGGCGGGCCGGTCGGGCGGTCGCCCTCACGCCGGGCGAGCTCTCCGTCCTGGAGTACCTGCTGCGCGCGGACGGGCGGGCGGTGTCCAAGACCGAACTGCTGGAACACTGCTGGGACGCGGCCGCGGAGAGCGACTCCGCCGTGGTCGAGGTGCGTATCCATCACCTGCGCCGGAAGGTCGACCGGCCCTTCACCCACGGCATCATCGAGACGGTCCGAGGATCGGGGTACCGCATTGACCCGCACCGGCCCTAGCGGCTCCCTGCGCCTGCGCCTGACCGTGCTGGCCACCCTCGTCATCACCGTCACCGTGGCCCTGGCCGCCGCGGTGCTGGTCTTCAGCATGGTCCACACCGTCCGCGGCAACGTCACCACCACCCTCAACGCCTACGCCGACAGCGTCTCGCGCTCCAGCACCGACGGAACCTGGCCCCGGCCGCTTCCCCCCGCCCCCGGCGGACTCGGAGCCTGGGCCCAGGTGGTCGACGACTCCGGCGCCGTCGTCGCCTCCACCGCGAACGTCGACGGCCAGTCCGCCCGCTACACCTCGCCCGCCGGCAGCACCTCCCCGCAGCGCACCGCGGCCGCCGGGCAGGCCGACGAGCGCGTCGTCGCCCAGCGCCACGTCGCCGGACACACACCCGTCGTGATCTACGCCGGCGGCTCCACCGAACTGCTCTCCCTGCTGACCAGCGACATCAAGGGCTACCTGTTCTACGTCCTGCCGCTGGGCCTGGTCTGCGCGGTGGGCGTGTCCTGGCTGCTGATCGGACGTACCCTGCGCCCGGTCGAACGCATCCGCGCGGAGGCCGCCGAGATCACCGCGAGCGACCTCCACCGACGAATCCCCGAACCCGCCGGCGACGACGAGATCGGGCGCCTCGCCCGCACCCTCAACACCATGCTGGCCCGGCTGGACGCCTCCGCGGGACGCCAGCGCCGGTTCGTCGCCGACGCCTCCCACGAGCTGCGCACCCCGCTCGCCGCCGTCCGTACGTCCCTGGAGGTCGGCCTCGCCCACCCCGACCGCGCACCCTGGCCCGAGCTCGCCCGGCGCGCCGTCTCCGAGACCACACGGCTGCAACGCCTGGTCGACCAACTGCTGCTGCTGGCCCGCGCCGACGACACCCTCCTCACCCGTGTGGAACCCGTCGACCTCGCCGCCCTCGCCGCGGCGGCGATCGACGCCGTACCCGCCCGTGTCCCCGTCGACCTCCACGCCCCCGACCCGGTTCCGCTGCTCGGCGACCCGGACCAGCTCACCCGGCTGATCCGCAACCTCCTGGACAACGCGGACCGCCACGCCCGCCTGCACGTCACGGTCACCGTCAAGGCCGAAGACCCCGGCACGGCCGTCCTGATCGTCGCCGACGACGGCCCGGGCATCCCGCCCGAGGACCGGACCCGGATCTTCGACCGCTTCGTCCGCCTCCAGGCCTCCCGCACCCGCCAACCCGGCCAGTCCGCCGGAACCGGACTCGGACTGTCCATCGCCCAGAGCATCGCCACAGCCCACGACGGCACCCTCGACGTCGCCCCCGCCCACTCAGCCGAGGCCGCCGACGGCCCCGGCGCCGCCTTCGTCCTGCGGCTGCCCATCGGAACCGACCCCGGCAACCGTCCGGACACCGCGCGTCCTGACCCCGGCCGGTGATCACGGGCACCCGCCCCTGCGGACGGTACGCGGCTGGTGTACGGCGGGCTGCTATACGGGGCCTGCTTCCTTGCGGCGTACGTCCTGCGCCCTCGCGCGTGCGTCCCGCTCGGCCCGGGCGAGGGAGTCGGCGGCGGACCGGCTGTGTTCCTCGGCCCCGTGCTCGTCGCTCTCGGCCTGCTGGTGCTCTCGGCGTGCCTGCCGCAGTTCCTCTTCGGCGAGGGACATCCGCCGGCGGGCCTGCTCGGTGCGCTCGCGCGCCCGCTGGAGCTCGGCGTCGGCGTCCGCTCGGCGTGCGTGCTCCTCGTGCAGGCGCTGCTCGGCCGCCTCGGCCGCCTCCCTGGCCCGGGCCAGCTGTTCTTCGTGGGCTCGGCGCCGCTCGGCTAGTTCATCCGTGACGGCCTGTTTCGCGGGCGGGTGCGCGGGACGGCTGCCCGGGCGCGGCCGGTTGGCCGCCGGTGCCGTTGCGGGGCGCAACTCCGACGGCGGGGTCAGGGCGTTGACCAGGCGACCGCCCGCCCACTGGTCGGCCGCGTCCGGATCGGCGAGCACGGCGCGCAGCGTGGTTTCGAGGTCTTCCTGGACCGGCGCGGAGAGCGGGTGCCCGGCGTCGCGGGCCAGCTCGGCGGCCTGCAGGGACAGGGCCGCGACCACGTGGCGGCGCTGTGCGGAGAGATCCTTGAGCCCGTCGGCGTCGAGGGTCTGGTAGGCCTCCCGCAGCGCGAGTCCCAGGTCCAGGAACGCGCGGCTCTCCTCCGTCCGGGAGCGCAGCAGGAGGTTGGCCGCCCAGGCCGCGAGGGTCGGACGGCGGGCGGCGTGGATCCGGCGGGCGTCCTCCGCCCGGCCAGCTGTTCTCACGGCGGCGGCCGCCGTCTCCCGTCGGGCGACGAAGTCGGGCGGCGGTGTGGTGTAGAGGTCGTCGAGGACGGCTTCCACGTCCTGCTCCTGACCGTCGCCGCGGCCCTTGCGCGGGCTCAGGGTCTCCACCCCTCGCGCCCGCCGTCATGACGGCCGATGGACGGGTGAACGATCATGCTGCGCTCCGGCATGGGACCAGCCTCCCGCGCACCTGACCGCCCCGCATCCGTGCCGGGATCGGTCGTCCTTCCGGCTGCACGAAGTCCTGTGGACCGGTTCCCCAATCAGGCGTGTAATGGAAGGTACGCGGTGTGCGCCGAGGTACGACGGCCGCAAGACACTCCGAGGCGATCGCAGCCGGAGGACTTCTCGTGAAGTACCAGACCCGAGCATTCATCGCAGCCACCGGAACCGCACTCTTCCTGTCCGCGACCACGTTGGCGTACGCCGACGGTGCCGGTCACGGCGGGGTACAGGGCGGACAAGCAGCGCAATCGGCGGTGAGCACCTCGTCCCCCGCGACGGTGTCCACCAAGTCCGGTCCGCTCGGCACCATCCTGGTCAACAGCAAGGGACACACTCTTTATCTCTTCCAGTCCGACAAAACCAACAAGTCCACGTGCAACGGGGACTGCGCCAAGGCCTGGCCACCGCTGAAGGCGAGCGGAACTCCGACCGCCGGAAGTGGCGTGAACAGCAAGCTGCTGTCGACGACCACGCGCAGCGACGGCTCGAAGCAGGTCACGTACAACGGGCACCCGCTCTACACGTTCAAGGAGGACACCAAGGCCGGACAGACCAACGGCCAGGGGCTCAACGCCTTCGGTGCCAAGTGGTACGTGGTGGGTCCTGACGGGAAGCAGATCACCAAGACCCCGTCAGCGTCACCGTCACAGAACAGCGGCTACTGACCGGCCCGCCTCACCCATCGGCTCCGCATGATCCGCGGCACCGGCCCGGTCAACCCCAAGGGTTCGGCCCCTGTTTGAGGACGACAAGTTCGCGCGCTCGGTCGGTGGGCCAGAGGTCGATCCGGTAGAGGAAGTGATGGCCGGGGTCGCCGTTGGTGTCGACAGCCGGTGGGCCGGAGGGGACGTAGGAGACCCGAGCCCGCAACCGCCCAGCGGGAACCGTCACCGCCGGCCCGTCCTCCGGGAGGACTCCTGGGCTGTACAGGGCGAGTCGGCCCGTCGGGGCATCCAGGTCGGCCTCCACTACGTGCTCCGCCGTCGGCTCGACCGTCGGCGCGGACGCGTGGACGGTGATCAGCGATTCGACCATGTCGTCCCGCGCGGTGCCGACGGAGATCGAATGCGGTTCCACCCCGATGCGGTGAACGAAGACCGCTTCTTCGGTCCAGCCGGCCGGAGGAAGGTCGCGGTCCGTCGCGTCGTCGCCCATCCAGGCGTCATAAGGGTCGAGGTCCTGGACGTAGAACTGCCCGTGATCAGCGTCTATCAGGAACCTCAGCGCATCGTCAGTCACCGCCGCAGGCTACCGAAGCGGACTGACACCCCCGGCTCAGCTCACCCACCGGGCCGCCCGCCCCCAAGGCGACGCCGGACATCAACGCCTCTGCCGACCCGCCGACGAAGCCAACGGTCAGGCGGCCGCCTTGGGAGCTGGAAGGAGCCAGCGTGCGAGCAGACGGCGTACGGGGGTCTGGGGGGTGTCCGAGCCGATGGGCAGCGCGTGAGCCAGGGCGGGATGACTGAGGCGGAAGGCGCCGCCGACCGGGACAAGGACCCCGATGCACACCGCGGCGATGAGGACCTGGAGGTCGCCTCGGTGGCGGTAGTTGACGGCCCTGCCTATCAGGACGCGCGGATCTCCGGCCAGCGGGTCCTGGAACTGGTCGCGGATCACCTGGTCCTCCCGGTGCAACTGGTCCCAGGTCGCCGCGATCTCCTGCTCGTACCTTTCCTTCTGCGTGATCCAGGCCAGCTGTGAGACGGGATGGGAACGGTGGAGATGGTGCCGGACTCCGACGCTGGACGCGAAGCCCAGCAGCAGCCCTTCGACGAAAGTGACCATCCCGAGTACGGGCGACAGCGTCAAGGCCCCGGAGAGGAGCGCCGCTGCGGCGGACCAGGGTACGAAGAGCCGTGCCGCCCAGGACGCGTCGTCGGTGATCATCGCGGGAGCGGACGGGCATTCGATGTCGTCGACCGGGCGAGTCGCGCGGGCCTGAACGATCAGGCAGAACAAGCACATCAGGCTGTTGATCAGGATCACGATCTGGCCTGCCGCCTCCCCGAGGAGTTCGGAGGAGTGTGGCTCCGCCGCCACGGTGATCGAGCTGACGATCAGGGTGAGGGTGATGGCTCGCGCCAGTGCGGACAGAAGGCGTGGTTCCGCGAGGACGGACGGTCGCGCGGAACGATCGGACGGGGATGCCGGGATGCGTCGAGCGTGCGGGGGCGGGCGGCGGGCGGTTCTCGGTGCCCCTGACCTGGACAGGCACAGGGCGAGGATCAGGGGCAGGAGAGCGAAGACGGTGACGGGGCTCAGGAGCAGGATGGTGAAGAAGGCCGCCGCCGCCAGCCGCCGTGGCGGCTGGACGAGAGTGGAGGGCGCCACGAGGGTCGGGTCACCAGCGCGGCGGGATGCCCTCCCGAGTACCGAGCGCAGACAGGTCAGGCTGATCGATGCCGAACTGTCCGTGCCCTGCTGCACGCCGTAGCGAACGGCGAGGTGGTACTCCACCAGATGAGTGCGCAGGGCGGCGGCGTCGGGGAACTGATCGGTGTCCAGGAGCATGTCCGGGAAGGCGTGGGCGTGAAGATGGCGGCGACGCACCGTGGCTGCCATGAAGGGCGTCGCGCAAACTTCCTGAAGGGCCGCGGTCCGGGGGTCGCCGCGCTGCAGCGACTCGATGATGTGGTGCCAGGAACGGCCCTGGTGGGAGGCTCCGGCGGGGAGGAACTCGGCGAGTTCGGCGGGACCCAGCGGTTGCAGGTGGACTGCGGCGGAGCCGCAGAGCACGGTGCCGGTGCGTTCGACCAGTTCGGCGTAGGCGGTCAGGCGACTGGTGAGGACGATCTTCTGGTTCGGGTCGAACGTGTTGGCCGCCTCCAGGACGGCCACGCGTGCTTCGGGTGTGAGGTGGTGCAGGCCGTCGAGAAGCGGGAGCAGCAGGCGGTGCTCGGTGAGGTGTTCCACCGTCTCACGGCCGAAAGCGCGAACGGCCTGGTGGTCGATCCATTCCTGGAGCGTTCCGCTGGTCCACGTCATCAGGGGAAGCAGCAGCGGGATGGGGGCTAGGGCGGCGTGGTCGGCACCTTCGATGAGGCCCATGCCCAGTCGGCGTACCAGATTGCTGGCGCCTGCCCCGGCCGACCCGAGCACGACGAGCCGGCCGGAGGAAATGGTGCGGTAGACATCGGTGATCTCGGCACCGCGGCCGGACAACTGGGCCATCCGGACACCGAGGGCTCCGGCGTCGGCCTCCCATTCGTCATGGAGGTGGGCGGACGCGGCGCGCCAGCCGACCTCCACCCAGGGGGCGCTGGCCGTCCCTTCGTGCATCGGGTCGTGCGGGGCCAGGCGGCGGCGTGCCGCGGCCCGGGCGGCGACGTACCAGTGCGGGACCGCCGTCTCCTCGGCAGCCGCGTTGGCACGCTGGCTGGCCTGATCCGCACGCTTCCAGCGCGGCTTCCACACCTGTTCGATCTCGCTGTCCAGAACGCCGATGACCTGGAGGACGTCTCGCACACGTTCCCAGGGCGGCAGCGCCTTGCCCCGGATGTCCTTGGAGAGAGTGCCCGGGGCGTACCCGGCGCTCCGTGATATCTGGCGCAGGCTCTTTCCGCTGGTCTTCACCGTGCCGTCCAGAAGGTGGCCGAACTCGGCGACCAGGGGATGCGGCGCGAGGCCGTACGTGCCAGCCGCCGCGGTGTCCGAACCGCCGGCGTCCTTGGTGCGTCCCACGGCTCGTTCGGCACGCCTCCACCGCTCAAGCCATGCGGTCCGGTCCGCCTGCGGGTCGCACGCACCGGCGTAGGCCCAGGTCACCGGCCAGGACGGCAGTTCACGGCCGCCCGCCGCGGTCGACAGGACGCTCGGGCTGTAGGCGGCCGCGGCGGCGAGGCCGCGATAGGTCAGACCCGCCGTTCCCCGCACGGACCGAAGGGCCCGTGCGAGGTCGACGAGCGCGGGGATGCCGTCTTGAGGAAGGGAAGCCTCCCCGCGGGGCATTACCGGATCCCGTTCGGTGCGGGCCGGCGGGTGACGCCGAGGAGCCGGTCGGCGATCTCGGCGCTGGCGCCGGCCGCTATGACGGCCACACCGGCGGCGGCCCGCGGATCCTGGCCGTCCGCAGCGAGCAGGACCGCGGTCAGGAGAATCACGATCAGTACGACGACCCGTGCCGGTGTCTCAAGGACGCCGGTGTCGCCGAGACGGGGTGGAACGATGACGGTCATGGCAAGGAGCCTCCATGCGAACGAGCCCGGACAGGAGTTGAGTCATCCACCGGCAGTTGGCGCTGCCTCGATCGATGGGTGACATCACGTCAAGAATGCCCGTCTTGGCGCTTTCTCGGAGGATTCCGGCCGACATCGAATTGACCGCTATGACCGTTACGCCGTGCCGCCGAACAATGCCGGTCCTCACCGCGTCCGCAGAACAACGGCCGCACAACGTCCCTACAACGACTGAAGGTGCAGGTGGAGGGCCCCAGGATTCAGTCGCGTCCAGCTCGCCGCGGCGGACCGGGAGAACAATCCGCGCCACCCCCATAATGGGAGCGAGGCGAAAGTTCGTACAACCGCCCTTGGCAGCGTCCGCCCTACGAGCCCGGACAGCGGCCACGGACCGCCCCGTTGGCGCGGGGCGGTCCCCCTCTCCTGGCCGGCTTTTCCTCGGGCTCCCAGGATCAGCTGCTCGAACACCTGCGGGCCGCCCTCATCTCCCCTTCCTGGCCGCCTCGTCGAGCCGGCCGTGGAGCCGGTTCACGAGCAGCAGCCCGAACCGCCTGTGCCGGACTGTCCGCCGTGGAGGCCGTCGTCGTGGCCCGCTGCGATCCGTGCCCATTGCGCGGTCGGCCGTCCGTCCTTGCGGAACTGCTGACCGAGGGTCGCGTACGGCTGCGGCCAGCCTGACGGGGAGTCCTCCCAGGTCTCCTGCCGTCCGTGGACGGTCATGTCGAGGATGCCGTAGGACGGGGCCATGGGTTCGACGCCGCGGCCGGTGGTCCAGTACGTCTCGTAGACGCGGTCGCCGTCGCGGAGGTAACTCGCCTTCATCCCGAAGTGGCGCCCGGCGAGGAGCCGTTCGCGCGACTCGGCGGGGACGGAGTACCAGGGCACGTCCCAGCCCATGAAGCGGCGGTAGCGGTCGGACTCCTCGTAGGGGCCCTGGCAGAAGACGACGAAGGTGACGTCCCGCTGGTGCAGATAGGCCAGTTCGCGGACCTGGCCGGTGAAGAAGGTGCAGCCCTCGCACTGGTCCGCGGCGGTGTGGCCGTCGTGCCACATGTGATACGACACGAACAGCTGGGTGCGGCCCTCGAAGACGTCGATCAGGGGGACGCTTCCGTTGCTTGCCGCGAGCGGAGTCGAAGGGTTCACCTCGGTCATGGGCAGTCGCCGCCGTGCGGCGGCGATCGCATCGCCCTCCCAGGTGTGCGCCTTCTCCCGGACGCGCAGGGTGTCGACGGCGGCCAGCCACTCCCGGCGGGAGACGACCGGCGGCGTGTTCTCAGCAGTCATGCCCGTACTGACCCGACGGCCCGCGAGAACTCATCGGTGGAGCCCGCCGGCCGGGCGCAGACCGACCACGTCGGCGCCGGGTCAGGTGCATGACGATCCGCTCTCCCGCGCGTCGATGTCACGCCCGTGTCCAAGGACTGTTCCCGCAGGTCGGAGGTCTGCGGCAGGCGCCAGGACCGGTGTGTGGGCGGGCCGAAGGTCGCGGCGCCGGGCCCCCGCAGGACCGGCCCGCGTTTCCCTGCTTGCCATGGGCGATCACCCCGCCGTACATTCCCTGCACTCGGCTTCTCCAGCCGCGTCGTCTATCCCCTTTGAGCACATGAGGAGCGCCCGGTATGACGGGTGTACTGGCGGTCGCAGGCGGCACCGCATCCGGCAAGTCCACCCTTGCCGAAGCTCTGTCGCTGCGTTGCCCCGAGAGCGTCACGCTGGTCCATCTGGACGACTATTACGTGCCCGCGCACGACCGCCTGAGAGGTGAGTGGACGGTCAGTGCCGACGGGCACGCCGTCCTGGACTGGAACCATCCGGGGTCGATCGACGAGACGGCGGTGGCGCACGCCATCGACGCGGCACTGATGCGCCCCGGCGGGCGGCTGGTGGTGGTCGAGGGCCTGTTCGCGCTGTCGCTGCCGTCCGTGGTCCGGCGGGCCGCGTGGCGGGTGTTCGTCGACACCCCGGACGACATACGCCTGGCCCGCAAGATCCTCCGGAAGATCGAGGTGCAGCGGCAGGACCCCCGGCTGTCCCTGCGCAACTATCTGCAGACCGGCAGGGACCGCCACACGGACCACGTCGCGCCCTCCCGGGCGGCGGCCGATCTGGTCGTGGACGGGACCGCGAGCGAGACGGAGATGCTGGCGGCCGTCATGCCGCTGATCGGGGCGGCCCTCGCGCCGCAGCCCGCGGTGGCCTCGCGCGCACGCGAGGTGTGCGGTGTGGCCCGCAACACCCCCGGGGTCCCGGCTCTCGCGCTGTGACGTGCCCCGGGGCACCGGCCCCGGGGCGACACCGCGTGATCACGCTTCCGGGGACACGTCCCGGGCCCCGGCGGGCTCTCCAATCGATTACAGCCGCCCGGAGAGGGAACCCTGCCCGTGTCGGTCCACCGGCTGGCCGGACTCGGCGCGAGCCGTGACGGGGGGTGCGTGCCCTGTAGGAGCGGTACGGGCACGCCGGTGAGCCCGGGTCGCAGGGCCGTGGTGATTCAGCCCTCTGACAGGATCCGCGCGGCGATCCCCATCGCAAGCCGGTCCGCTTGCAGCGAGAGCTGATGGCCATCCTGCGCAATCGTCAGCAGGAGCTGGAGCAGTTCGTGTGCTTCCTGCGGCGTCAGCCTCTCGGCGACGTCGTCCAGCGGCGCAAAGTCGACGTCGTCGAGATCGAGATGGTCGTAGTTCTCCGCGCCAAGGCCAACGGCCCCTGACTGCGTTCGCGATACTGGCCGGCTCTGCCCGCACTCAGCGTGGAGCGTCTGCGTTGAGGCAGCCAGAGTTCTTCCGGCAGCCCTTGCTCCTCGGGCCTTGGTCAGTTGCTGCAGGCGTCGATCACCGAGGACAGGGCGGTCTTCTCGGCGTCGGTGGTGGTGAGCTTCCAGACCGATTCGATGTGGGTGCAGTCCTTGGCGTAGACACCGCACGCTGTTATGTCGTCACGTTCAGGGGATGAGTCCTCCGTTCACGGCGCGGCCGAAGAGCCGCTGGTGCCATTCGTTGGCGTCCGGTCCGGGGTCGGTGGCCAGGACGAGGTTCGGGGCGGTCTCGATGAGGTGGAGAAGCGTCCAAGCGACGCCGTAGCAGTCGTCCGGGCCGAAGCAGGTGACGAGCGCACGGGCTTCCTCTCCCGTGACCGGCTTCGGAATCGCTTCGAGCTGCTCGACGCGCCTGTCGATCTCTTCTCCGCTCGCGTCCCAGTCAGGGAGCGGGCCGTCGGCGACGAATACCTGGACTTGAGGTCTCATGTTCAAAGGGTCGGTCGCCGTCGATCTCCCGGGCAAGACGCGGGTGCGTCCGGCGCCTGACAGGGCACGATAGGCGCCATGGAATCCGATCTGCCGACCGTGAACGTCCGGCTGTGGCATGCCGATGCAGTCGTCCTGTTCGACTGGCTGATGAGTACCGATCTCGACGCAGTCCCCATCACCCATCCCGCGCAGAAGCAGGCCTTGGTTGACCTGCTGGGTCGGCTGGAGTCCGACGTCGATGCCGACATCGCCGGTTCGACGAGCGAGGAGATCGCCGCCGCGCAGGCGGAGGTGGCTCGGGATATGAGCTGGTAGAACCGCTCAACCTTCCGTGCGGCAGATCAGGCGGCCGCTGCCTCCGCCGGCGGGCACGACGCCGTGGGGAACGCGGACCGCTCGTCGAAGAGCTCGCGCTTCTGTTGGCAGTGGTGAAGCTGGCCGATCATACGGTTGAAGAAGTTGCGTTGGGCGGCGTTCCAGTCGCCTTGTTCGCGTCGGCGCCGGTAGCGGGTGTCGGCTCCGGTGGAAGCCCGGAGTGAAGCGAAGGTCGGCTGCGGCCAGGGCCTGCGCCCGTTGCAGGGCCGGACGCGGTCGAGGACGACGAGGACCAGCCGTGACCGTCGCATCCGCCGTCCGGGGCAGGCGTTGTCGCGCTCAGCGCGCCGGACGGTAGGTCGCGATGATCACTCCGCTGCTGGTCGGCCGGGCGCTCGCCAGCTCCAACTTCTTCAGGGCGGCGTCGTCGGCGAACAGCTTCTTGCGGCCCTCGCCGGCCACTACCGGGTGGATGAGCAGGACCAGTTCGTCCAGCAGGTCCTGCTCCAGCAGCGAACGCACCAGCGTCGGGCTGCCCGCGACGGTGATGTCCTTGCCCTCGGTCGCCTTGAGCTCCTCGATCGCGGCCGCCAGATCACCCTTGACGAGCGTGCTGTTCGCCCAGTCGTCGACACTGTCCAGCGTCGAGGAGACGACGTACTTGGGCGAATCGTTGATCCACTTGGAGAAGGCGACGTCCTCGCCGCTGGTCACCGTCGGCCAGTACGCGGCCCACTCCGTGAAGGTCACCCGGCCCAGCAGAATCGTGTCGGCCGCCTCCAGCGCCTTCCCCAGCTCCGCGCCCATCTCCTCGTCGAAAGCGAACTGCCACTCGTTCGGCGACTGGACGACACCGTCGAGCGCGACGAACAGACCCGAAACGACCTTGCGCATGATTCCTCCATGATCAGTTCGGGGTCGTCTGCCCGGTCCCGTCCGGGACGAGCCGACCCCGTCGGCTGCTCCAGGAGACTATGCGGGCATCGCGGCCGAGGTCTTGTACAGAAGCGACAGGGGCTCCGCCCTGTCCGGAGAGCTCAGCCGAGTGGCGGTCCGGCCGATGTACCGGGTCAAGGACCGCGCCAGATGCGGCTGGTCGAAGTAGCCCAGCCTGTGCACGACGTCCTGGGCCTGCACACCCTCCTGGATCAGCACCGCCGCCTCACGGGCGCGGTGGATCTGCCGGATGGCACCCCGGGTGAGGCCCGTCGCCGCGACGAAGCGGCGCTGGAGGGTGCGTTCGGAGACATCGGGAGGAGCACCGTCGAGCACGGCGGGCACGATCGGGTCGCAGTCCACGATGCCCTCACGCACCATGCGCCGTACGAACGCCTCCGCGTTGTCGTAATCGGGCGGGTGCCAAGCGTGGCCCTTCAGCCAGACGGAGCGCCGCGTCACGTCGGGTATCTCCGCGCTACTGCCCACGAGCCGGCTGATCGGTATGTGTGGCATCGAGGTGCCGAGGGCAAAGCTGATGCCGAAGAACGTGGCGTCCTTGGGGACGGGGGCCAGACACGCCTTGGGTTCGGGGCCCAGTACGGCCGCCTGGACCTGACCGTCTTGCTCCCAGAAGACGAGCTCCCAGTGCGATGTCGCGATCGACGTCATCCGGCCCACATCGTCGCTGCGGCTGCGCCACACCCGCTCGATGTACGGAAGCTCCGACGGTCTGCTCTCGATCTCCAGACCCAACCGGATCGCCCCCGTTCCCCGCTGCCTGATCCCGTCAGTGTGTCACGTCGTCCGGACGGCCAGCGGACGTACGAGATGCGCGGGGCGACGTCACGCGCATGCGCTGCCCGTGATCAGGATCGCCGTGAACGTGAGAGTACGCAGGACACGGTCTTGGGACCGGACGGGCCCTGGGTCGTGCGGTCCCTACCCACGACGGTTGGGCTGGTGCACGGCGACTCTCCGGTGATCCGGCCTCGCTGAACGCAGCCACCATCGTCCGCCGCCTCGCCGCGACAGCAGCACAAGGAATGAAACGTCGCCCTGAGCGCCGCTCTCTCGTCAGTTCCAACGGCATTGCGAAGATGGTTAGTTCCCGATAGGGATGTGACGCTTCGCCCAGCCCGTTGACCTGTCGCAGCAGACCGTGACCGCCCCATACTCCAGGACCTGACGAACCGACGGGCGAGGGAGCACAGTGAGCGCAGCAGCGGCAGCAGGGACCTGGAAACTCGGCGACCTGGAGGTGAATCGCATCGGCTACGGCGCGATGCGGCTGACGGGCAACGGCATGATGGGGAACTCCGACGGTGCGCCGATCGACCGCGATGTCGCCGTCGGGCTGCTGCACAGCGCGTTCGAGCAGGGTGTCAACCACGTCGACACGGCAGCCTTCTACTTCTCGCCACTGCGGTCCGCGAACGAGCTCATCAACCGCGCCCTCTCCTCCTGGCACGGTGACGTGGTCGTGGTGACCAAGGTCGGCCCGGGGCGTGATCCCTCCGGCGAGTGGCTCGACTCGGTCCGCCCCGACCAGTTGCGCGGCCAGGTCGAGGAGAACCTGCGCCAGCTCGGCCGGGACTGTCTGGACGTGGTGAACCTGCGCGCCGGCGGCCCCCGCACGGCCTCGGTCGCCGAGCACTTCGGCGCCCTCGCCGAACTGCGCGATGCCGGTCTGATCCGACACCTCGGACTCTCAGCCGTCCTGCCCGAGCACGTGACCGAGGCCCAGACGATCGCGCCCGTGGTCTGCGTGCAGAACTCCTACGGCCTGGACTGGCGCCGCGCGGACGATAACGGGCTGGTGGACCTGTGCGGGAAGCAGGGCATCGCCTTCGTCCCGTTCTTCGCGGTCTCCGGCCTGCGTCGCGAGGCGGCCGCAGGCCAGGAGCACGACACACGCGTCCGCTCCGTCGCCCGCGCTCACAATGCGACGCCGGCCCAGATACGGCTCGCCTGGACTCTCCACCGTGGTCCGCACGTGCTGGCCATTCCCGGCACCACGAACCCGGCGCACCTGGCAGAGAACATCACCGCCGGAACCCTGCACCTGACCGAGGAAGAGTTGGCCCTCCTCAACAAGCGGAACGAGGGCACCGCTTGAGCCTCTGCCAGCGGTGCATGGTGAGCTTCCCCAGCCTGCCGAGACCCGGACCGAGTGGGGCGGGATATCCCCGGTCGTTTGCAGGAATCGCTGTCAGCGGGCATCTAGTCCATAACTCGTCGTAGTTCAGAGCCGGTTCACGAACTCCTGCGGTCGGTGAAATCGACGAACTGCCCGGCCTGGCCAATGCGCCGCGTCATGCCCGCGTCGTCGGAGGTCTGACCTGGTCAGTAGATGGCCGCCTGGCCCGGTGCCGCGGTCGGGTGGAAGATGACGATCGGGTTCTCCGCTGTGTCCGTGATGATCCATGGATGTGAGACATACGTCTGCTGGACGTAGGACATGCCTGGGGCGAGTTGCGTGTAGAAGGTGCGGGAGCCCTGGTAGTCGAGCCAGCAGATTCGTACGGCCTGTCTGCGCTGGTTGACGAACTCGATCTGGGTGGAGATGTCACTGTCCGTGGAACGAAGTGTCTGCTCTTCCGCCGGTGACAGCGGAGGGAGCGGGACCCAACCCGTCGGACGCTGGGCCGTTGACAGGGACGTCAACTGGACGAGGCCGCCGGCGAGTGCACGGAGGGCGTCGCCCACGTGAGCCGCGGATGCGGGTCGGCCGGCGGCGTCCTTGGCCAGCAGATCCAGGACCAGCCGTTCGAGCTCGGCGGGGATGTCGGGCCGTAGATCGGTGAGCCGGGGCGGGGGTTGAGTGAGGTGCTGGCGCATGAGGTCGGCAAGTGACGGGCCAGGGAAGGGCGGCCGTCCGACGAGCAGTGCGTGCAGGGTGGCGCCGAAGGAGTACAGGTCGCTGGCCGCGTCGGCGTCCTTGCCTTCGTACTGCTCGGGTGCCATGTAAGCGGGGGTGCCGAGCATGCCGCCGGGCGCGGTGCGGGCTGTGGCGGCATCGGTGTAGCGGGCTATCCCGAAGTCACAGATCTTCACCCCGCCGTCGGCCAATTCCATCAGGTTGGCCGGCTTGATGTCACGGTGCACGACCCCCTTGCGGTGCGCGTAGTGCAAAGCGTCCGCCACTGGCGCCATCAACTGCGCAACGCCAAGGACCGTTAGACCAGTTGGGCTGTCCTCGATCAGCGTCTGGAAGTCAGTGCCGGCGAGCAGCTCCATCACGAAGAACGGGTGCCCATGATGTTCTCCGATGTCGTACACGACGGTGATACCGACATGCTGCAACCGGGCGCCCGTACGCGCTTCCCGCCGTAGCCGGGCGATCAGCCCGGGGGCTGCGTTCACGACCTTGACCGCGACGGAGCGGTCCAGCTCGCGGTCGTACGCCGACCACACCTCCCCCATGCCGCCTTGACCGATACGTACCTCAAGCAGGTACTTGCCGGCCAGCAACTCCCCCTGGTGCACCGTCAACCCCCTCCTGCGCCGACGCACGATCGCGCGACGCACCCTCGGCCCGCTTTCCGACCAGATCGTTTCAGGAAAGACTCCCCGGCGACATAACACCGGTACGGCAAGGCCGCTTTGCTCATCCCAGTGATTGAGACGTCATCTCATTTGGTGAGTCTATGCGACGATTCGTCGGCCAGTGGAAGGTCATGAGCGGGGGCGAAGGTCGATGGCGTACGTCAGATCGGCTGAAGCGTCCGGCTGCATCGTCGATCCCGCCGGCGAGGATCGAGGAACGGACCGGGTCGACGGCTCGGGTGTGGGCCAAGCTCCACCGAGTGGTGCTCTACGAGTTCGGTGCCCGAGGCGAACTGGACTGGACCCGCTTCGCAACGCGGCGTCCGCTCACCTCAAGTACGGTGACTCGGCATGATCGAATCCACGTTTGAGGTCAGCGAGGACCTGGTCCGCGACCTGCTTCGAGAACAGCATCCCGACCTGGCCGAACTGCCGATCCGCGAAGTGCCGGGTGGCTGGGGCAATCAAATGTGGCGCCTCGGTGACGAGTTGGCCATCAGGATGCAGCGGATGGACACGGGCCCCGATCTACAGCTCAAGGAGCGCCGTTGGCTTCCGATTCTGGCCGCGCGCCTGCCCCTGCCGATTCCCGTCCCCGTACGGAACGGTGCACCGTCCGAGCGCTGCCCCAAGATCTGGACCGTCATGACATGGGTCGAGGGCACACCGCTGGACCACGGATCGATCACTCGCGGCGACCACGCGGCCGAGACGCTGTCCGACTTCCTCCGGGCGCTGCACGTAGAGGCGCCCGCCGACGCCCCGACCGCTTCGGAGTTCGGCGCTCACCCCAGGGACTGCACGGACGGCTTCGAGCACTTCTTCCGGGCCGTCGCCCCTGCCGAGCTCGCCGACGGGATCCGTGAGGTCTGGGGCGATGCGGTGGCGGCGCCGGCGTGGGAGGGCCGGCCGGTGTGGGTGCACGGCGACCTGCACCCCGCGAACGTCGTCGTCGCGGACGGGACCTTGGCGGGTGTCGTCGACTTCGGCGCGCTCTTCGCCGGCGACCCGGCCTGGGACCTCGCGGCCGCCTGGCTGCTGCTCCCCGCGGGCGGCGCCTCACGGTTCTTCGACCGTTACGCACGGGCGGACGAGGCGGCGGTGCGACGGGCGCGCGGACTGGCCGCGATGAAGAGCCTCTTCTTGATGTCGATGGGCCGGAACGGGGATCGCGGTCTGCCTGGCGGCAAGCCGCACTGGGGTCCCGCAGGCCGGTCCGCACTCGATCGTGTCCTGAAGGGCCTTTGACGTCGGCGTGGATCGCCTGGTCCCGGCTGTCCGAGGGCGAGGGATGGAGATGTGAGACTTGACTCTCACGATATGTGAGAGGAGTCTCTCACGTCATGGACTCTGGTAATCGTCTGGGCGATATCGAGATAACTGATCCGCAGGCGATGCGGGCGTTGGCGCATCCGGTGCGACTGGCGATCCTCGAACGCCTGCAACGGCAAGGACCGGCCACGGCGACGCAACTCGCGCCCGATGTCGGCGCAACCCCTTCGGTGACGAGCTGGCATCTGCGGCATCTGGCGGGCTTCGGGCTGGTCCGCGATGCCGAGCCCGGCCCGGACCGTCGCCAGAGGCGGTGGGAGGCCGTGGCGCGGGGCTTCCGGTTCCAGGCGCCGAAGGATCCCGACGACGAGGAGGGCTGGTCGGCTTCGCGGGTCCTGTCGCGGGAGATGTTCCTGCGCTCGGGAGACCTCCCCAACCGGTGGGCAACCGAGGTCGAACCCCGGCTCGAACCAGTGTGGCGACGGCTCGGCGGTCTGGCCAACACCCGTGTCGTCGTCTCCGCCGACGAACTGGCCGCCATCGAGGACGCGATCGAGCGGGTTCTCGCCCCCTACGTGACGCGCGAGGAGACCGCGCAGCCGGACGACGCGCGTGGCGTCAGGTTGCTGCGATACGCGCTGCCGGAGACTGCCGATGAACAGACCGGTGAGACGTCATGAGCACGACGGCAGACGGGTCCTTAGTCGCATCGCTCTGGCGCGATCGGCGGTTCCGTCGCTTCTGGGCCGGCCAGTCGGTCTCGCAGTTCGGCGACCGGATCACCGAACTGGCCCTGCCACTGATCGCGGTGCAGGCGCTGCACGCCACGGCCGATCAGGTGGCGCTGCTGACCGCGCTCATCTGGGCCCCGAACCTGCTCGCGATCGTCCTCGGTGCCTGGGTCGACCGCCGTGTCCACAAGCGGCGCCTGATGGTCCTCGCCGACCTCGTGCGGGCGGCAGTGCTGCTCTCGCTCCCGGCCGCCTGTCTCATGAGAGCGGTGGCACTCGGCCAGTTGTACGTCGTGGCCTTGCTGACGGGCTCGGCCGCGGTGCTGTTCAACACCGCTTATCCCCCGTTCTTCGCCCACCTGGTGCCTCGCTCGTCCTACGTCGACGCGAACAGCAAGCTCAGTGCCGGCCGTTCCGCGTCGTACGTAGCCGGACCGGCGATCGGTGGCGCCCTGATCCAGGCGTTGACCGCTCCTGTCGCGGTCGCCGTCGACGCCCTGACCTTGGTGGCGTCCGCGGTCCTGGTCGGCCGGGTGGCCACCGGCGAACCGCCGACAGCTCATGACCAAGCGGCGTCCTCGGTGCTGCGGCGGGCCAGGGAGGGACTCGTGTTCGTCATCCGCCACCCGGTGCTGAGGGCGAGCCTCGGCTGTGCGGCGACGGTCAACTTCTTCACCTTCGTCGCGGGCAACGGGTTGATCGTGCTGTTCGCCGGCCGGAACCTCGGACTGACCGCGGGAGTCATCGGCATGGCGTTCGGGATCGGCGCGACGGGCTCGCTCCTGGGCGCGGTGCTGGCCCCGAAGATCTCGCGGAGGCTCGGCGTGGGCCGGAGCATCGTCGTGGGCGCCGTGGTGTTCCCGGCACCGATCGCCGTCGTCGCTGCCGCGGGCGCCCCCCTCTGGGCTCGCGCCGGAGCCCTGGCCGTGGCCGAGTTCCTTTCCGGAGTCGGCGTCATGATGTTCGACGTCAACCTCAACTCCCTCCAGGCGGACGTGATCCCCGATGGCATGCGCAGTCGGGTCGCCGGTGCGTACAGCACGATCAATTACGGAATACGTCCTGTGGGCGCCGTGTTCGGCGGCCTCCTCGCCACCTTCTTCGGCCTCCGGGCGACCCTCCTCATCGGGGCCGTCGGCGGAGCGCTGTCCCTGCTCTGGCTGCTGCCCTCGCCGATACCGCGCATCCACTCCCTTGCCGCCGACAAGCCGGTGGCTCCGGACAGCTCCAGTGACGCGCGAGCACTGCCTTGTTGATCACCGGGACTCGTTCGAGGCCCCTGCGGACCGACGGTCACGGTGTAAGTGGCACCCACCACTCGGTTCCAGCCCATCAGCCCGTTCGCCTCAACTCGCCCGTGCGGCATCGAAGCGGATGTGCGCAGCCGGTTCTACTGTGATGGAGCGCTCGGCGTACTGGATGGCCGAGAAGGTCGTGTTGTGGTGGGCGATGACCTGGGCGGCAGAAGGCGCGGCACCAGGCGGGCGTTCCGGCGTGGTGTGTCCGTCCGAGACCAGCACAAGGTCGTAGCCACGCGAGAGCGCGCTGCGGCCGGTGGAGTCGACGCAGTATTCGGTGGCGAAGCCGGTGATGATCACACGGCACACCTCTTGCTCGTCGAGCAGCTTGCCGAGCCCGGTGTCGAGGAAGGAGTCCGCGCCGTCCTTGTCCAACACGACATCGCCCAACTGCGGTGCCACCGTCGGATGGACGTCGATCAGGCCGGCAGGCACGTCAGGAAGCCGTTGACGCAAGTAGATGACCGGCATGCTGGCGCAGCGAGCCCGTTCGGCAAGATGGGCGACCTTGTGCAGGCAGGCCTCGACTTCATGGGCGTCGCTCAACAGCGCAGTCTGCAGGTCGATGATGAGCAAGGCGGTGTCCGGCATCGCCCGAGCCTATCCGGCCGGGCCCAGCACCCTGGACAGGCAAGTGGCCCTGACCGGGCGGCGGTTCAGCGTTCCGATGCATCGCCTTCGACCACGTACGTGATGCGGCTCCTCCTGCTCAGCCCAGTTGCTCCGCCAGCCCGACGATGATGCCGCCCGGGCCGCGGAGGTAGCAGAGCAGAAAGCTGTCCTCGAACCGGGCGAACTCGCCGACGAGTTCGGCGCCGTGAGGGCGCAGGCGGGCGACGGTGTCCTCGATGTCGTCGACGGCGAACATGACGCGGTGCGTGCCCACGACGTTGTGGGGCCGGTCGCGCGGTACGTCGCTGATCACCGCGGGACTGCGGTACTTCGCCAGCTCCAGACGGCTGTGACCGTCGGGCGTCCGGAGCATCGCGATGTCACAGCGGACGCCTTCGAGTCCGGTGCACTGATCGGCGACCGGGCCCTCGACCGTCGCCGTGCCCTCCAGCTCCATGCCGAGCTCCACGAAGAACGCGACAGCGGCGTCCATGTCCTCCACGACGATGCCCACATTGTCCATCCGCTGAATCGCCATGCTCGTCTCTCCTTCTGGCCGCTGATGCCCCTGGGACGGAGCGGGTGTCACGATCTCGACATCCGCAGACCGCCGAGCTCCGAGCTCCGAGCTCCGAGCTTCTGGATCACGCCCGAGAGCCCGAGAGCCCGAGCCCGAGAGGACAGTATGTGACGTAATACCGCAGCTGCCGTCATAGCGACGCATGGGGACACCGGGCATCAGCTCGCGCGTGGACGGGTGGGCAGATCCCGGAACGACTTGCCCCGGAGCTGCGGGGGCGGAGCCATGTCGCCGAAGGACTCGCTGAACGCTTGCGGCGACCGCTCCAGCTCCGCGAGCACCTGCTGTGCCGTGTCGTCACCGGCAAGACCGGGTGCCAGGGCCGCACAGGCGCGAACCCCCGCATGCGGGTCCGTCAGCCAAGGGCGGGTGTCGCCGCCGAGATGGCCGATGGCGATCAACGTCGTCGCCAGGTCGTACGGGTAATCGGCAGCCGGGGCCATCGACGTCAGCCGCACCAGCAGCTCCGAACGCTGCGCGTCGGCCGAGGGGTGCCGAGCCAGTGCCCCGACAGCGGCGGCGGCACACGTCCGGCGCCGGACACGTTCCGACCCGAGGTACGGCAGTGTTCGCTGGAGGAGCGTGGGGACCAGGTCGAAGCAGGCGAGCGCGGCTTGATCGAGGACGAGTTCACCCAGCCCCGTGCCGTCATGCCACCTCCGGGCCCTGCCCTCCGCGTCGGCGGACAGGTACTCGACGGTCCAGGCCCGCAGCGCCGGTGCGCGGTCCTCGACCCGAGCACGGATCTCGGCAGCGCTGTCGCCGAGGTCGGCGGCGACGCCGACCTCGTACAGATAGGCCAGCATCGCGTCGGGCAGCGAGGGATCGTCGGACCCCAGCAGCGGATCGTCCAGGAGGTCGGCTACAAGCAGGGCGGTCGGCGCCGTCGCAGGCCAGGCCTTGCCCTCGCGGCGAAGCGTCTCCGACCACAGGTGCGAGTACCCGTCGACGAGTGTCTCCGCATCGTCGCCGAGGAGAGCTGCCAGGCGGCGCGGCGTGTCGCCAGCGGGGCCCGAGGCATGGAACAAGCCGGACCAGTCCACCTCATCCATAAGGCCATCCATACGGTCATCCACGACGGCGATGCTGCCACACGGCTCGACGGACTCGCGTCGACCGGACTAACCGGCCCCGTCCCTCAAGCGGACACCCGCGGACGATTCTCGACGGACGCGCTCAAGCCTCTCGTGACAGCAACGTCTGACCCGCCGTCACCGGTAGTCCTCCGGGTGCCCCTGCATCCACGTGTTGATCTCGTCCCGTGTTCCGGTGAGCAGCTTCTGGTGCTTTTTCAGGTTCTCGAAGGAGTCGTCGGCGCCCAGTTCGGACCGCAGTGTCGCGATCCACGCGAGAGGTTCCTTGAAGTGTCCGGGGCCCTGCGGATCCGCCTTCATCGCCTCGTCGAGACTGTCGAGCTCATCGTGCACGCGACCGAGGAAGTACGCGCAGTTCCCCGGGGTGGTGCACCCGTCGTTGTAGGTCGCCTGAAGCCGGGCGAACACGTCGCGGACCTTCTCGACCCCCCGTGACGGGACTGCGGTGCTCGGGGCCGACGGCTCCTGGGTCGCGGGGGCCGATGCCGTGTTCCGGGTGGCGCGAACGGACGACTTCGCGTCGGCCGGAGTCGAGCCCGGGCCGCTGGAGCAGGAGAGGGACAGTGACGCCAGGGTCACGACGAGCATCGAGGCACCGAGAACGTGCCGTACACGCATATTGATCATGCCGTCTTGGACTCCTCAGGAGGCTCACTGGTTGCGCTGCACATCGGAAATGCGCTGCTTCCCCAAAGATTCCCCGAGGTCCCGACGCCGCCTCGAAGTCGACCACTTCACCGGGGGACCATCAACGTGCCGGGTGCGACGTCAGCGAGACGTGAGCCAGACGTAAGCGGCTCCTGGAACCGTGGTGGCGCATTCAGCAGGTGAGCTCGTCCCGCGCGGTCTCCACGCGACCGGGACGAGTGCCCCACGCGTCGAAACGAGGAGTCCCCGCATGCCCCAGCCCCACGATGCCGTTCCGACCGGTCTCTCCCGGAGATCGGTACTGGCCGCCGCCGGCCTGACGGCCGCGGGCGTCGCGTTCCAAGGATCCCTGGGCGCCTCGAACGCCTCGGCGGCGGCCACGCCCGCGATCTTCTACTCGCCGCACCAGGACGACGAGGCCATCGGGATGGCCGGCTCCATCCTGGAGCACAAGGCCGCAGGACGGCCGGTCTACCTGGTCCTCGTGTCCAAGGGTGAGAACGGCGGCATCGCGCAGAACCTCAACCAGACTCCGTGCTTCCTCGGCGACAAGTGCTCGGCTCCCAATCACTACCACGAGCTGGGGTGGCAGGAGACAGGGACGACACCTGAGGTCGTCTCGGCCCGTACGTCCGAGTTCACGTTGTCCGCCAAGGCCATCGGCGTCGACAAGGTCATCAACTTCAAGCTCTCCGACAGCGCCTACGGCACCGACAGCGAGTACAACACCTTCGTCCAGCAGATCATGGGCAAGATCCGCACGCTCATCCAGCAGTATCCCGGCGCCTCCCACAAGTTCCCCGCGGGCTGGCTCGACACGATCGACCCGGCGCAGCCCACGAACGCCACGCACAAGGCGTGCAGCGACGCCGCGTACTGGCTGATGAAGAACGGCGAGCTGACCGACGTACGCTTCAACCACATCTACACGTACGAGGCGTTCAGCCGCGACCAGCGTGACCGCGGCGCGGACTACGTGCTCAACATCCCGTCCTCGCACATGGCGAAGAAGCGGGCCGCGATCCTCGCGTACAACACGTGGGACCCGAGCCGGAACCTCTACACGTGCGGGTACCACAGCGTGCCCACGATGCTCGAAGAGGCGTACGGAGACCCGCGGGAGTTCGTGTACACGCTGCCGTCCAAGTACCGCACCGGCCGGGGGAACTGACTCCCGGCGGATATCTGTCGCCGCGACGTGAGAAATCGACGTCGGGCGCGATGAGAAATTCTGGATCGACAGGCCGAGTGAGATTCCTTACCGCACGGAATCGATCCCGCCGTGCTACTGTCGATAGCAGTTGCAGTTGTGGTTCCCAAAAAAACTTGCGAACATCCAGCCCGTTCTCACGGGCGGAGTTCTTTTGTATTTCCGGTCATTCATTTTTCCGGCGGGGCAATCATCACGGCGACGCGGGATCCGCACAGTGCGGAGCCCGAGCACCGTCCCGAAGGAGAATTGACATGGCTACTGGCACCGTGAAGTGGTTCAACGCGGAAAAGGGCTTCGGCTTCATCGAGCAGGATGGCGGCGGCCCCGACGTCTTCGCCCACTACTCGAACATCGCCAGCTCCGGCTTCCGCGAGCTCCAGGAGGGCCAGAAGGTGTCCTTCGACATCGCGCAGGGCCAGAAGGGCCCGACGGCGGAGAACATCGTTTCCGCCTGACACCCGCATGCACAGCGCAGCTGGGGCCCGCACCTTGGGGTGCGGGCCCCAGCTCGCCGCTTTTTCGGCGCAGGGCACGGCCCGACGCAGGTCCGAGGCAGTGCCCGACGCGCCCGGCCCGCGACCTCGCCTCCGGATTCCGGAGGACCGGCCCGTCTCGTTTCCCGACCTTCCGCCGCCGTCGATCAGGGCCTCCTCTCCCCTTCCGATTCCCGGCGCGGCATTCATCACGAGGCCTCGCACCCCCTCCTCGTTCTCCTCATCCGCCGCTCCCGGATTTCCGGGAAACGGACGCTTCTCAGGCGTCACACCCCGCGGCATTTCGTCATCGATTCGACTCGGTGACGGAATTCATTCGGCTCGTTCTCGCAATTCTCTGCGCTGCCATTAGCTGCGGGAATTCCTTGATACGCGCCTGTCAAGGAAGGTTCCGCATGAACCGCACGCGCACGAACGACCGCTTCAGCCGCACCCGCACCCGCACGGACGGCGCCGGAGCCCGAAGGGGCGGCAGCCGTTTCGGTACCGTCCCGGCCGGCCGCTCCGGTGGTCCCGCGCGGTCGAAGGGCTATGGACGTCAACAGGCCTCACTGCAGGGAGAGTTCGCTCTGCCGGTGACCGTCACGCCCGCCCTGCCGGCCGTGGAGGCGTTCGCCGACCTCGGCCTGCCGGCGCCGCTGCTGGCCGCGCTCGGCCACGAAGGCGTGTCCGTCCCCTTCCCGATCCAGGCGGCGACCCTGCCGAACACCCTCGCGGGCCGTGACGTGCTCGGCCGGGGCCGCACCGGCTCCGGCAAGACCCTCGCCTTCGGCCTCGCGCTGCTGGCCCGCACGGTCGGCCAGCGCGCGGAACCGCGCCTTCCGCTGGCCCTGGTCCTCGTACCGACCCGGGAACTGGCGCAGCAGGTCACCGACGCGCTCACCCCGTACGCCCGTTCCCTGCGGCTACGGATGACCACCGTCGTCGGCGGTATGTCGATCGGCCGCCAGGCCGGCGCGCTGCGCGGCGGGGCTGAGGTCGTGGTCGCGACCCCGGGCCGGCTCAAGGACCTCATCGAGCGGGGCGACTGCCGCCTGGACCGGGTCGCCATCACCGTCCTCGACGAAGCCGACCAGATGGCCGACATGGGCTTCATGCCGCAGGTCACGGCGCTGCTCGACCAGGTACGGCCGGACGGGCAGCGCATGCTCTTCTCCGCCACCCTGGACCGCAACGTCGATCTGCTGGTCCGCCGCTACCTGTCCGACCCGGTGGTCCACTCCGTGGACCCGTCCGCAGGCGCGGTCACGACCATGGAGCACCACGTGCTCCACGTGCAGGCCGCGGACAAGCACCGCACGACCACCGAGATCGCGGCCCGCGACGGCCGAGTGATCATGTTCCTGGACACCAAGCACGCGGTGGACCGGCTGACGGAGCACCTGCTGAGCAGTGGGGTGCGCGCCGCGTCCCTGCACGGCGGCAAGTCCCAGCCTCAGCGCACCCGCACCCTGGCACAGTTCAAGACCGGGCATGTGACGGTCCTGGTGGCGACCAATGTCGCCGCACGCGGCATTCACGTCGACCAGCTCGACCTGGTCGTCAACGTGGACCCGCCGACCGACCCCAAGGACTATCTGCACCGCGGCGGCCGTACGGCCCGTGCCGGCGAGTCGGGCAGCGTCGTGACCCTGGTGATGCCCAACCAGCGCCGCGACATGACCCGGCTGATGGCGGCCGCGGGCATCAACCCGCGGATCAGCCAGGTGCGTTCGGGCGAGGAGGAGCTGAGCCGCATCACGGGCGCCCAGGCCCCCTCGGGCGTGCCGGTCGTCATCCGCGCGCCGGTTACGGAACGCCCTCGCCGCAGCCCTTCCTCCACCCGGGGCCGACGTGGCCGTTCCGGGCAGGTGCGGTCCACCGGCACCGCCGCGCGCGGCTCCGCCCAGCAGTAGTCCGGTATCCGCGGCTCCCCACCACTGACCGCCCAGCAGGAGGCACCATTTGACGCCCGTTCAGACGCCGTCGTGTTCCGTGGGTACCCTCCCGGCCGCCTTCATCGCCCACCCGGGTGACACGTCCGGGCCGCGGGTACGGGGTGACATGACCGTCGAGGTCGCCCTGGCCGTGATGGCGGGCGCCCGTGTCGGGTGCCTCGTCGTGTGCGACGAGGACGATCAGCACACGGACACGGTCACCGAGGCCCAGCTCGTCATGATCCGGGACGACTCCGCGTACACGGACCGGATCCGCCTGTGCGACGTCCTGCGCGACCGCCACGCCCCGGGCGCTCCGCTCCTGTCCCGCTGAGCGTCCAGCCGTCCCGTCCCCGCCACCCGGCCCGCTCCGGCCGGCACTCTTCCACTACCTGTGAGGCTCCATGCGCTGTGTAATCGCCCGCTTCCCGTTCGACCTCTCGAAGAGCGGGGTGCTGGAGTCGATGAAGGGCGTCAAGCCCGAGCCGATCACGGGCGATTCCGTGATCATCGGCCGGTGCCACTATCCCGTCAAACAGGTCGGCGAGGTCATCACGCGCCAGGACCGCCGCGACTTCACGAGCGGGGAAGTGACCCGGGCCATGACTCGGCTCGGCTTCACCTGCCGCACCCCGGAAGCGGCCACGCCCGCGCCCTCGCTCAGCCCGCTCCAGAACGCCTCGTCCCTGCTCGGCGGCCCGGCACCATTGTCGCTCTGAGGTTGAGCAGCCGCTCACTGGACGGAAGTTGGCGCGGGTGCTGCCCATCACGGACGGCCGGAATCCTCACGGGCAAGCATGATCCAGTGCGCGGTGGTTCATCCAGACCGTCACGTCGCACACCCGCAACGCGCTGACGGTCTCCGGAAGTCCCGCCGTCTGCCTCAACTGGAGCAGTTGGCGGTGCAGGGAACGGCCGTCCTCGTGCAGGGCGGTTCGGAGTTCGGCCCAGAACTCGGAAGGGCGGCCGAGGGCGCAGCGGACCACGCGGTCGTACACCGGGAGCAGGCGGGGGCGTTTGCGGGCCAGGAGCTTTCCGGCGATGACCCAGTTGATTCCGTGCTGGTCCCGAAGGAGGTCCCAGGCCTGCTCCGCCGGAGAGCCGTCCGTCACGACGGACGCTTCGGCGTCGGTCAGGTCGATGTCGGCGGGGATCGCCTTCAGCAGAGCGGACAGCTGACCTCCGAGAGGACCTTCGAGGAGGTCCAGGGCGACGGGCGACGGAACGGTGACGGACAGGGTCTGTACCGCGATCAGGTCCTCGGCGGTGACGGTGTCGGCGATCCCGGTCCGGTCTCCCCCGCCGGCCAGATGCTCGAACCGGCTTCCGGTGAAAGGCGGTTCCCCGGCATGCACGCCGATACCGAAGTAGCGCCTCAGATCACTGACGGAACGCTCGGAGCTCACCAGGGCGCGAATCCGCTGCCCCAAAGGCGAGAAACCGTCGCCGTCGCCGGAGTCACCGAAGGCTGTGGCGGCAGGGGTCATGAGCGGTCCGTCCTCATCGAGAGCGCGAGCAGGTGAGTGACACCAGCGAGGCGGCGGCATACCGAGGGGGCCGTTCGCGCGGTGGTGGCAACGTGGAGGCTACGGCGGGCCGCCCGCAGGGCGTGCCGAAAGACGCAAAGTGCCGTGTTCCCATGCTTGCTTGCACGCTCGGGTGGACGGAGACGGTCGTTTCTCTCCCCACCTTCCTCCGGAAGTTCCTTCAAGTCCCCTCGCGTGTGGTCGAGTTGACGGGGGCCCGCAACCGATCGGCACACGCCGGCCGCTAGCATCTCCTGGCATGACCAAGCGGGGGTGGCGGCTGAGTGCCGTGGTGGTGCTGGCGGCGGTCTGTGTCGCCGGTCAGGGGCAGCCGGGGATCATCCGTACGGCTTCGGACCTCGGACCCCTGCCGGGCGACCGCTACAGCTACACGCCGCAGGACTACCAACAGTCCGAGCGCGCCTCGGCGTTGCTGGTCCGGCAGTGCATGGCGCGGCACGGACACCCGGACTTCCCGCTCGATCCCCGCTACCCGACGGACCCTGTCGTCGCCATCGCGGTCGGCACCGACTACGGCGACCTGGATCTCGCCGAGGCCCAGCGCTGGGGCTACGGCTGGGACCCGGCGAAGCCCTTGGTCCCCCGGCCGAAGGGCCGCCGGATGACCAACGTCGAGTATGCGGACCTCCCGGCCTGCAACGTGGATGCGAACCGGCGGCTGATGCGCGGCATCGACCTCAAGCGGGACTGGCTGTACGCAAGTACGCGGGCGCTGGAAAACGACAAGGCGGTCAGGCGCGATCCGCGGCTCCGTACGGCTTGGGCGGTGTGGTCCCGTTGCGTGGCGGACCAGGGGTTCACGCGCTATCCCGACCCCGTCGCGGCGTACACGGACACCGCCTGGCAGCGCGGAAGCGATGGCAACACTCGGCAGACACGGCGCGAGCGGGCCACCGCCGTCGCCGACGTCACCTGCAAGCGCCGCCACCACACGGCGGAACTCTGGCACACCGTAAAGGCGCAGAAGCAGACCGCGGACATCAGGCGACACCGCGACCGCTACACGGCCGGACTGCAGGCGCTCCGCAGGTACCGCGCCGCTGTCGCCGAGGTGCTGAACAGGCTCGGCTAGCACCCGCCGCAGCTGCCGCTGCCGCAACGAGGCTCCGGTCAGCAATCCAGTGCGGGCAGCTGTGCGAGCCCGGTGTCGAGCATGATGCGGTCGACGGTCTCGTGCAACGCGCTGTCGGAACCGATGACGATCTCGGTTCCGTCGAGAAGCAGATCGCGCGGTCGGTACCAGTCGCGCAGTTGCGCTTCGTCGACGTCGTCGGCGATCGGTTTGGTGGCGTGCCGGGCGAGGGTCTCCTCGATGGGCACGTCCAGGTAGTAGCCGTGAGTCGGGCCGCGGTGGTCGGCGCGCAGTCCGGCAAGCATGTCACCGTAGTGGTCGGCGTAGAGGATGCCTTCGAGCACGACGTGGAATCCGGCGTCGAGGGCGTAGCGAGCGGTCAGGTCGATCAGGCCGATGTTCGCCGCTCCCGGTCTGTCGCGTTCGCGGAGGACGACGCGGCGGATGTTGTCCTGGCCGACCAAGGCAAGGCCGCGGCCGAACCTCTCGCGCAGGCAGGCCGCGACGGACGACTTGCCCGAGGCGCTGTTGCCGCGCAGGACGACGAGTCGGGTTTCTTCGGTTCCGATCATCACGGCGGTCACGCTACCGGCGGCCGACCGCACCTCCCGGGGTGTTCCTGAGCATCGCTGACGAACCACTCCCCCATGCGCCCCGGGCGCCGTGGCGTGTTCCGGCTCGGCCGGACCGTGGTGTCGGGTGCTGCCGGGGAGAGCGGGCCGGGCGCGCCTCAAGGTCGCCGGCCCTCACGTGTCGTACAGGCCGTCCCACGGAGCGGAGAATCCGAGGCGGTCGGGATAGAGCTCAGCCCAGTCGTGCTCTCCTTCGCCGTCTGCGTGACGTTCGGCGACCAGGCCGAAGAGCACGCCGTCAAAGGTCACTTGGAAGGGACGGATCGCGATGTCCCTGTACGCGAGCTGCGGAAGGCTCCCGAGTCGCTCCGCCGGTCTGGCCTCCGCCCGGGCCCGTACCGAGTCGCTTCCGTACGGGCGTCGCTGTTGTTCGGCGAATGTTCCGGCACGCCATATGTCCGAATGAATGTGCCGGCCCTCGGAGTCGAACCGATGGAGCACGGCGTAGAGGCGCTTCTGTTCCATCCGGTCCTCACAGAGCCTGAGCCCCTGGGGGAACGCGTAGATGACCGAGGCGAAGAACTGGCCCTGTTCCGTAGCGGCCGATGGTCGCCGTCCGGTAGCCGGGCTCATGAGTGATCGGAACGATCTCGGGGACTGCCATGCCGGAGATCGTAAAGAGCGCCACTGACACCCGGGCCAGAGCGGCCTCCCGCCGTTGCGGCAGAGGCCGACTGCTCCTGCCTGTCAGTGTCTGCTGCCAGGATGCGTGGATGACGTCGACTCCACACCCTCCCAACGCCCATGACGATCATCCACGTGCCCGTCTTCTGAGGTTGGTCGAGGCCATCGATACTTGGGACGACCTGGAGCGCACGCACCTGGACACCGCCAGGCAGTGGATCTCCGGCGGAGCTCCGCTCTACCGGGTGCGCAAGCCGGACGTTCCCGCGATGCACTTGGTGAGCTACTTCGTCGTCCTCGACGACACGCGCGGGCAACTGCTGCTCGTCGCGCACCGCAAGGCGGGTCTGTGGTTGCCGGCCGGCGGACACGTCGAGCCGGATGAGGACCCGTGGGCCGCGGTGGTCCGCGAATGCCGTGAGGAACTGGGCATCGTGGCCACGGCATCGTCGATCACCGGTGAGCTCCCCCTCTTCCTCACGGTCACGAAGACGCGCGGGCCCGGCACACACACCGACGTCTCGCTCTGGTACCTCCTCCAGGCCGATGCCGGCACCATCACGTCCTACGACCGAGGTGAGATCGACGCGATTCGTTGGCTGACCGACGAGCAGGTGCTCAGGGAGCCGGACGAATCGCTCGATCCCCACATGCACCGCTTCACCCACAAACTGCGGCACGCCCGGGCCAGATGACCGCGCGGACACGCGCCCCGGCCGGGTGCAGGGCCACGGCCGCGCGGCGGCCCCCGCCTTGAGCCGCCCCGCGTTGAGGATGAATGCCAACATGAACCTGACCAGCCGTAGAAACCGATCCTCTGGCTCTGCGTCTGATCGCCGGGCGGGCCACTGTTCGTGCTCGGCCGTCCCGGAAATCAGAAAATGGCCCAGGCTTCCCTCGGCAGCCGGTGATAGACGTCATCCATGGAATCGGCTGCCAGGAATACAGGGCGAGTGAGCAGATGATCGCCGGCCCGCTGCACGCAGAACGCCACCCCGAGGGTCAACGATCCGGGCTCCGCGCCTGGCAGGTAGAAGAGCTCGGTGAACGGTTCCCGGCGTTCCGCTCGATCGAAGAGCCACTGTTCCAGCTCGGAGGGAACCTGGCCGACCAAGGCCGTTGCGTCGACATGGACTTGCGGCCCCCGACGCGCATCGATCGAGACTCCACGCAATCCCTCGGCCCCGAAGTAGAGCTTCAGGCCCACTGCGGCGTAGGTGCGGCACACGACATCCCAGTGAGGGTAATGCTCGCAGTCGGACGCGGGGACGCCGCCTAGTGCAGCGGACGCCTCGTCGGACGTCATTCCAAACCGCAGCGGACCCACGCCGACGAACGAATCGAAGATCCACTGTTGTCGCTCGCTGTCCGGCAAGACGTCCCACAGGCCCATGAACCGCAGCCTACGACGCGGCGTTCGGCCAGGGCCCAGGCCCCCACCCCAGCGCAATCGCATGATCGGCCGACACCTACCAGGCGGCAGCCGGCCGGAGCTCGGCGCCGTTGCGGATGCGGTGGGTGCGGCCTCGCTCGACGAGAACTTCCAAAGGAGTGTGCGCCGACTGCCGGGGTTCCAGGCATTGCTAGCCTCAGCGCTTGATCGTTGCCGTGTGTGCAGCCACGTCGAGGACGCGAGGACGCCCGTGGACAGAGCCGGTGGATTCACAGGTCGGTCAGGATGAATGCGGTGGCGACGGCGTTCTTGATGTGCGTCGAGGATGTGTTCCGCCTGCGGCAGGGCAGGTCGGTCATGGTGACGGGCCGGATCGAGCGTGGGCGGGTGCGCAGGGGTGACGAGGTGGAGATCGTCGGCCCGGGGGACGGCGTGATCGCGCGTGTGGTGGACATCGAGGCGTGTCACGTACGTGTCGACGAAGCCCGTGCCGACATGAACGTGGGCGTGTTGCTGCCTGGCACGGCAGCCGACTTGGTCGAGCGGGGTCACGTGCTGGCGGCGCCGGGCTCGATCCGTGCCCACGCCTGCTTCACCGCGGACATCACCGTGCTGTCCGAGGAGCAGGGCGGCACGGACCTGATGTCCGGCGATCGCCTCCGCTTCCACATCCGTACCGCCGCGGTGTGGGGCACCGTGATGCTTCACGGGGTGGATGTGGTGCGGCCGCTGCACGGGGCCGCGGTGGCCGTCACCCTCGACGAGGCCGTCGCCCTGGAGGAAGCCCAGCGCTTCACGTTCCGCCGTCACGGTCGAGCCACTGGCTCCGGCACCGTGACGCGACTCCCCCGCTGAGGCTTCGCGAACGGTGCCGGAGCCGGATCGACGCGCCGGGCCCTTTCCGCGTCCGCCCGGGCGGCGCACATCGGCACTGGAGCGAGCGTCTACCGGCTCAGGTCGAGCCCCCGGCGCCCGGTCTCGTTGAGCTGGTCGGGGGTGAAGCGGCCGGTCCAGGTGCGCTCGTAGTGTTCCTCGGGGAAGTCGCCCGGGCTGGAGCCGGTGGTGAACGCGTCCCTCACGTCGGCCGCGTACTTCTCGTTGCGGGGGCACCAGGGGGCCGCGGGGATGTACATGACGTTGCCCCAGCCCCGCTGGTTCTCGACGGGCGCGACGCTGTGGATCATGTCGCAGTGCCACCACACGGCGTCGCCGGCCCTGACGTCAGGGATCGGGGTCAGGGCCCGGTAGAGCGTCGGGTGCCAGCGTCTGGTCACGGGGAAGACCTGGTTGGGCCGGACGCCGCACATGGAGTCGTCGGGAACGTCCGGCAGCAGGGGCCGCAGCAGGAGGTAGGCCATCACCTCGGGGATCGGGACGGTGTGCAGGACGCCCTGGTCGGCGTCCATGTCGGACAGGGCGGTCCAGCCCTGGAAGGTGCGGAACGCCGAGCACATGGTGGAGCCGGGGTACTGGGGCCCGTCGGTGCGGTGGGCCGGGTCCCAGGGGTCGTACCGCTCGACGTCGCCGCTGAAGAGGTGGCGGAACGCCTTCTGGTACTCCTCGGTCATCCACAGGTCCAGGGTGCCGGGGTCGCAGTGGGTGCCCAGGCCCGCGGAGTCGGTGCCCGGCGGGCGACGCCGGATGCGGTCCGGGTAGAGGGCGTCGCGGTCGGGGTCGAACCACCGGGTGCCGTCGTCACCGGTGTGCTTCCAGAACGAGTTCAGGAACGACTGGACCGTGGCCATCCGGTCGGACTGGCGGGCCTGCATCTGGGCCTGCGACCAGTAGATCGGGTAGATCTCGGGCTTGGAGCCGACGCTGCCGAAGAAGTCGTCACCGGGCCCGGTGTAGGTCTCGAAGAACCTGTTGCGCTCGACGTAGTCGACGATGTCCCGGTCCCAGGCGCGCGCCTGCTCGTGCGGGAAGAGTCCTCGTACGACGAGACAGCCGCGCTTCCTGAGCTTGGCCAGCTCCGTCGGTGTGACGGTGCCGGCGGCGATGGCGTCGTAGTCCAGGACGGGCCAGACCTCCTCGCCGCGCTCGCGGTCCGCCTCGATCTCGGTCACGCGCGCCTCGACGCGCTGCTCGACGGCGGCGAACACCTGCTCCACCGTGCGACCGCCCGCTTCGATGCGGGCGCGCAGCGCGGGCTTGAGTTCGCGGATGGCCGCGGTGACGTCCTCGGGCGTCCGGTTCCAGTACGGCAGTGCGGGCAGCGGTCGCTGTGCGGCGGAGAGCGTCATCTCGACCCTTTCAGTAAGGACTCCTAACTAGGACAACGTAGATCCGCTCGCATGTTTAGGCAAGACTCCTTACTAGAATGCTCGTATGAACGCGCCGAAACCGTCCCTGGACCTGCTGCGCGGCCTGACGGACGAGAACGTCCTGCGCCTCCTGATGGCGCACGACCGGCTCACCCGGGCGGAGATCGCCACCAGGACCGGCATCTCCAAGCCGACCATCTCCGAGAGCGTCCAGCGCCTCGAACAGGCACGACTGGTCGTGGACACCGGCGAGCGGACCACCGGGCGCGGCCGGGTCGGCTCCTACTACGCGCTGGCGCCGCACATCGGCACCGCCCTGGTGGCGAGCATCACCCCGCACGGCGTCATCGCCGAGGCCGTCGACGCCCTCGGGCGCACCCACGGGCAGGTCCGTATCGCGCTGGCCGCCGACGCGGGACAGGAAGCGGCCGCCGAGGCGCTCGCCGCGGCGGCCGCGGAGCTGGACGACAAGGCGTCCGGCGGGCTGCGGCTGGCGGTCGTGAGCGCCGCCGACCCCGTCGACCGAGCGACCGGCCGGCTGGTGCATCTGCCCGACGCCCCGTTCCTGGTGGGTGCGCTGGATCCGCCCGCGGTCCTGGCCAGCACGGTGACCGGTCCGGTGCTGGTGGACAACGACGTGAACTGGGCCGCGCGCGCGGAGTACGAGATCGGCTGCGCCCAGGGTGTCGACGACTTCGTCTACCTCCACCTCGGAGAAGGTCTGGGCTGCGCCGTGGTCAGCGACGGCGTCGTACGACGGGGACACCGGGGGCTGGTGGGGGAGATCGCGCACCTGTACACCGCGGGGCCGGACGGACAGGCCATGGCCTTCACCGAGGTGTTCGCCGCGCTCGGCCTGCGCCGGGCCTCCTCCACCGCCGTCGACGTGCCGCGGCTGCTGGACCTCCTGGAGGCCACCGACGCCGGTGCCGAGCGGGTTCGCACCGCGCTGGCGCACGCCGTCGGCGGGGTCCTGGCCGCGGCCCTCTCCCTCGCGGACCCCCGGACCGTCGTCCTCGGCGGAAGCTGGGGCGCCCACCCCCGCCTCGTCACCGCGATCGAGGAACACGTCACCCGCTCACCCCGGCCCGTTCCGCTCAGCGCGGCGGCCCTGCCCCTGCCCGAGCTGACCGGAGCACGCACACGCGCCGTCGACGAGCTCGGTTCCCTGATCGTCCGCACCGCCCACCCCACCACCCAGTGGTGACCCCACAGCGCTCACCGGCCTGTGCCGGCCACCCCGCCCTCAGCCCCCTTCCCCGCCACCTCAACAGGAACGTGATGAGCACCGCAGCCACCCCCGCCCCCCTCCCCGGCCGTCCCGACATCCGGCTCGTCGTCTCCGACATGGACGGCACCCTGCTGGACGCCGACGGCCGCGTCCCCGACGGGCTGTGGCCCCTGCTCGCCGAACTGCGCCGCCGCGGCATCGTGTTCAGCCCGGCCAGCGGGCGTCAGTACGCCACGCTCGCCCATCTGTTCGCCGGCCAGGACGACGGCATGGTCTACATGGCGGAGAACGGCTCGTACGTCGTCCGCGACGGGCTGGAGATCTCCTCGGACCCCCTCGACCCCGCCGTCACCGCCCGTCTGGTGAAGACCGTCCGGCAGCTGGCGGACGAGGGCGTGGACGCGGGCGTCGTCGTGTGCGGCAAGCACGCGGCCTACACGGAACGCGGCGACCGGGCCTTCCTCGACGAGGTCGCCCCGTACTACCACGCGCATCGCCTGGTCGACGACGCCACCGCGCTGGACGACGAGATCGTCAAGGTGGCGATCTTCGACTTCGGGCCGGCCGCGCTTGGCACGGCGCCCGCCCTGGCCTCCTTCGCCGACACCCACCGGGTGGTCGTCTCCAGCGAGCACTGGATCGACGTCATGAACCACACCGCCGACAAGGGGGTCGCCGTGCGCCGGCTCCAGGATCACCTGGGCATAGGACCGGCCCAGACGATGGTGTTCGGGGACTATCTGAACGATCTCGGCATGCTCGACGCCGCCGAGTGGTCGTACGCCATGGCCAACGCCCACCCCGACGTCATCGACCGCGCCCGCCACCTGGCCCCCGCGCACACCGACAACGGCGTGATCCGCACCATCAGGAGTGTCCTGGACATCTGACGCCGCCCGCGGGCACCCGGGCGGTGAGCGGTGGGCCGGGGGACCTGCGGGGGCACCGGTCGCGAACTGCGCCGTTTCCAGGGCGACTTCGGGTCCTCCAGCGGACCGGACGACAGTACGATCGACGCCGTGAGCAGCTCCTCGCACGACCCGACCGGCCCGACCGGCCCCTGGACCGAAGGTGACCAGTCCGTGCAGGCTCTGCGGCTGCTGACCATGAACGCCCTCTTCACCGGCGATGTCCCGGCTCGGCTCCGTGCGCTCGGCGCCGCGCTGGACCGGTCCGACTACGACATCGTGTGCCTTCAGGAAGTCATGTTCCGGCGCCACGCACGGCTGATCCGCCGTGCGGCTCCCGCGTACCGGCACGTCGCCTGCTCCGGCACGGGCCTGCTCAAGGGCGGCCTGGTGATCCTGTCCCGGTGGCCGATCAGCCGATCGCGGTTCGTACGGTTCCCGATGACCGGTCCGGTGCGCGGCGAACTGATCATGCGCAAGGGTGCCCAGTTGGCGTCCGTCAGCACTCCGGACGGCGAACTGGTGGTCGTGAACACCCACTTGTCCGCGAACCGCGACGACGACTGGTCCCCCACGAACCGGTACACGCGCATCGCGCGTACCGAACTGGCCACGCTCACCGAGCTGATCGCGACCGCCGGCCCTTCGGTGCCCGTGGCCGTGGTGGGTGATCTGAACCTGCCGCGCGACTCGACGACGCTGACCGAGTTCGTCGCGGGGGCAGGGCTACGGGACATCCTCGCCAGCGACCCGCGTCCGACCTACCGGCCGACGCCTCGGTGGCCGTCGCCGCCGGCTCTGGACCATGTACTGGTCAGGGCCGCGGCCGGGGAGAGCCTCACCGGTGACGCGGACCTCGTGTTCCAGGACAAGGTGACGCTGGGCGACGGCCGTCAGGCCTACCTGTCCGACCACTATGGGGTGCGCGCTCGGCTGATCCGGTCGCGGTAGCGCGGAGGTCGGCGTGACCGGGGCGTGGGCTCCTCCGCTATCGGGACAGCTCGCTATCGGGACCGCTCGTCTTCGGGACCGCCCGCTATCGGGACCGTCCACCACCGGGACCGCTCGCCTTCGGGGCTGCTCGCCGGAGGCCGAGTGTCAGAGACTGTGGGCCGTGATGTCGCCGTGGGCGGTGGTGGCGTGGATGGTCAGGCCGGGAGTGCCGTCGTTCTTGAGGGTGTTGCCGACCCGGCCGTGGGTGGTGCCGGCGTCCAGCGACGCGGAGACACCGGGGGCTGCGCCGACGGTGATGTCGCCCATGAGGGTGCTGAGCCTGAGGATGCCTCGGGCGGCTTCGCCGACGGTGAGGCCGCCCTTCTGGGTGCTGATCTCGGCGGAACCGTTGAGGCGGCCGACGGCGATGTCCGCGTCGAGGCCGGCCAGGCGTACGGTGTCGGCCTCGTCGAGCTTCACGGAGCGGTGGCCGCCCTCGAAGGTGACGTCGCCGAGCCGTCCCACGCCCCGGAACTCGGCCGCGGCCGCCTTCGCCTCGACACGGGAGCCGGCCGGCACCTGCACGGTCACCTCGACGGAACCCGTCGAGCCCAGGATCCGGTTCTTCGCCTCGGGCGCCTCGACGCGCAGAACGCCGTCGGCGTAGTCGACGCGGACCTGCGCGGCCGCCTTCACGTCACGGCTCTTGGAACGGTTGGCCGGCAGGACCTCGACCGTGCTGTCGGCGCGGTCGGCGGCGATGAACTGGATACGTCCGGCGGGGATGTCGACGATCGCCGAGACGGGGGCGGGGGTGTCGAACTTCTGCATGATGCTCTCCTTCTCAGGCACCGCGCGCCTCGGACCGACACGCTACTTTCCGACGAAGGAAACGCTACGTTGCATTCACGTATTCCGCAACACAACTGTTGCTTCCGACCGTCATCATGGCAGCTCACCGCCAGGAATTTGTTGCAACAGGGCCGAACTTAACGCGACATCCCCGGATAGAGATCATTGCAATGGATGAAAGTGAACGCTATGAGAGGCGGGGGCCGACGGGGCGATACGGCGCAGGGCGTGCGGCGGTCGGCAGCCGCAGCCGCGAAAGGCAGGTCCTTCGAACGGACGCCATCGGCGCGTGAAAGGCTGAGCCGCATGACCAGTGAACCCGATGAACCACGTCGCGACCTCTTCCTCCGAGACGGCCTGGAGGAAGAAGACGTGGTGCGCGTTCACCGTGAGGCGCTGCGTGTCCTGCGGGACAGCATCGAGACGGCTCACGTCGACGCCTACAGCGATATCGCCTGGCCGCTCGAAGTGGTGCCCGCGTACGAGCAGGTGATATCGCTGGCCGCCAACGAGGTGGCCGAGGGCGTCCGGTCCGCGAAGAGTGACCCCGGTATGGGGATTGACGTCGATGTCCGCGACGACGTGCAGTTCGACGCGCTTCTGGCCTTGGCTCCCTACACGATTCACGCCGAGGGGTGGCAGCAGGGTCGAGAAATCTTCAGCGCGAGCGACACGGGCACAGCACTGTGGATCTCCGTCACATCGGAGCAAGAGGTTCGGCTCATGTCCCGGCTCGAAGCGCTGGGTGTCCCGCGAACGGCGTTCACGACTCAACCTCGCAGGCGGCGCGGCCTGTTCGCCCGGTGGCCACGGCGCCGGACCGCGTAGCCAAGGGGCTGGGTCCGACGCGGAACAGGGCGTTACTCCGTACGAGTGAAGCCGGTGGGCAGCCGGTGGTCATGGGTGGCCCACCACGGGCCCGGTCGGCATCGTTACCCCTGGCCCGATCGACCCACGCCCCGGAGGACCTGCTCATGCTCGGTACAGACTTCCAACTCGGATCGCCCAACTGGCTCGACCTCGGCAGTCCCGACACCGATGCGGCGGCCGCGTTCTACGGTGCCGTCCTCGGCTGGCAGTTCGTCTCGGCCGGACCGGACGCGGGCGGGTACGGGTTCTTCCAGACCGGCGGGAAGACCGTCGCCGCGCTCGGACCGCTCACCCAGGAGGGTGCGAAGTCCGCCTGGATGATCCACTTCAAGGCGGACGACATCCAGGCCACCGTCGCGGCCATCACGGCGGGCGGCGGAACCATCCGGATGGAGCCCATGGACGTCATGGGCGAGGGCCATCTGGCGCAGGCGACCGACCCGCAGGGCGCCGAGTTCGCGCTCTGGCAGCCCGGCAAGACGACCGGGCTGGAGATCACCTCCGCCCCGAACACCCTGCTCTGGGTGGAACTGCACGCCCCCGACCCCGTCGCCGCCATCGGCTTCTACCAGGGCGTGTTCGGCTGGCGCAGCCAGGAGATGCCGGCGCCTGGCATGACGTACCGGGTACTGAGCACCAAGGACGGCGACCAGCAGGACGCCTCCTTCGGCGGAGTCGCGCCGATCGGCGACGGCGCCGGTGAACTGCCGCGCTGGGTGCCCTACTTCTTCGCCGAGGACGCCGATGCCATCGCCGCCGCTGCGACGGCCGCGGGTGGGACCGTGCTGATGCCTCCGGCGGACGTCCCGGAGGTCGGCAGGATCGCCTGGCTAGCGGACCCCTTCGGCGCAGAGTTCGCCCTCCTCAAGCCCGACCCTCGAATGTGACACCCCGGCCACCAGGACGACCTTCGCGGTCCAAAACCGTTTCACCGCAGAGCAGTTGAAGGCAGCCTGGTGGGGGGGGGGCACACCCGGGGGGGGGCCGGGGGCGCCCGCGGGGGGGGCGCCCCCGAGCCGGTGTCGCATGACGATGGT